>JADYYE010000284.1 GCA_020853815.1 Phycisphaerales bacterium
GATACAGGCAACACGCAGGAGCGGGTGGCTTCGCCGTTCAGGTGTACGGTACAGGCGCCGCATACCGCAATGCCGCAACCGTATTTGGTGCCCACCAAGCCGAGGTGATCACGTAAAACCCAGAGGAGCGGGGTGTCGGACGCCACTTCGGCGGTGTATTCGCGGTTGTTTATTTGCAGGGTGAATGTTGCCATGATCAAAAATATTAGTACAGAGCAAAAATAGACCTTTTTTGCAAAAAAAGGCGCCCATGAAAGGTGCATTGCCCCGAAATATATAGCGCGATTTGGCAAATGTGGCGTAAGTTGGAAACGGCGCGGTCAATTAATCTGTGAGATTGAACTACTTTGGGCGCTTCAACCTGTTAACTAATGATTTATAGAAAATATCATCACTACTTAACCTCGCTCATTTTTTTATCCGTTTTCCTTTGCAACCGGATAGCGGCACAAACGCCGTGTTACCTGAACGCCAAAGTAACGGATCTGCAAACCGGCGAAGCCCTGATCGGGGCATCGCTCAAATTAGATGGAAAAGAAACCGGCGTGGCAACGGATTCGACCGGCCGGCTGCGCATGCCTGTTACCTGTGGAGAACACGTGGTAAAATTTCAATTATTGGGTTATAATACGTTTTCGCGGAAATTCACCCTGACCGGCGATGAACTCCAGCATATAGAAATAGAGAACATCGGTACTCAAATTGAAGAGATTGTAATCAGTGCACAAAGCGCCGTCCGAACGATGGAAACGCCGTCATTGGGCGTAAATGTGCTGAGTATGAAAGCCGTCCAAAAGATCGCTCCGGCCGCAGGAGAGGTAGATATTTTAAGGAGTTTGCAAACCCTGCCGGGTATCTCGTCTATCGGAGAAGGGGCGAACGGCGTCAATATTCGCGGTGGAGCCGTGGATCAAAATTTGATTCTTTTGGACAATATGCCGGTTTTTAACCCCACGCACCTGCTTGGGCTGTTTTCTGTGTTTCCAACCGATGCAATCCGGGAAATGCAGATTTATAAAGGATCGATTCCCGCACGTTATGGCGGACGCACGGCCGGCATACTGGATTTAAAAATGAGCGAACCCAACACCGAAAAATTCAGCATGCGCGGCGGAGTCGGGCTCATTTCAAATCGCCTGCATATCGAATTGCCGGTTTTGAAAGACAAATTAGCCGTGATGAGTTCCGCCAGGCTTTCCTTCAATGACTATTTGATCAAGTTTTATAATAACGTCCTGGTCGGTCAGGTTGCCAAAAAACGCCTGCCTGATACTAACCCCAAGTTTTTAGACCTGGCCAATAAAATCACCTGGCATCCCACGGTGCAGGATCATATTTCCCTGAGCACTTACACCAGTTTCGATGCCTACCAGGTGGACACATTAATCAGCATTGCCAATATCATACCGAGACAGGCAACCTTGCAATACGGCCATCAAAATTTTGCCCTGCGCTGGAACCATTATTTTTCAGAC
>JADYYE010000285.1 GCA_020853815.1 Phycisphaerales bacterium
GTTCATTACCGGCATCTGAATATCCATCAGCACCAGATCAAATTTTCCATTTTTATAAGCTTCCACAGCTTCAGCGCCGTTGAATACCGCGACCACATTGTGGTTTCGCTTCTGCAGCAGAACTTTTACCAGATAATTACTGGTTTTGTCATCTTCAGCTAAAAGAATACTGGCGCCGTTTCCTGAACTTTTTTGTCCGCCGTCAACCGACTTCTGCTCCTTCCTGCCGTCAGAATCAGTCGGCAGGCCGAGTTTCACGATAAAAAAGAAGCTGCTCCCGACATCTTTAATGCTTTCCACCCAAACCTTGCCGCCCATCAACTCCACCAGTTGCTTGGTAATCGCCAGGCCCAGGCCGGTGCCGCCATAACGCTTCGAATACGAACTGTCCAGCTGAGTGAACGCGCTGAACAGACTGTTCAATTCGTCTTTCGAAATCCCTATCCCGGTATCGGTTACCTTGAACAGAATTTCAATATTTTTATCGCCAATGCTTCTCAGCATCACCGCGACATTGATCTTGCCGATATGGGTGAATTTCACCGCGTTGCCGATGAGATTGGCCAGTACCTGACGAATCCTGACGGGGTCGCCAAGCACATTATGCGGTATTTTCGGATCGTACTCCAGGGATATATCAAGCCCTTTCTGCTTAACTCCGATCCGGAACAGGTCAATAACTTCTTTGAGACATTCCTGCAAATGAAAAGGCATCTTCTCCATCTTCATCTGTCCGGCTTCAATATTCGAATAGTCGAGAATATCGTTTACCACCCGCTGCAGCGACTCGGCGGATTTCTGCACAAGTTTCAAATATTCCTTCTGATCATCATCCGCGGATTTGGACAAGGCAAGCTCGGTCATGCCGATAATGCCGTTCATCGGAGTGCGGATCTCATGGCTCATATTTGCCAGAAACATGCTCTTCGCCCGGCTCGCGTGTTCGGCGGTATCTTTAGCCGTAATCAATTCACGTTCGGATTTGATCCGGTCGGTAATATCATGCACAATATAATAATAGTATTGCTTGCCGCCGATATTGATCGGCGCGCTGTATACTTCAACATCCACCACCGCGCCGTTGGCCTGCTTATGTTTAGAATAAAAATGACGCTTGTTCTGAGACGGCTCGTTCTTCATCTCCGCCGTATGTTCCAGCGGAAGCGTCACAATATCGAACATGCTCATATTTTTTAA
>JADYYE010000115.1 GCA_020853815.1 Phycisphaerales bacterium
CACAACGCCCTACGTGCTCGGATCGCTCGCGTACGCCAGCAGCAAGGCGAGCGGCTGCACCACGGCGCTCATCACGTGCTCCAATGTTCATAAGCCGCCCCACACGGGCCACCTCGTCTTCCTCGACACGGGACCGGAGATTCTGACTGGCTCCACCCGAATGAAGGCAGGGACCGCCACCAAGCTCGCCCTCAACACGATCTCGACGACGCTCATGGTCCTGTCGGGCAAGGTCTACGAGAACCTGATGGTCGACCTTCGAGCGTCGAACGACAAGCTTCGCGACCGAGCGGGACGGATCATCGCCACACTCACCGGACTCGCCCGAGCCGACGCCCTCGTGCTCCTCGATCAAGCGGGCGGACAGGCCAAGGTGGCGATTGCCATGCACCACCTCGGGCTGGACCGCGAGCCGGCCATCGCCCGGCTCGCTTCCTCCAACGGACACTTGCAGGTTTTGTTGAAGACACCGCCCTCCGCCCGATCCTGAATACGGGATCTGGTTTCCCGCGGAGCGGTTCCATGAACAAGTCCAACTTCTTCACCGCCGTGCTTGCCCTCCTGGCGGCACCGGTCGCTTCTGCGGTCGTCATTCTCGCGCAGCCCGGGACGGAACGAACGCCGATCCCGGCGCCGGCCGTCGCCGCTCCCCGACCCGCGCTCATCAGCCACGTGGTCCTCGTCACCCTGAAGGACCCGGCAGACGCCGCGGAGCTCATCGCAGACTCCGACCGACTTCTGGCCACCATTCCGTCTGTGGTCGCGTACGCCTGCGGCACGCCGCCCGGCACTGATCGGGCCGGCGTGGACGCCTCGTTCAGCGTCGGCGTCTATCTCGGGTTCGAGACCGAAGAGGGGCTTCAGGCCTACCTTGATCACGCCGCCCACACGACGCTCGTCGAGGCCTGGCGGCCGCGGATCGAGTCGATGCGGATCTTCGACATCGCCGACCCGACGCCCTGACCCCAAGGATCCAGCCGCACACATCGTCAACGCACCCTCGGAGTGAGCACGGAGAGACTTTGATGCTTCGCGTCCTGCAGATCGGGCTCGGGCCACTCGGCCGCATGATCGTTGAGCACCTCCACGCAACCGGCATCGGATCCGTGATCGATGCGGTGGACCAAGATCCGGCGATCCGAGGCAAGCACCTCGGCGCGATCGTGGCGAACGCCGGGCCGACCCCGCCTCGCGTGATGGGCTCGCTGGGGGAGATCTCGCCGGGAAACGCGGATATTGCGATCGTGACCACGTCGTCCGCGCTCGACGCGTGCGCCCCCACATTCAAAGAGTTGCTGACCCGCGGGCTGCCGATCGTGAGCACGTGCGAGGAGCTGCTCTTTCCGTGGCTTCGTCACCGAGAGCTGGCGACCGAGCTTGATGCGATGGCACGCCGGACGGGCGGACGCCTGCTGGGGACGGGCGTGAACCCCGGCTTCTTGATGGACACCCTGCCGCTTGTCGCAACGGCGGTCTGCCGCGACGTACGGGGCTTGCTGATCGAGCGGATCCAGGACGCATCCTCACGCCGCATCCCATTCCAGCGCAAGATCGGCGTAGGACTGACGCCCGACCAGTTCGCATCCAAGGTGGGCGAGGGCACACTTCGTCACGTGGGGCTGGGCGAGTCCCTGCACTTCGTGTCGCACTACCTCGGCCTGCGTCTGGACGCCTGGAGCGAGGCGATCGAGCCGATCATCACGGGGATCCCACTCATCAGCGGCCTCGGACCCGTGGCTCCGGGGCAGGCAGCGGGTGTTCGACAGATCGCAACGGGGTCCCGCCAGGGACGCGAGGTGATCCGAATGGAGTTTGCCGCGGCCATCGGCCAGCCGAATCCCCACGATCGTGTTCGGATCGATGCGGATCCGCCGGTTGACCTGATTCTGCGGGGCGGCGTGCACGGTGACAAGGCGACGACGCACATCACGGTCAACGCAATCCCGTCGCTGATCGATGCGTCTGCGGGGCTGCACACGATGGCGACGATCCGTCCGGTGCACGCCGTTGCCACGGCGCCAGTGCCGGTCCCAACTCGCGTTTCGCATACCGTTGCGCAGGGCGTTGCTCGCCCCTGAGCTCGCAACAGGACGCCTTTGCTCGAAAGGCCATGGATGCCAAGACTTCCGATCGACTGCTCGACCGCCACCGGGGCCACCATCGAGGGGCGCACCATGCTCGCCTTTGCGGGTTGCAACTACCTCGGACTGGCCAATGATCCGCGCGTCCTGCAGGCCGTGCGCACCGGCCTCGATCGCTACGGGCTCTCCACAACGGCCTCGCGCGAGACCACGGGAAACACGACGGCGTTCGACGACCTCGAGACGGCGCTGTCGCAGTTCCTGTCCTTGGAGCGGTGCCTGCTCCTGGCCGACGGCTACACGGCCAACATCGCCATGGCACAGGCTCTGGCCACCCGGTTCAGAACAGTCCTGATCGACGCCAAGAGCCATCACTCGGTGCACGACGCGGCACGGAGCGCGGGCCTGATCGTCGTAACATTCCCGCACGCCGACGTGGAGGCTGCCGCCGCGCTCGCCCAGCGACACGCGGAGGCGGACCCA
>JADYYE010000116.1 GCA_020853815.1 Phycisphaerales bacterium
CACGGTCAACGTCACATACTTTGTGTTCTCGTCGCTGCTCTCCGGCCGAAGCGAATCAGCCAGCGGCGCCGCAGCGATCGGCGTCGCATCGCTCGTGGCCATCATCGCGCTCGGCGAGGTTCTCCCGAAACTGCTGGCCAACGCCCACCGCGTTGCCTTCTCCATCGTCCTGGCCCCGATCGTCGTCGCCGCCGCGCGGGCCATGGGGCCGCTCCGTGTGCTGTTGGATTCCGGTGTCGTCGCTCCGCTCGCCAGGGTGCTCGTCCCGCGCGAGCAGCCCCCGGCGCTCCGCACCGACGAGCTCGAGTCGCTCCTGGAGGCGGCCGGTGCCGAAGGGCTGATCGAACGGGAAGACCATCGCCTGCTCGGCGACGTGGTCGCCTTGAACCAGCTCCGCGTGCGCGACGTCATGACGCCGCGCGGCGACATGCCCTGGGTCGACGCCCGAGCGGGCGCGCGGGACGTCGCCGACGAGGCACGCCGGTCGCGCCGCGCCACCCTTGCCGTCTGCGAGGTCTCGCCCGATGAGGGCGTGATCGGCCTGGTCAAGGTGCGAGAGGCCCTTGGTGTCGCCGCCACCCGCGCAGAACGCGGATGGGACCTTCGGAAACTGATCGCGCCGCCGGCCTTTGTCCCCGACCGATCACGCATGGACCGCCTGCTCGAGTTCTTCCGCGAGAGCCGGACGGACACGGCGATCTGCGTGGACGAGACCGGCGCCGTCACCGGGATGGTGGCGCTGGACGACGTGATCCGTGCGCTCGGCTTTGCGCCGATCGAGGGAGGCACAAGAGAGCACGAGCGCGTCGAACGGGTCGGCCCGGGACGGTGGATCGTCTCCGGACGCCTTCCGGTGCACGATTGGGCGGATCTTTTCGGCGCTGGCGCCGACGCCGCCTCCATCGACCGGCGCGCCAGCACCGTCGCCGGGCTGGTGCTCGTCGGGCTCGGGCGTCTGCCATCGGTCGGTGACGAGGTGCTCATCGGGCGCCTGCGTCTGAGGGTCGAGTCCATGGCGGGCCGAAGCGTGGAGCGCGTGCTCGTCACGCTCGCGGAGGGGGCGACCTCGCCCGACAACCCATGACCATCCTCGAACAGTGCGGATGGCTGGCGCTCTCGCTGTTGGGCGTGGCATGCTCTGCGATGTGGAGCGGCGTCGAAACCGGCTGCTACACGCTGAATCGCGTGCGCCTGAGCGTTCGCGCTTCGCGCAGTGATCCAGCCGCCGTGCGCCTCCAGCGATCTCTCAACAGTCCCGACTCGCTGCTGGCGACCCTCCTCGTCGGCAACAACATCTCCAACTACCTCGGCGCCCTGGGCGCAACCGCCTTCCTCGGAGGCATCGGCTTGGCCGAATCCGAGATCGTGGTCGTCAACACGCTCGTGCTCACCCCGCTGATCCTCGTCTTCTGCGAGTCGCTCCCGAAGGAAGTCTTCCGACGCGCCGCCGACACCCTCACGTACCGCCTGGCCGGGCCGCTCGAACACGCCACCCGCCTCCTCCGCCTGGTCGGCGTCGTGCCGCTCGTCGTCTGGTTCGGAAGGATCATGGGCCGGCTCGCGGGGCTCTCATCCAGCGCCGAGCTCGTGGACTCGCGAGAGCGCGTCGCGACCCTCCTGAAAGAGGGCAGCGCCTCGGGCGCGATCTCCGACACCCAGTCGACACTCATCGATCGCGCGACACAGTTCACTCGCGCCATCGTCGGCGACGAGATGATCCCCTGGAATCGCGTGCGCACCATCGCGCTCGACACACCGCCCCGCATGGCCGCCGCCGCCGTTGTCAGCGCCGGGCACGCCGCGTTTCCACTCACCGATCGATCAGGACGTCCCCGCGGCATCGCCCGCGCCATCGACGTCCTCCTCGATCCCGGCGCCCCTCTCGATCGACACCGCATCGACCCCGTCTTCGTCCGCGAAGAGACACGCGTCGTCGAAGCCCTCCGCATGCTCCAGGCCGCGGGCCAGACCCTCGCTATCGTTGAGAGGCAGGGACGACCCGTCGGCATCGTCACCGTCAAGGATCTCGTCGAGCCGCTCGTCGGTGGCGTCATCGGGTCCACGTAACCCCAGCCGCCAACAGAGGACTCGTACGCGAAGGAGCCCATCCATGCGCGGCATCGGCGGACTCGTCATCGTGGTCGTCCTCGGCATCGCCGCACTCGCCATCCTCGGGCGATCCGGAGGCGCCAAAGCTCCCACGCCCGACGCCTTCCTCAACGCCACGACCCTCGACGCCGCGCTCCAGCGCAGCCCCGAAGAAAACCGCCCCGTCCTCGTCTTCGCGACCGCCGATTGGTGCGGACCCTGCCAGGCTTTCAAACGCGGCGCCCTCGCCGACGCCTCGGTCGAACAGCTCATCAAGGGAGCGACCATCCCCGTCTACGCCGACGTCACCGGCCCCGACCGCGTCTCAATGGACGCCGCCCAGCGCCTCCGCATCGGCCCTATTCCTGCGCTCGTGCTCGTCTGGAACGGCCAGGAGATCGCACGCCACGAGGGGAACACCTCGGCCACAGCCCTCAGGCAGTGGCTCGAGACTGGACTGGCCAACGCCCGCCCGAACTGATCGCCAGATCGCTCACGCCAGCGGGTTGAGCGCGATCCCCGTCGCGAGCTTGGGCAAGAAGAACGTCGACTTCTGCGGCATCAGCTCCCCCGCCAGGCATATCTCCTTCACGGCCTGGAGCGGCGTCGGCCTCACGATCACCGCAAGCTGCGCGAAGCCCGCCCCACCACCGGAGCCCGTCTCCTTGCCCTTGGCGATCTCAAGGACCTCTGCGATCGTGTGCGGGAACGCCCACGTCACCGGCTGGCCCCCGTTCAGCTTCGGCTGGCAGATCTGCTCGACGATCAGGTGCTGGATCAGCGCGACATCCAGCGTCCGCCACGCCCTGGGCTTGTCCGCGAACGACGCCGCGAGCGGGTCCTTGCGCGATGGGATCGCCACCATGCACCGATTGGTCGCCATGTCGTACACGCCGACGCGGCTCTCGCCCATGCTCTTGACGTCATTGACCGCCCGCTCCAGCGCCGCGATGTCGCCGGCAATCGGCTCGAATCGCAGGTGCTGGCCCGCGGCCGCGATGAACGCGTCGAACGTGTACTCCTTCATTCCCCCAAGCACGCGGTGCGTCGGCCCGATCACAAGCCCCGGATCAGACATCCCGACCATCACGAACATGCACTTTCGCGCCGGGTGGTCCGCCTGAACCGCGCCCTGCGACTCGAGCCACGAGATGTAGTTCAACGCCGTGTTGTACCTGTGGTGCCCATCCGCGATGAACACATCCTCGCCCTCAAGGGCGCGACGGTACTCGCCAACGGTTGCCTCATCCTCGATCCGCCAGACCTCGTGCGTCACACCGTCATCGCTCTTCGCGAGCATGTCGGCCTTGCGCGATCCCATCACGCGCCGCACAAGCCCGGATGCTCTCCCCGCCTCGTCCGCGTGCAACCCGAAGATCGGCGACAACTGGCACCTCGTCGCCTTCATGAGCGCCAGCCGGTCCTCCTTCGGGCCGCTGAACGTCTGCTCGTGAGGCAGGATGCCGCCGCCAGCCCGCTTGCCGAAGGGATGGACATCCAGCGTGCAGATCATCCCGCACCGATCCGTCCGCTTC
The DNA here is from genome assembly GCA_020853815.1 of Phycisphaerales bacterium. Taxonomy (GTDB): domain Bacteria; phylum Planctomycetota; class Phycisphaerae; order Phycisphaerales; family UBA1924; genus JABWBC01. The sequence goes on from JADYYE010000116.1 coordinate 3,624, forward strand.
CCGTTCCAGTCGACTGTCTGCCGATACGCGACCATCGCCGGAC
>JADYYE010000286.1 GCA_020853815.1 Phycisphaerales bacterium
CACCGGCCATGAACGTGATCTGTCCGTCTTCCAGACCTTCGCCGCGCGCCAAGGGTGGCAACCACGTGTTGAACAGCCGGTCGTAGACACTGATCCCGCTCGACGTGGCCGCGAACACATACCGTCGCGAAACGCCAACGCCGCGCACATCGGCAAACCCACCGATCAATCGACGATCGTCGCGGAATCCACCACCACCGCCGCCGCTGTAGCCGGCCCCACCAACCGCCGCGCAGCTGTTCAACATCAGCTGTGCTCCGATCATCATCGAGAGCACGCGGGCGTACCGCATGGCGCGCGGCGCGGGTCGCGTGCGCATCGTGCGCCTCAGCGGAGTGATGTGGACGGCAGTTCGAGCAGAATGCCCGGCGGCAACGGTGCGGGATCAAGCACCGACCGCCACGCGCGTGGCAGATCCTCGAGGACGTCGTCGAGAGTGGCGCCCCGAACGCCGATGCGCGCACCGGTGAGTTCTGCGGCGATCCCGTGCACGGCGGCGCCAATGACCGCGGCCGTCCGTCCACGCACGCCCTGCGCGAGCAATGTGCCGATGACCCCTGCGAGCATGTCGCCACTGCCGCCGGTGGACAACACGGCGTTACCGCGAGGTGAGACCGCAATCGTGCCATCAACGCAGGCCACCAACGTGGGCGCTCCTTTCAGCAACACCGTACACTTGGCGCGCCGCGCGAATGCACTCGCGGCCTGCGCACGTGCCTGCCAGTCATCGGTGGGAAGCGGTGCACCTGCCAGTCGTGCGAACTCTCCGGCATGCGGTGTGATGACCACGTCCCGCGTCCCGCACCACTCGTGCAAACGCGCCGCCACGTCACCGCCCGACTGCGCCACCAGTGTCAGCGCGTCGGCATCGAGCACAACGGGGAGCTCTGGATTCGCATCGAGTGCGTCGCGCAGCATCGCCAGCGATTCACCGGTGAGGCCGAGCCCGGGACCGATGGCCAGCGCATGCGCCCACGCCGCCGATGTCGGCGTGCGATGCCCGTCGCTCCACGAGTTCGCAATCGCTTGCG
>JADYYE010000287.1 GCA_020853815.1 Phycisphaerales bacterium
TAGTACGGGTGCTCCCATCGGCGTTTGGTCAAACGGGAACCAACAGGAATTTTATCATCGAACAGACCCGAATCATCTAAACAGCTTATCCTATCTTCCCGATGCGACTCTTACCTTCGAAGAGTTTTTGGATCAATTAGATAAAATTACAATTCTAGATGTGCTTTATGGCAATAAATTAAATACAAAAACTTTAAAAGATATCATCGAGCAGTTAGAAGATGAAGTGCTCGCCAACTCTGGTGTAGATGTTTTTGAGGAATCATTCAAATTAATTTTTGCAAAACTATACGATGAATGGCAATCCGAAGAAGACATTCGAAGAATCGAAGACTTTCTTTCAGACAATGATCTTAGGAATGTAGAAGACTTAAAAGAATTTGATAAGAAAAAAGTAAACAAACTGAAAGAACGACTGCGAGTGGTAGAATTTAGAGGAACTCACAAAGAAAAAGCAGAAGAAAGAGAATATCTAAAAATGGTAAAGAAGAGAGTAGAAGATTTATTTCAACGAGCGAAAAAACACTGGGGTGGAGTATTCGAGCCAAGCTCTAAACTTGAACTGACTGATTCTCATCTCAATATGTGCGTTAGTTACCTGCAAACTATGAAGTTGTTTAACTCGAATCTAGAAATTATAGACGAAGCATTTGAACATCTCATCAACCAGTCTGCAAAAGGAGAAAAAGGACAATACTTTACTCCGCGTTATGTGATTGATATGTGTGTGAAAATGCTAAACCCTACTCCGACAGAATCCATCATCGACCCTGCTGCGGGTAGTTGTGGTTTTCCGGTGCATGGAATGTTTCATGTATGGAAGAAACTAGAACCAAATAAAAAACATCTATTCTCGACCGAAAAGAAATCTAAAAAACAAATTGAGTATGTAAAAGAAAAAGTATTCGCAATCGATTTTGATCCTCGTGCAGTTCGAGTGGGTAGAACTTTGAATTTGATTGCGGGGGACGGGGAGACAAATGTAATTAAACTCAATTCTCTAGACTATGGAAGATGGCAAGAAAACGAAAACTCAGAAGACTGGCAGGACGTTTATAGAGACGGATTCAAACGTCTAAAAAGCTACTGTGCGGATAAGAACCATTATTCTAAATTCCAATTTGATATAGTCATGGCAAATCCTCCTTTTGCGGGCGATATAAAAGAGCGTGGGATTATTGGGCTTTATGAGATTGCCAGAAAAGACAACGATAAAATGGAAGATAAAATAGGAAGAGATATTTTATTCATCGAGCGTTGCCTAAATTTTTTAAAACCCGGTGGGCGAATGGCGATTGTCCTCCCGCAAGGAAGATTCAATAACTCTTCTGACAAAAGAATTCGAGAATTTATAGCAGAGCGTTGTCGCATACTCGCTGTTGTAGGTTTACACCAAAACACATTCAAGCCGCATACAGGAACGAAGACATCAGTGCTATTTGTGCAAAAATGGAATGATGACGTGAGAGTTGGACAGGTCTGTAAAAAAGTAGCGGATTACAACATATTCTTCGCAACTCAAACCAAGCCGGGCAAAGACAATTCAGGAGATAAAATCTATGCAAAAGACGCACTCGGTTCTCGTAAGAAAGACAAGCACGGACACTTCATCGTAGAGCATGATTTGTTTAACCACAATTTATTTACCTCAGACACGGGAAAAGTTTTAGACGAAGGCGAGACCCAAGACGGAATCGCAGAAGCATTTATCGAATTCGCCAAAAAGGAAAAACTCAGTTTTTTTTAAATAGCCCTTTTAACAAAGCTCGATATGAAGCTTTGCTAGAAGGGCTGGAAGTGAGTGTGGTGGCTTTGAGTAATTTAGAACGGACACTAAGAGTTGATACAGAATTTTACACAAAGGAAAACCTTTCGATTGAAAAATTTTTAAAGAAAAGTAAATTTTCTAAACTAACGGATTTAGTAAAAGTATCAGATGGCAATCATATGTCAATAAGTGAAAAGTTTCTTGATAAAGGCATTCCTTATTATAGAGGGCAAGATATTCATAATTTGTTTATAGAAAACTCATCACCTATTTGTATTGATGAGCAAACTTTTAATGAACCTGTTATGA
>JADYYE010000117.1 GCA_020853815.1 Phycisphaerales bacterium
CAGATCTGGGGCTCGCCTTCCTTGGAGAGCTTGATGCACTTGGCGTAGCAGCCGCCCTCGAAGTTGAAGACGCCGCGGTCGGACCAGCCGTGCTCGTCGTCGCCGATGAGGGCGCGGTTGGGGTCGGCGGAGAGTGTGGTCTTGCCGGTGCCGGAGAGGCCGAAGAAGAGGGCGACGTTGGAGGGGTCTTTCTTGTCGACGTTGGCGGAGCAGTGCATGGGGAAGACGCCGACCTCGGGCATGTCGTAGTTCATGGCGTAGAAGATGCTCTTCTTGATCTCGCCGGCGTATTCGGTGCCGAGGATGACGACGATCTTGCGGTTGATGGACTGGGCGATGAGGACGGGGCCCTTGACGCCGATGGCCTTGGCCTCGCCCTCGGTGAGGCGGCGCTTGCCGGCGTTGAGGATGAGCCAGTCGTGCTTGAAGTCGGGCGCGGTCGTGCCGACGAGGGTGCCGGTGTTTCCGGCGGGTCCGCCTGCGGCCTGGCTGCCCTGCTTGATGAAGAGCGTGGAGGCAAAGAGCGCGTGCCAGGCTTGCTCCGCGACGACGCGAACGCCGAGACGATACTTGGCGTCGGCGCCGGCGAAGCCCTCGAAGCCATAGAGGCCGGGGCGCGAGTTGAGGTGGTCGATGGCGATCTTGAGCGCGAGGTCGAAGCCCTCGGGCTTGAGGGGCTGGTTGACCTTGCCCCACCAGATTTTGGGATGGATGGCGGGGACGTCTTCGAGGAACTTGTCGTTGGGAGAGCGGCCGGTGCGGTCGCCGGTCATGCAGACGGTGGCGCCGTTGTTGGCGAGGGTGCCTTCGCCGGCGCGGATGGCCTGCTCGATCAGCTCGGCGGAGGAGAGGTTGACGCGGAAACGCGAGGCCGCGAGGTTGAGCTGATCGACGAGCGCTTTGGACATATGTGTTCCTTTGCGGAAATAGCCCGCGACTGATGTGCCGCGGGTTGGAAGCCTAGAGGACGCCCACGTCTTCATCCACAAAAACGTGGCCGAGACGTGACGACCCGACCGGAGTCCGATCGGGGTGGTCGCTGCGGTTTTCGGGGGCTATTCTCTGTGTTCGGGCGTGGGCGAAGGTCTTTTGCCTGTGCCGAGATGGCGATCGTAGCTCAGTTGGTTAGAGCACCGGGTTGTGATCCCGGGGGTCACGGGTTCGAGTCCCGCCGATCGCCCTTTTTTGATGTTCAAGGGGCGGACGCCTACTCGGGCGCGAGTTCGATGTGCTCGCGGCGGGCCCAGTCGAGGACCGTGGAGCAGAGCTGGGTTCGCTCGATGGGCTTGTTGATGAAGTCGTCGCACCCGGCGGCGATGCAACGCCCGCGTTCTTCGGCCATGGAGTGGGCGGTAAGGGCGACGATGGCGCCTCGGTACCCCATATCGCGGGCGCGGCGGGTGGCTTCGTAGCCGTCGCAGACGGGCATCTGCATGTCCATGAGGACGACGTGGAAGGCGGCGCCGCGTGCCATCTCTTGCTTGATGGAATCGATCGCTTCCCGGCCGTCGTTGGCGAGGACGACCTCGGCGCCGGCGCCCTTGAGGAAGTGGTTGAGGAGCTTGCGGTTGTCCTCGGAGTCGTCGGCGAGGAGGACGCGGAGGCCGGTGAGGGAGACGTTTCGTTTGGCGGCGGCGGCGGCGGCGGCGACGGCGGCGACGGAGTTGCAGGGGAGGAAGCGGACCGTGGCGGTGAAGATGCTCCCCTCGCCGGGGCGGGATTCGACGGTGATGTTGCCGCCCATGAGGCGGGCCAGATTGCGCGAGATGGTGAGGCCAAGGCCGGTCCCGCCGAAGCGGCGCGAGGTCGATGAGTCGGCCTGCGAGAAGGGCTTGAAGAGCTTGTCGATCTGCTCGGAGGACATTCCGATGCCGGTGTCCTCGACGCGGAGGCGGAGGGTGGACTCGTCGGCGAGGTCGACGCCGATGGTGACCGAGCCTTGCTTGGTGAACTTGACGGCGTTGGAGGCGAGGTTCATGAGCACCTGGCGGAGACGCAGCGGGTCCGACGCGATCATGCCGGGGACGGACTGGGCGATCTCAACGATGAAGGAGATGCCCGCGGCCTGGACCTTGGACTCGACCATGCCTCGGACGTCGTCGGCGATCTGGCGCACGGAGCAGGGGACGCTCTCGATGGTCATGGCGCCGGCCTCGATCTTGGAGGCGTCGAGGAGGTCGTTGATCACGCCCAGCAGGTGCTCGCCGCTGCGCCGGATGCGCGAGACGTGGTCGCGGCGCTGATCGTCGGTGACGCCGGGCTCCAGGAGCAGGTCGGCGTACCCGATGACGGCGGTCATGGGCGAGCGGATCTCGTGGGTGATCGTCGACAGGAACTCGCTCTTGGCCGTGTTGGCTGATTCGGCGACGACGCGGGCTGCATTCAGATCGTGCTGGGACTTCTCGAGGGTCGCCAGCATCGCGTTGATGCGGAGCGCCAGGTTGCCCAGCTCGTCGGTGCCGGAGTCGGACATGCGGACGGCGAGCGAATCGTGGGCGGCGACGACCTCGCGCGAGAGGCGGTCGACGCGATTGAGGACGCGGCGCGAGAGGAATGTGACGATGATGAGCCCGCAGAACCCGCACCCGCCGGCGACGGCGTAGAGCATGTAGCGCTGGGTGATGCGTCCCTGGGCGAAGATGGGGCGCTCCATGTCGAGGCGCGCGACGAGCGCGGGCTTGGCGTGGATGTCGCGCGCGAGAGCCCATCCCTGGCGGAGGGAGTCGGGGGATTCGTCGGCGGGCGCGACGAGGATGTCGTCCGCGGCCGAGGTGAGTGTGTTGAGAGGGAGGTCGGCGGTATCGGCGTCGAGCCGGTCGCTCGCCAGGTCGGTGAGGGTGACGGGGCACTTGGTGAAGCGTTGGATGTATTCGCGGAGCTGGTCGTCGACAAGATCGCCGAAGACGAGCACGCCGTGGGAGGGGCCTTGGCCCTCGCTGGTGAGGATGGGCTTGGCGCAGAAGAGGGCGGTCTGGCCATCGAGGTTGATGAGGCCGGCGCGGGAGTCGCCGTCCTTGTCCAGTCCGGTCAGGCCGCCCGAGGACTGGAGCAATTCGGCGAAGGCGGCGGGGACATCGGGGCGGAGGTTTTCCTCGTCGGCGAGCACGCGGGCTTCAAGGAGTTTTCCCGCGGGGTCGTAGAAGAGGATGAAGTCGATCTTGAGGTTGGCGATGCTGCCGGCGTTGAGGTTGGCTTCCTTGTAGTCGCTGTTGAGGTCTTCGACGAACTTGTAGGTGTCGTCCCAGTTGGCCCAGTCGCTGAGCTTGACGCTGATCGCCTCGACGCGGGAGTCGACGGCCTCCTTGGCGCGGCCAAGGTTCCGCTGGGCGTAATGGCGCTCGAGCGACTCGAAGCTGCGCCCCAGGACGTAGTGCCCGATAACGCCGAGCGCGAGCACGAGCAGGACCACCGTGGTGGAGAGACCCAGGATGACCTTGGTGGTCAGCTTCAAGCGCGCCCCCTCGAGTGCGTCGAGAGGATCGGCCAGGGACGAGGCAGCGATCAGGTTGGGAACCGGGGGAATACGCGATCGGGTGAGGCCGCCGATGGCGCAATCGATACGGACGGCAAGGCCGGAGATTGGCTTGCATTTTCCGCGCGGGTATTGCATACTTGAGGCGTGGAGGGGTTGGGACACTCGACCCCTCGACCGCCCGGTTCTCCGGGCGACGTGCCGCGGGTGACGGCCCGCGGGGAACGGTCCATGACGGACCGGGGCCTTGGATGGGTCCGTCGCGATCGCGCGACGGCGAACGAGTTCGGCGCTCGTCCAGGGCGGGGCAACACGTGGAAGGAGGTGATCCAGTGATCAAGGCTGAGACTCAGAAGGGGCCGCGCTCGTGAAGCGCGCTCGACGGAGTCGCGTGAGGCGGCCCCGATGACGAAGTTCGTCCACCCGGC
>JADYYE010000288.1 GCA_020853815.1 Phycisphaerales bacterium
ACTATACACTTCAAATAAGTGACGGGTACCTATATCAGACAGCAGGTAAATAAAAAAAACAATTCCACATCAGTAATAATCGAAAAAAAATATATTTTTTTTGTAATATTTATTCGAAATTTTTAGTTGTTCTAGACATTTTTCTTTTCTCGTATTATTATATGTATGATCGAAGACCTTTCATATTTTAATTTTAACGATTCGGTCCCATTCGATAATTTGAGCAATTATGATGTTCAAGATCCATCATTTAGAATATTTTCACCAGCATCGTTACCATCTCAATCATCATCACATCCATATCCTGTACATTTGAATATCGCATTTGCCATTATTGGTACATTTATATCCTTACTTACCATATGTGGTAATGTACTGGTACTTGTTTCATTTTTTGTCGATCGACAAATACGTCATCCAACAAATTATTTTATATTCTCATTGGCTGTTAGCGATTTCTTAATCGGTTTTATATCTATGCCATTTTTAACATTAGCTATCTATAAAAATGAATGGGTGCTTGGATCATTCTTATGTGACATATGGTTATCATTAGATTACACTGTATGTTTAGCGTCTATTTATACGGTACTGTTAATAACTGTTGATCGTTTTTGTTCGGTGAAAATACCAACGAAGTATCGAAATTGGAGAACAGAAAAGCGAATTGTTTATTTGGTGCTTTTAACATGGATTGTTCCAGCGGTTATATTTTTTGCTTCAACAATGGGTTATCCGATATTTAGTAAAAAACCAAATTTAAGCAAAATTGATTTTCAATGCGAGTAAGTCACATAACGAAATAAAACAGAAAGAAATACGACACAATGAATTATTTTAGTGTTCAATGGAATAAAAATCCTTATTTCAATCTAGGTCAGTTAAATTGTGTGTGAGATTCTGTCAGTTATGAACTATTTTCTTTATAGGTTTAACTGTTGGTTATTTTTGGGTAACATTATTAGTGATGTTCATACTTTATTTTTTTATTTATCAAGTCGCGAGTGCACTTGAAAGACGTTCAATGCAAGCTGCAAAAAAAGTCTCTACCCTTATTGGCATACCATCATCGACAATGACAAATCTCGTCATAAATATGTCAAAAAATCAAACAGCTGTTGTTTCAGCATCTGCAACACCGAAGAAAAAAAAGCCAAGACACTCAAGTCCATCATCACCGTCAAAACAAAAGACGACTGTTGAAGATGATCTAGGAAGTTCAACAGGTAATGTTAATAATAACAACAACAATCATCATCATCATAAACAACATGCACCTGACGCCACTAATCGATCATCATCAAATGAAACCAGTGGCGAACATACACCAGAAGCCGTCGTTGCACCGAATATAACTAATTTACTTGCACTTACTAAAGCTGGCATAGAATCACATAAACAACTAGATGAAAGTCAAACACTTCTGCCGAATACACAAAATAAGAGCTCAATCATATCAGTTAGAACAGCCAATCAAAAAGCATCTGCAAGAAATGGTAGCAACAATAAAGCAAGAAAAGCATTGCGTACAATAACTGTTATCATGGGAGCATTTGTTCTCTGTTGGACACCGGTTAGTATTTATTTCTAGTTAGAAA
>JADYYE010000118.1 GCA_020853815.1 Phycisphaerales bacterium
ATGGAGTTCCTGCTCATCAACCACCCGCTGGATTGCCCGGTGTGCGATCAGGCGGGCGAGTGCTTCCTGCAGGACTATTCCTATGAGTACGGGCGGGGCGTGTCGCGCTTCCAGGAGCAGAAGGTCAAGCAGCCCAAGAAGGACGTCGGCCCCCACGTCCTGCTCTACTCCGATCGGTGCATCATGTGTACCCGCTGCGTGCGGTTCACGCGCGAGGTGACGGGCACCGCGGAGCTCTCCGTGCAAGGCCGCGGCAACAAGGAAGAGATCGACACGTTCCCGGGCGTTCCGCTCGCCAACGAGCTGTCGGCCAACGTGGTTGATCTGTGCCCGGTGGGCGCGCTGCTGGACAAGGACTTCCTCTTCTCCCAGCGCGTGTGGTTCCTCAAGTCCACGCCGTCGATCGACGGCCTGACCGCCAGCGGCGACAACCTGTTCATCGAGCACAACCAGGGCAAGGTCTACCGCGTCAAGCCGCGCACCAACCCCGCGGTCAACAAGTGGTGGATCACCGACGAGGTTCGATACGGCTGGCGGCACATCCACGCCGACAACCGCCTGACCACGCCGATGCGTCGCCAGTATGGCGCGCTGGTCGAGACAGACTATCCCAAGGCCTACGACGACACGATCGAGGGGATCGCCAAGGAGACGTCGATCGGCAAGCGCCTCGCGGTGCTCGTCAGCCCGATGCTCTCGTGCGAAGAGGCGTACGCGCTGGCGACGCTGGCGCGCCGGCTTGATCCCAAGGCCATTCTCGGCGTCGGGCCCGTTCCGGTGCGCGGCCAGGACAAGGTGTACCCGATCGGTGCGGACGAAAGGAGCCCCAAGGCCTTCAAGGTCTACGCCGAGAAGGCACCGAACGCGCGCGGCGTGCGTCGTGTGCTGGGCGCGCTGGGCGGCACGGTCGTTGAGTTCGACGACTTCCTGAAGTCCCTCGGGCACGGCACCGGCAAGAGCGACATCGGCGCGGTCCTGCTCACCGGCAACTATCCCGACGCATGGGCGACCGACGCGCTCGTGAAGTCGCTGGGCGGCAAGTTCGTCGTGCTGATCGACACGCTCATGAACCGACTGGTCGACGAGGCCAACGTCGTCCTGCCCGGCGCGACGTGGGTGGAGAAGGCCGGATCGTTCGAGAACGCCCGCGGCATGATCCAGCCCTTCGAGCGGGCGATCCCGTGCGTCGGCGCGTCAAAGTCCGAAGGGCAGCACGCGATGGATATTGGCGCGGTGCTGGACGGCGCGGAAGTGCCCGTCGACGAGACGCGCCCGGTCGTCGTGTTCACCACCAAGGGCCAGGTCCCCGCGGGCACGGAGCAGGCGACCACGATCGCGGGCGCGTTCAACGCGGCCAACGTGCGCGCGGAGATGGCCCGCGCGTTCCCGGCGCTGTCGGTGTTCGTGAGCGACGTGAAGCCCCCGGCCGCCCCGGCGCTCGCCGAGCCCGATATGGCGATGGTCGAGCTCTGATCGAGGGACCGCGATGGAAACGCTGCAGTGGGTCGTGGCGGTGATCGTGCTGATCGGTGCGACGGCGTTCGTCTTGGTGTGGTGGCGGATCGGCGATCAGTGGGCCGACGAGGAGCACCAGAAGTTTCCGAAGAAGCGATCGCCGCACGACGGGAAAGAGAAGATCGTGATCAAATCGAGCAAGCCCGACGGAGGTTCCGGTCAGTAGCCCGATCGTGAGGGCGGGCGTGAACGGATGACGCGACGTCTGCGTTGAAACTCCTTTCATTCCCTGTCTCGCTGCCCCCCTGTTTCACTGTTTCGCTCTCTCGCCGTCTTGCTTCCACCGCATCGGAGCCCCGCCCCTCATGGCCGACAACAAGCCGATTCAACCACCCACCGGCACACGCGACCTGTACCCGATCGAGGCGGCGCGGCGCCGATTCATCACGGAGGCGTGGCGCCGCGCGTCGATCAACCACGGCTTTGAGGAGGTCGACGGGCCGACGTTCGAGTTCACGGAGCTCTATACCAAGAAATCGGGCGAGGGGATCGTTTCCGAGATCTTCGGCGTGTTCAGCGGCAAGGACGAGCAGGGCGTGAAGGCGCTGGGCGAAAAGCTGGCGCGGGGCGTGGATGCGCCCGCGCCGTATGCGCTGCGACCCGAGTTCACGCCGACGCTGGCGCGGATGTACGCCGCCAAGGCCGCGAGCCTGCCCAAGCCCACAAAGTGGTTCACCGCCGGGCCGTTCTTCCGGGCCGAGCGCCCGCAGCGCGGGCGGCTGCGTGAGTTCTTGCAGTGGAACTGCGACGTGATCGGGCTGGCGCTCCCGGAGAAGCCGACGCCGGACGATGTCGCGCGGGCGACGGCACAAGCCGACGCGGAGGTGATCGCGGCGTGCGTGGGGTTGCTGCGCGAGCTTGGACTGACGTCCAAAGATGTGCGCGTGAAGTTTGGTCACCGTGGTCTGCTGGTCAATTTCTTGGCACAGTGCGTGTCACCATTCACTTCAGCCGACGCCGTGGTAGCGCTACTCGATCGCCGGCCCAAGATATCCGATGCCGTGTTTGCAGCAGAAGCGAAGCAGTTGGCGTTTGAATGGGAGAAGTTCGATTCACTCGTCTTGAGCTACAAGATTCATCACGTCTTTTCCAGTGTGGCGGAAGTTGAGGTTGCGAAGGGGGTCGAGCTTACGAGCATTGAGTCCTACGCAATCCAGTTTGGTGAAGCCGTGAGAACTGCTGGGCTTACGAACTGGGTTGAATTGGATTTCTCCATCGTCCGCGGCCTCGCCTACTACACCGGCATGGTCTTCGAGGTCATCGTCGACGGCGAGCGGGCCGTCGCCGGCGGCGGACGCTACGACAACCTCATCGAACTCTTCGGCGGACCCTCGACCCCCGCGGTCGGCTTTGGCATGGGCGACGTCGTCCTCTCGCTCGTGCTGCAGGACAAGGGCCTGATGCCCAGCGACGCGGAGCTGATGCAGATCTCCGGGGAGTCGCCCGACGTGTTCGTGATCTCGAACGGCACGCCCGAGGCCGACGCGGCGCTCCCCGCGGTGCTCGCCGATCTTCGGCGCGGCACGCGCGAGTCGCGCGGGCGCGATTCGCTCCACGCACGCCGCACCAACAAGACGACCAAGAACGTCGGCAAGCTCCTGCAAGAGGCCGAGAAGTCCGGCGCGCACTTCGCGGCGATCGTCGAATCGGCGGGCGAGGTCACGCTCAAGAACCTGCGGACCCGCGAGCAGGACCAGGCCAGGACGCCGATCGCGTCGCTGAAGGCGGAAGTGCTGAAGCGGCTCAGCCGCGTGGACGCGTGAGCCGTGGAGGAATCCTGCCGCTTGTGACGGCAGGTTTCCCATCAGCGCCGCCCTTCGCCCGCACAAGATCAACGTGTCCATCCAGGCCCCGTCGCGCTCGCCATCACGATGGGCTCGCGAAACGCCCAGCCACCCCGAACCAACCACGCACGATCACTCCTTGAATCGCCGAACCTCGGGCGACGCGGGCCGGGCGTGCAGAACGCACCGCTTTCCCGCTCCCTCCATCGACCCGTGTGCGGGGCCGCATTCACACGCGTGGCTTCCTCCGCCACGTCTTTGTCGCTCCGGCGTCGCTCATCGGAACCTTGTGAATAGTTCGAGTCCAGGCGCAAAGACCGCTTCCAGCGAGCGGGTTTCCGCCTCGGAGAGGCGGGCCACCGGGTGCGCGGGGTCTACATTGGCTTGTTGTTCCTCGTCGCTCGCGTGTATTCTGATGTGATGTTTCAGACGCCGGCACATCGATGGCGCGAGCATCACTCCGCCCCGTTTCTTCCTCCCGCACTTGTGTGTGCTCTCCTTGCGATCGCGTTGCCCCTCCGCGCCCAACCTCCAAGGGACACCCCGGCGTCCGAACCGCCCGCGACCGAAGCGCCCGCGGCGGACCCGCCCGCGCGCCCCGATTCACCGCCGACATCTTCTTCCGACAGCACGCCGCCCGCCAGGCCCAAGGCCGCCCGCGTCTATCACCTCCGTCTCGACGGCGACTTGGATTGCACCGCGCTCGTCGCGGCGCTCCGCGAGCGCCTTGACGACGCCGCGTCCAAGAAATCCGGCACGATCATCCTTGAACTTTCGGGAAACCGCTGGCGCCCCGACGTTGTCCGCGACCTGGCCTTCGCCCTGCGCGAGAGCCGGCTGCACACGATCGCGGTGCTGAGCGATCCACGGGACCATTGTGTCGGCGCGGGCGCACTGGCGATCGGCCTGCTCGCCCAAGAAGTCTTCATCGAGCGCTCGACCGGCATTCTCGCCACGCCCGAACACATCGCCCGCGAACTCGCGCCCGAGTCCGCCGATCTTGAAAAAGCCACGCGCGAACTCTCCGGGTCGCTCCACGTCACGCTCGCGCCGCGCGGCCTGGAATCGCTGGCGTGGATGATCGCCGATCCCACGCGTGAAGCGCTCGAAAAGCCCCTCTACATCACGCCGGCAACGACGATCGCGCCCGCCCGGCTCACCAACTCCCCGCCCTCACCCACGGATCAGACGCGCGGCCGCACGCCGACGCCCGCCGTCAAGCCCTCCGCCGCTTCCAGCGAGCGTGGGGTGGCCGTCGAGCTCTCCGCGGCAGACCTCGAATCACTCGGGCTCGCAACGCCGATCCGTGGTCTGGCGAACGTCGCCGCCGGTGTCGGCACGCGCCTGGCGCCCGTTTCGCTCCGTGTTTCGCTCGACGAGGCGCGCGCCAAGGCCTCCGATCATTTGGCGGTCGCCGATCGCTCGCTCGCCGCGGGCGAGAAAGACCTTGATCTCGATTGGCCGCGCGATCCAAACGTCTCGCGCGACACGTACCAGAAGGCCGCCACCCGCGCCTCGCGCGAACTTGATTCCGTCACGAGCTCCCTCGCCTCGCTCGAATCGTTGCTCGCCGAGTTCCCCGAGTTGACGCGCACGCCCGCCCCGGGTCAGACAAGCATCGCCGGAAAGCCATCGGCCTACGCCGCCCGCTGGAAACGCGAGGCTCAGAACCGCGCCGACGACCTCGCCAAACTGCGCGAAAAGGCCCGCCTGTTCGCGTCCCAGTAGGTTTCCGCTCGAATCCGCTCGGCGTGCCGCGAATCCGCCTGAGGACCGTGCTCTTCGTTGCTCCGCCCGGGTCAGGCGCCGCCGACTCCCGCCATTCTCCGAATCCGCGAACCCCCGCGCCCCGAACACCATATAGATAACCATCGATGCGATTCGCGGGCTCCCGATCCCGCCCCGATCGTGTATGCTGGGCTCGTGCATCGGCGGCAACGGATCGCCGCCTCCCCGCCCGACGCGGCCTCTCCGGGCCACTCGGGCCCCCCCCACGGACGGCCCGGTCTTTTTTCGTTCGACCCGCCTCCAGCCCCCCCGGAGGACCACCCGATGCGCACCCTCGTCGCCATCCCCGTCTACAACGAAGAGAACACCGTCCGCTCCGTCGTCGAACGCGTGCTCGTTCACGCCGGGAATGTCCTCGTCGTCGATGATGGCTCGACCGACGCCGGCACCTCGCTCCTTCCGCGTCTCCCCGTCGACATCATCCGCCACACCGTCAACCGCGGCTACGGGCGATCGATCCGCGACGCCTTCGCGTGGGCGATGGCCGACGGCTATGACTGGGTCGTCACGATGGACTGCGACCTGCAGCACGAGCCCGACGAGCTTCCGAACTTCTTCGATCGCATCAACGAGGACAACGCGGACGTGATCTCGGGCTCGCGATTCCTGCCCGCGTCCAAGGCGGAGGGCCTGCTCCCGCCGCCCGAGCGCCGCCGCATCAACTCCTCCATCACGCGCGAGCTCAACGAGCGCCTGTCGTCGCGCCTGGGCTCTCTCACCGACGCGTTCTGCGGCTACAAAGCCTTCCGCGTCGACGCCCTCCGCTCGCTCTCGCTCCGCGAAGACGGCTACGCGTTCCCGCTGCAGTTCTGGGTGCAGGCCGCCGCGCGACGCCTTCGCGTCTCTGAAATCCCCGTCACGCTGATCTACAACGACCCGAACCGGAGCTTCGGCGAGGAGCTCGACGTCGCCAGCGTGCGCCTTGAGCATTACCGGCGCGTGCTGCACCGCGAGCTCTCGCGCCACCGCCACGAGCTCGAGCCCGAAGCGACCCGCGGCGTGTGCTGCCGCAGCTGCCAGTAACCAGTGACACGCGCAAGACGCGCGATTCACAACCTACGAAACACGACGTACTTGCTCCCGCCTCGATCCACAAAGTCGACCGCGGCTGTGATTCTGCTTCATTTCTCCTCGCTCTCCCATTCCCAACTCTCGTCTTTCCTTGCATTCCCGTCCTATCCGTCTCAGCGCTCTCCGCGACCTCCGCGGTGAAACCTCTTCTCTTCCCCATTCCCGACTCCCGCCTTCTCCGCGTTCCGTCTCTTTCTTCCATTACCCTTCGCGCTCATCGAGCCCTTCGAGTTCCTGTCCTTCTCAGCGCTCTCCGCGACCTCCGCGGTGAAACCTCTTCTCTTCCCCATTCCCGCCCGGCTTCTTCCCCTAAACTCCGCCGTGCCCACGCCGCCCAAGGAATCACTCACGCTCGAGCCCACGCCCTCGCGCTGGCTCGATCTCGTGCGTGAACGCCGCCCGCGCGTGCCCGCGTGGCTCGCCCCATCCGCCGCCGCGTTCCGATCGCAGCTCGCCCTCCCCGAATCCCCGCTCGTCATGAGCGGGCACCAGGCGATCCTCTGGCATCCCGGCATTCTCGCCAAGTACATCGCGGCCAGCGCTTGCGCGCGTGCGGCCGGCGCCTCCGCCGCGTGGGTCGTCGTCGACCAGGACACCCCGCCGCCGCACGAACTCGCCTGGCCACGCCGCGCCAGCATCAACAGCAACCGCGTGCTCATCGGGGCGCAGCGATTGAGCTACGCCTCGCCCTGCGACGCCGACGTGCCCGCGTGCGCCCGCCCATCCCTCATCGCCGGCACGACAGAAGACGATCCCCTCTTCATCGACCCCGCCGGCGCCCTGCCGCGGATTCGCGCCGCGATCAACCACGCGGCACGCTCGCCCAACGCCGCGGCCCAGGTCACCCGCGCGATCGAATCGCTCCTCCCGCCCTCCGTCGCTCCCGTCCCGGCGTTCTTCGCGACCTCGATCGCACGCACCGACTTCTTCGCCGCCATGGTCCGGCACATGCACGCCGATCCGCGCCGCTGCATCGAAACCTACAACGCCGCCGCGCTGGCTCACCCCGACGCCGACATCCGCCCGCTCGACGCGAGCGCGCTCGAACTCCCGCTCTGGCACATCTCCGGCCCGCTCGGCCGCGCCACCCGCCGCGCCGTGGCGGCCGGCGATCTTGAAGCGACCCCCGCACTCGAGCTGGCACCCCGCGCGCTCCTGATGACCGCGCTCCTGCGTCTGGCCGCGTGCGACCTCTTCATCCACGGCACGGGCGGCGTGACCTACGACCGCGTCACCGATGCGTGGATCGCTTCCTGGCTCGGGCCCGACGCCGTCCCCGCGCCGACCGCGCTCGCGACGGCGACGCTCCTCCTCCCGCTCGACGCCGCGCCGCCTGACCCCCCCACCGACGAAGCCTTCACCGCGCAGCGTACCTACCGCGACGCGCTCCACAAGCCCGGCTCGCTGGGCGATCAGACGCTCGAATCACAACGCCGGGCGCTCGTCGAGTCCATCGCCGCGTCCGCGTATCGCTCCGCGCAGCGAGAGCATCTCTATCGCGAGCTCCATCAACTGCTCGCGCTTCACCGCGAGCGTCACGCATCCGCCATCGAGGCTCGCCGCGCCGCCGCGCTCGCCGCCCGCACGAGCGCCAAGGACCGCGCCGGCTCGATCCGAACCTGGGCCTTCCCGCTCTATCCCGAGACCTCGCTCTCGCGCCTGCGCGACGACATTCACCGGGCGTTCACGCCCGCCGCGCCGGGGGGCTCATCATGAACTCGCGCGCCGCGCCGATCACGCTCGCGCTCCTCACTCTCGCCGCCGCAGCAACGATTCTCTTCTACAGCCTTCGTCCGACGAACATCAACAACGCCGCGACCGGCGCCGCCCCACCCGCCCACGCCGTGGAAACTCCAACCGCCAAGCCCCCGCCGCGAATCGCCGTTCTCTCGCCCGCCCTCGCCGTCATGCTCAGCGATCTCGGCGCCGCGCCGTCCATCGTCGCGCGACACGGCTATGACATGATCCTCGACAAGTCCCTCCCTTCCTGCGGCGATCAATCCGGCATCGACTACGAATCGCTCCTCTCCGTCCGCCCCACCCATGTGCTGATCGAATGGGGAAGCCGCCCGCTCCCCGAACGCCTTGTCGAACTCTCCGCGTCGCACGCCTGGAACGTCCGCGCGTTCACGCTCCTTTCGCTCGATGATGTCACGCGCTCACTCGTCGAACTCTCCACGACGCTCAAGGACGCCCGCCTCGACGTTTCCGAGAGATCGGCCGCGCTCGCCGCGACGCTCGGTGACTCGACGCGCCCACGCCCCGATCTTGCGCGCCTCGACGGCGTGCTCTTGCTCATGTCCGTGCGTCCGCCCGCCGCCCTCGGGCCCGGCTCGGTCCACCACGAGATCCTCACGCGCCTCGGCGCCACCGCCGCCCTGACCAAGCCATCGCCCTATGTCGAACTCGACACCGAAGACGTGCGTCATCTCGCGCCCGGCGTGATCGTGCTGGTCACACCCCGCGCCGCCGGCGCCGCGCCGGTCGCCAAGGACACGCCCGAGGCCCGCCGCCTTCTGCTGGGCCCGCTCTCGGCGCTGGACATCCCCGCCGTGCAAAGCGACCGCATCATCGTCATCGACGATCCGCTCGCGCTCCTTCCCACCACGCGCCTTGCCGACTTCGCCAAACAGCTCGGCGACCGGCTCGAAGCCCTCGCGCGCTGATCGCGCTCCACAACCCCACTCACGCTCGGTCGAAATCCGCGCCCCCCGCGCCGGGGATCGGCCCTGCATCGGCCACGTCGAGGGCGACCGCCCACAAACCCCTCGGGAGGCGCGCCCCCTGGTCGGAGCGCCCCAAATGAACGCTCGCACCGTGCCATCGTTCAACAAGGCAGGCGCACCCCTTGCACGGGGTTAGTCCACGCTTACAACCACTTTGGTGCGCACCAAAGTGTCCGTCCTTTGCCCCCCTTCCCAGAATTCCGAAAAAAATCTTCGGACGATCCCGCCCCGCGCGCAACCCCCTTCACGGCCACTGTTTCCGCCATCGCCTATGGCCCATCGCCCTCTGGTTAGTGCCTGCTTACCACCGCCTTGGTGCGCACCAGAGTGTCCGTCCGCCCCCTGGGTGGAGAGCAGGTTGGATCGTGCGTGTGTTCCCCGCCGCTCTTTGACAAGTGAATACGCCGGCCGGGGGCCGAGGCGCCCCACACGGCCTCGCCCCCCGGACTCCGCTCGCCGCCCGCGCGCCTGGTCGGCTCGTTCCACCGCCGCTCCCCATTCGCACCCTCCGGCTCATCCCCTGTTCCCTACCATCCGAACCATGTCTTCTTCCGACCCCATCTCGATCCTCTCCGATCGTTTCCGCGCCGCGATCCGTGCCGCCTTTCCCCAGCTCACCGGCGACATCGATCCGCTCATCGCGCCGAGCAAGCAGGCCCAGTTCGGTGATTTCCAGTGCAACGCCGCCATGAGCCTCGCCAAGCAGCTCGCCTCCAAGCCCCGCGACGTCGCCCTGGCCATCGTCAAGCACGCCGACCTCGGCGATCTGGCCGAGAAGCTCAGCGACGCCTCCATCGCCGGCCCGGGCTTCATCAACATCAAGCTCCGCGGCGATTCGCTCGGCTCGCTCCTTGCCTCGATGGACGCGCCTTCGCTGGGTGTTGAGCCCGCCCGCGAACCCATGACCGTCGTGGTCGACCTCATGGGCGTCAACCTCGCCAAGCAGATGCATGTGGGCCACCTCCGCTCGCCCTTCATCGGCGACGCGGTCGCGCGCACCTTCGAGCGACTCGGGCACGCGGTCCTCCGCCAGAACCACCTCGGCGACTGGGGCCTGAACATCGCCATGACCGTCGCGCGTCTCATCGAGATGCGCGACGCCGGCACGCTCGATCTCAACTCCATCACCCTCGACCAGCTCGACGCGGCCTACAAGGCCGCCGAATCCTCGACCCGGCGCGACGCCGACGGCCTGGCCGCCGCCCGAAAGTCCGGGCACCCCAAGGCGATCGCGGAGCTCGAGGCGCAGGTCGACGGCGCGACGGACGCGTTCTCCCGCGCCCGCCAGACGCTCGTCAAGCTCCAGGCCCACGACCCCGACACTTTCGGCGTGTGGCAGCGCATCCGCGAAGTCACCATGTCGGTGTGCCTGGCGGTGTGCCAGCGCCTGCGGGTCAACGTCACCGACGAGCACAGCGCGGGCGAATCAAGCTACGCCGAAGAACTCGCGCCCATGGTCGCGGACCTGGAGAAACGAGCGGTCGCTGAACTCGATCAGGGCGCGCTCATCGTCCGCGTCGATCAGCCGCCGCGTGACGCCGCCGGGAATCCGGCGTGGGAACCGATCAAGGAGCCCTGCCTGGTCCGCAAGACCGACGGCGGATTCCTGTACGCAACGACCGACGTGTGCGCCATCCGCCGGCGCGTGCAGAAGCTCCTGGCCGATCGCATCATCTATTGCATCGACGCGCGCCAGAACCTGCACCTGCGACAGGTCTTTGCCGCCAGCATCCGCGCCGGCTACGCCACCAACCCGCGCACCGGACGCACCGCCGTCATGGAGCACGCGGCGTTCGGCGCGGTGCTGGGCGAGGACGGGCGTCCCTTCAAGACCCGGAGCGGCGACAGCGTCTCGCTCCAGGCGCTCATCGACGAGGCCGTCGAGCGCGCCGGCGCCGCCGTCCGCGCCCGCAGCACCGCGATCTCCGATTCCGAACTCCGCGCGACCGCCGAAACGATCGGCGTGGCGGCCATGAAATACGCCGACCTCTGCAACGATCGCTCACGCGACTACATGTTCAGCTTCGACCGCATGCTCGCCTTCGAGGGCAACACCGGCCCGTACCTTCTCTATGCCTACGCCCGCATCCGGCGCATCTTTGAGAAGGCCCGCGAACGCGGCGTGGAAAGCTCCTGGTCCTCCGCCGGGTTCCGTATCGCGGCGCCCAGCGAGAAGACGCTGTCGCTTGCCCTCTTGCCTTACAACGCCGCCGTCGCCCGCGTCGCGGAGACACTCCAGCCGCACCACTTGTGCCAGTACCTCTACGACCTGGCGGGCACCTTCAGCACGTTCTATGACCAGTGCCCCGTGGTGGACGCGCCCGATGCCGCCACGCGCGACTCGCGCCTCCGCCTGTGCGACCTGACGGGGCGTGTGCTCCGCGACGGCCTGTCGGTCCTGGGCATCCCGACGCTCGAGCGGATGTAGCCAGACAGCCAGACAGCCAGCGAGCCAGCGAGTCAGCGAGTCAGCGAGCCAGCGAGTCAGCGAGCCAGCGAGTCAGCGAGGCAGCGAGGCAGCGAGGCAGCGAGGCAGCGAGGCAGCGAGGCAGCGAGGCCGGCGGATCATCTCGCCGCGGACCCGTCTTCGGGCCTTTGCTCTACCTCTCCTCTCCTCTGCGTTCTCCGCGACCTCCGCGTTGCAATTTCCTTGTCTTCCCCACTCCCCATTCCCGACTCCCCGTTCCCCTCATGCGCACCAAACGAACACGGCCGGCCCCTTGGGGGACCGGCCGAGTCGGAGTCATCAAGTTCGGAGCTTTCGCCCCGCGAACGCGGAACGTCTTAGAAGACGAGGGTCATCTGGAGACGCAGCGCGATCTGATCGCTCTCGCTGTCGGTGCGCAGAGCGTTGTTGTTGCTGTCCATGATGCCGACGGTCAGATCGTTCTGATCGGGCTCATTGACGAACCACTGCACGTCGGTGGTGAACTTGGCGGCGTGCGACTCCTGGAAGAAGTAGTGGTTCCAGCCGAGGCCGAGGGTGTGGAAGTCATCGTCGCCGGTGCGATCGCCGTCCGGGATGACCCAGTCCCAGCGAGCGAAGAGCTCGTCCTGGGCGGCCACGAAGATGCCGAACTGGGCGATCACGCCCCAGTCGTCGGTGCTGGCGTCGCTGCCGCCCTCATCGGGGTCGTTGTGCTGGCCGACGCCGGCGAGATAGAAGTTCCAGCCGTTACCCTCGAGGCTGTAGTCCAGGGTGTACTGGAGCATGTTGGCCTGCTCCTGGCTGGAGACGGCGGCGGTGTTGCCGACGTGCTGCCAGTGGAGGGCCGCGCCGAAGAGGCCGGCCATTTCCTTGTTCTGCCAGCTGGTGAAGTCGTTGAAGCGCTTCCAGTCGTCGCCCCACTTGAACTCACCGCGGGCGGTCAAGGCCAGGTCGCCCTCGGAGGCCGAGTTGTACGGGGTGTTCAGGGTGCGCGGGCCGTCGCTGACGGCGCCCATGAAGCGGAACGCGTCCGACTCATAGGTCCACATGATGCCCTGGGCGCGATCGGCGGTGAAGATCGTGTTGACGACCGAGCGGTCGACCGAGAGCTGCTTGGTGTCGCCGACGAGCTCTTCGCGGAGCATGGGGAGCTTGAACTGGCCCCACTTGATCGCGTTGTTGTCGTCGAGCTTGTAGTTGCCGTACGCATCCTTCAGGCCGGCCTCGCCGCTCTTGTTGAAGTCGGCGTCGATCTTGAACGACAGGTTGTCGTTGCCGATCGTGCCCGTCACCTCGATGCGGGTGCGCGGGATCTCGAAGCCGTGGGTGTACCCGCTGTCATGGCCCGACGAACCGCCGGACGGATTGTCGCGGAAGTTGTGGATCCAGCGGAACTGGGTGAAGCCGCCGACCTTCACGGTCGAGCCGGCATCGGCGAACATGCCCGCGCTGTTGGCGCGGTTCTGGCTGGCGGCCAGAAGCTCGGCCTGGTACGCGCGATCGCTGGTGTCACCGGCCATCGCCGCGGTGCTCAGCGCCGCACCGGCGATTACCACGAGAACGCTAGTCTGCTTCATGTCCTGAGACTCCTTGATGAACAGCTACTCCGACGGGGCTTTCCGACCGGGCACCAGCCCGACCCGGGAAGCCTTGGAACGCCGCTGCTGACGTTCCGGTTGATCCTGTTGGTCCGCCGACACACAGCTCGCCGGCGCTGCCGAGACTCCCCCGGCATCCACCCGCGACCTCCATCCGCCGTTGCCGGCCGCCGCGGGACTTGTTCTTTCTGACGGCTCCGCTCGAACGAGACAAAAGCCGTGTTCGGAAGTGTCGATGATTACGCCGTCGATCCCGCTCGTCAAGCCCGACCCCCGGAACCGCTCCGAGTCCTGGCCTGTCAACCGAGCCTTTCCTCCAGCACGCACCCCGGCAAAACTCGCCGGTGTGGTCTGTCGCATCGGCGTCCGGTTCGCGCGTCCTCCACAAATCCGCGACCTCGGCCGTTGAAATCCCGACCAATCTACCCAAAAACGCGCAAGGTATGCCTGAATCACACCCCGCCGCGGGCAATCCCCCGCGTGGACGCGATGCTAGCACTCCCAAACCAGCGTGTCGAATGATGACATCGAAGTCGTGAATATTGTGGATAACTCGCGCAAATCCTTGATTTGCTGCGTTTTAGCGCAATCCGAATCCATCTTCAACCGCGCGTGAATCAGGCCGTTACTAGGCTTTTTCGCCGCACTTTCCGACCATCGTCGCGCGTTTCCGCGGCGGCCTGTCAGAATGGAGTCGACCCGCATGAACGCCTCGCCGCTCGCCGCGTCTCGACAGGCCGCCAGCTCCATGCCCCAGCACAAGCACATCCTGGTCGTGGACGACGAGCGCGATCTTCTCGAGCTCCTGCAGTTCAATCTTTCCAAGGCCGGCTATGAGGTATCCACGGCGTCCAACGGGCGGCTCGCGCTCGAGTCCATCGCTCAGCGCGCCCCCGACCTGATCCTTCTTGACATCATGCTCCCGGAGTTATCCGGGACCGAGGTCGCCGGGCGCGTCCGCGCCAACCCCACCACCGCCCACATCCCCATCATCATGCTGACGGCCAAGGGCGAGGACGTCGACCAGATCGTCGGGCTTACGGTCGGGGCCGACGACTACGTCACCAAGCCGTTCTCGAACAAGGTCCTGCTCGCCCGCATCGAGGCGGTCCTGCGGCGATCTTCGAAGCCCAGCGCGGAGAGCCGCCAGATGTCGCTGGGCCCGGTGCGCGTGAACAGCGACACCCACGAGGTCTGGGTCGACGACCAGGCGGCCAAGCTCACGCTGACCGAGTTCCGGCTGCTGAGCGCCCTGATGCAGGGCGGGGGCAAAGTCCTGACCCGCGCGGCCCTGATGAACAAGGCGATCGGCCCGGGGATTACGGTCACCGAACGCACCATCGACGTTCACATGACCGCCATTCGCAAGCGTCTAGGGCCGCACGCGGGCATGATCAAGACCGTCCGGGGCGTGGGCTATCGCATGACCCCCGACGCCGCGGGCCCCGATGAGAGCTGATCGCGCTCGAACCGCTCGGCTGGTCGCGCGTCCCGCGATAGCATGGGCCTCCATGGCGGACGATGGAACAACTGATCCGGCGCGCGGGGCCCCGTCGGGCGGCGCGACTTCCGCGGAGAACCGGGCGAGGACGCCGATCGCCCCCGGTTCCGCTCGCTCGCCCGCCGGAGCCGTGAGCGGGGCCAGGCCGCTGGTTTCGCGCGAGAGTGCTTTCACCGCGCTGGCGGTGGTCGGTGCGGCGGGCGTCCTGAGCGAGTTGCTGAGCGCGCCGCCCATGATCGCGGTCGCGCTGGTGCTCATCGCGGCGATCACCGGCGTCGTGGTCGTTCTGTCCGGCTCGCGTCGCGACGCCGCCCCGGTTCGCGTCGATGCGCTCGACCAGCTCCGGGCCACGCTCGCGGCGGGCCCGCGCGAATCGGGCGAGGAGCTGGTGGCGCTGGTGCGTCAGAGGCTGGCGGCGGCGAACCTGACGGCGTCCAACCTGCGGGCCGTGCTCGACGCGGATCGCGACCCGGTCCTGGCGACGGACTCCGCGGGCGAACTGGTGATCTGGAACCGCGCGACGTGTGATTTCTTCGACAGGCCGGCGCCCGCGCTGCGGGGGCGGGTGATCGACGAGCTCTTCACGCAGTCGGAGGTGCTGGGGCTGCACGCGGCCGCCGTCGCGGGCCAGGCGCGGGCGGCGCAGGTGCGCATGAATCGCCAGGGGGTGATGCGCGTGTACGAGGTGGTGGCCGCGCCCGCGGCGCTGGAGCTGGGCGGCCTGTCCACGCGTTCGCGCGCGACGTACGCGGAGCCGGGTGTGGTACTGACGCTGCGCGACGTGACGGAGCTGGCGCGGGCGGTGCAGCTGAAGACCGACTTTGTGGCCAACGCGAGCCACGAGCTGCGCACGCCGCTCTCGTCGATCAAGGCCGCCGCCGAGACGCTGGGCGAGATGGTGGAAGAGCCGCCCATGGCCGCCCGACTGGTGCAGATGGTTGCGGCCAACACCACGCGCCTCGAGGAACTCACGCGCGACCTGCTGGACCTTTCGCGCCTCGAAACGCCCGAAGCCTCGGTCGAACTCGCGCCGGTTCGCCTCTCCGAGCTCTTTGAGTCGCTCGCGCCCGTGTTTGAGGCCGCGTGCAAGGAGCGCAACCTGCGGCTGGTCTTTGAGGCCGGGCCCGTAGCGGACCCCGGCGCCGGCCCCGGCGCGAATTCCGATGCGGACGAGTTCGAGAGCGACCCCCGGCTTCTCTCGCTCATCCTGAAGAACCTTATCGAGAACTCGACCAAGTTCGCCTATGAGGGCACCGCCATCCGCGTCGTCGCGTCGCGCGGCTCGTCCGGAGACGCTCTGCGAATCCAGGTCATCGATCAGGGCGTGGGCATCCCGCTCAATGCGCAGGATCGCATCTTCGAACGCTTCTACCAGGTCGATCTCTCCCGCGCCGGCGGCACGTCGCGCCGCGGCACGGGGCTGGGGCTCGCCATCGTCAAGCACGCCGCCAAGGCCCTCGGCGGCACGATCAGCGTTCAATCCGTCTGGAAAGAGGGGACGACGATGACGGTCGAACTCCCGGCGATCCCGCCGGCGGCCTAGGCATGTCGGGTTCGCCTTCGAACCTTCACCTCGCGTGAGTCCCTCTGGTTTCCCTGCTGTCGCCGCGGACTGGGTCCTCGAAGCCGTGATCGCGCATCGCTCAGCGCCTACGTCGGCTCGTCGGGCACGCCACCCAGCCCGAGCGCCCGGGCCGTCGCGCGAAGGCGCGATGCCATGACCACAAGCGACGACGGGATCACGCGCACGTCGCCCACCACGCTGATGAAGTTCACGTCGCCGCCCCAGCGCGGCACGAGGTGGACATGCAGGTGCTGGGGCACGCCCGCGCCCGCGGCCCGTCCCTGGTTGAGCCCGACGTTCACGCCCTGCGGATTCAGCGTGCGCTCCAGGATGTCCATCGCGACATCGACAAGCGACCAGAGCGAGGCTCGCTGCGCGGGCGTGTAGTCGAGTAATCGCCCGCGCGGGTCGCCGAGCGCGACGAGCAGGTGCCCGTTGGCGTAGGGAAAGCCGTTGAGGACGATGAGGCCGTCGGCGCTGCGATGGACGACGTGGTTGGGCGCGTCCTGCGCGGGCGAGTTCCAGTAGTCGAGGAGGAACGAGCCGCTGGAGGCGGTGGGCGGGCCGGAGTTCTTTTCGCGCGCGTCGAGGGCTTCGAGGTATTCGAGTCGCCAGGGCGCGTGGAGCGCCGGGCGGCCTTCGCCGCGGGGTGGGTTGGTGTGAGCCATGCGAGGGAAGGGTATCGCGCCGTTTGCCCCTGTTGCGCTCTACACTCGTGCTCTCTTCCCACTTCAAGGAGTTCCCATGTTCCAGTCCATTCGCGTCGGCGGCACGGGTCGAGACACGCTCGTGGTCGGCTATTTCCAAGGGCAAGCGTTTGACACCACCACCGCCAAGGTGCTGAAGCAGGTTGATCCCTCCGGTGCGGCCGCGGGCGCCCTCAAGCGCCCCGAATCCACGGGTGACGCGGGCGCGATCGCCGAGGCTTTTGCCAGCGCCAAGGGCGGTCAAACGACGCGGGTGCTGGTGGTCGGGCTGGGCAAGCCCGAGGCGATGGACACCGACGCGGTGCGCACGCTGGCGGGCAACATCGGTCGCAAGCTCGCGGCGGTGAAGGCGACGGGCGTTCAACTCTCGCTCACGCCGTGCTTCGAGAAGGCGGGGCTCGACCTTGCCGACGCGGGCCAGGCGTTCGGCGAGGGGCTGGGCTTGCTCGCGTGGGTGTGCGACGAGTTCAAGGGGACGGCCGCGAAGAAGGCGACGCGCGTGAAGCTCTCGATCCGCGCGGGCGAGAGCGAGTTTGACGGCGCGATGGCGCGGGGTGTGGACCTCGCGGAATCGGCGAACTTCACGCGAACGCTGAGCCAGACGCCGCCCAACGTGGCCACGACGGGCTTCATCGCGGACATGGCTCGGAAGCTGGCGCGGAAGACGGGGCTTTCTTGCAAGATCCTCGAGGGCGAGGAGCTGGTGCGCGAGAAGATGATCGGGCTGATCAACGTGGGCAAGGCCAGCGAGAACAAGCCCTGCCTGATCCGCCTTGAGTACAAGCCGCGCGGCTCGTCGGGCAAGAAGCCCGCGGTGCTGGTGGGCAAGACCATGACGTATGACACGGGCGGGTTGTCGCTCAAGATCAACAACGGCATGGTGGGGATGAAGCGTGACAAGGACGGCGGGTGCGCGGTGCTGGGCGCGATGCACGCGATCGCGACGGTCATCAAGCCGCGGAGGCCGGTGGTGGCGCTTTTGGCGGTCGCGGAGAACTCGATCAGCGACGAGGCGTATCGCCCCGACGACGTGCTTCGCTATCGCAACGGCGTGACGGTCGAGGTGACCAACACCGACGCGGAGGGACGCCTGGTGCTGGCCGACGCGCTCTGCTGGGCCTGCGACAAGGAGAAGCCGGCGTACATCATCGACCTGGCGACGCTGACCGGCGGCGTGGTGGTGGCGCTGGGCTCGACGTTTGCGGGCATGTTCTGCGAGCACGACGGGCTGCGCGGGAAGATCGAGGCCGCCGCCAAGGCGACGGGCGAGCGCGTGTGGCGCCTGCCGATGCACGCCGAGTACCGCGACCTCATGAAGAGCCCGATCGCGGACATCCTCAACAGCAACCCGAATCGAAAGGCGCACCCGATCCAGGGCGCGGCGTTCCTGTCGTACTTCGTCGACGAGAAGGTCCCGTGGTGCCACCTCGACATCGCGGGCGTTCACGCGACGGAGAAGAGCGCCGGGTGCTTCGTGGAGGGTCCGACGGGCTGGGGCGCGCGGCTCCTGGCGAATCTCCTCGAGAACGACACGGGTCGCTGACCCCGGAGTCCTGCTTGGTGGCACGCCTCTCCGAGGCGTGCGGAACGCACAGTTATCATGCCGGACCCTCGAAACGAACTTCGTGAGTCGGGTGGTGAGCGCTCTGGCAATCCCGCGTGGCTGCGCGAGTCGTGGCCGACGCTCCTGTCGCGCCGCGCCACGCTGTGGTGGTACCGGCGCGGTGATCGATACGCGCGGCACCGATCGATCCTGGCGCAGGGTCTTGACTTCGCGCGCCCCACGACCGTGCCGCCCTTGCGCGAGGCGATCGCGCTCCAGCTGGCGCTGCGCCTGCCGCGTTCGCTCGGGCGTGCCGCGCCGGAGTGGCTCGTCCTCGCGCTGGCGAGCGTTCTCTCCGGCGTGATCCACGTTCTGGCGGCGTTGCTCGGCGCGATCGTGTGGCTGGTGCGCGTGCCGGTACGGATGGTGCTCCGCGTCGTCCGTCGCATCGCCCGCGCGAGAGATGCGGGGCGCGTGCGGCGTGAGTGCTTTGTCGACGTCGCGCCGGGCGTTGCGATCGGGATCGAGCTGGGGCCGCCGGGGGCGACGAGCGGGCACGCGACAACACCGAGCGTGCGCCTGGAGTCCTACCAGCAGCGCGGCACGCGTGTGCTGATCTTCCTGCGCCGCGTCGGAGAAATCGCGCCCGGCGCGACGTGGTGGGTGTTCCTGCACGCGCGCCCCGAATCCTCTCCCGGGGAGCACGCGCTGGCGTCGCTGCCGCTGCCCTTTCATCATGTGCCGGGGCTTGAGTTGCGGCATTGGCCAAGCGGGCGCGTGTACCGCGCGGAGTTTGACGCGCGCGAGCTCGGCGAGGGCGCTTTCAGGCTCGAAGCGGGCGTGTACGACCCGACAACCCACGCGAGCATGGTGACGCCGCGCGGCGCGCCGGGGATCGAGCTTGGCGTGATCTCGATCGAGAGCGCGACCCCGGGAGGAGGCGCATGAGCGCGCCCGCGGGGTCAGCCACGATGGCGCAGCGCCTGACGGCGCGGTTCGCGGCCCGCGCGGGCTCCGAGGGCGTGCGGAACTACTGGCGTGGCATGGGGGCGATCCTTTCCGTTGCGACCGGCGCGCGCGACTCCGACGATCCGCACCGCGAGCTCGGGCGATTGCTCTCGATTCCGTTCGCGGCGTTCGCGATCCATGTGCTCGACGAATCGCGCCGGCTCGGGATCGACCACCTGTATTTCCTGGCGCGCGAAGGGGCGATGTTCATGCGCCTCTGCCGGCGTCTGGCCCGCGCCCGCGGCGAGGCGATGCCGGGCGCGACGTACCTGGGCGCAAGCCGTGCGTCGACGTTCCTCCCCTCGATGCACGAGCTCTCGCTGGGCGAGATCGCCCGCGTGTGGTACCAGTATCCGCACCAGTCGTTCTCACGACTGCTGCGGAACCTGTCGCTCGATGCGGAGGTCTTCGGCGCCCACGCGCGCCGCTGCGGCGTGCCGGACCTGGGCGCGCCGATCAACAACCCGCTCGCGCACGCGGGGTTGGCGCGGTTCCTGAGTGACGATCGCGTGCGGGCGGATTTCACACTCGCACGCGACCGTGCCCGCCGGCTGCTCGCGGAGTATCTGCGCGATCGCGGCTGGTTTGACGCCAAGTTCGCGGGGCTGGTCGACGTTGGTTGGAAGGGCTCGATGCAGACCAATCTGTGGCGAGCCGCCCCGCCCGCGCGGTTGCACGGCCTGTACCTGGCGCTCTCTCCCATCGTCAGCGACGACGCGCCCGGATGCTCTCGCGCGGGGTTCCTCGCCGACACGCGCGCCGACGACTGGGCCCAGGACCAGGTCCTCCTCAACGGCCCGGTGTTCGAGATGTTCGCGACCGCGCGCCACGGAAGCGTTCGCGGCTATGAGCGACGCCTCGGTCTCGGCGCGCACGCCGGACGCGTGCGCCCCGTCGTCGAGCACCACCCGGAAGAAGCGGAGAACTTTCGCGGCGTATTTGCCCGCGTTCATCAGGGTATCGACGAGGGAATCCGGGCGATCGAGCTCGCCATTCATCCGAGGCTGAGTCGCCCGGCCGTGTCGGAGGGCGAGCGCGCGATCGACTTCGCGTCGAAATCGGCGCCGGGCTCTGCAACGGGCTCTGCAACGGGCTCTGCAAAGGGGTGGCGCGACCTCTCGGGCGTCGAGCTGCGCCCGGTGGTGCTGGACCTCATGCGCCGCTACATCGTCCATCCCACGCGGCGCGAGGCCGACCAGTTCACGTCCTATTCGCACGTCGAGAACTTCGGGGTCTATGAAACCGCGCGGTATGAGTTCACGGACTCGATCGGGCGTTTGGTTACGTCCGGTCCTGTTGCTTCGGCTTTGCAACGGGTGCGCGACGCGGTGCTGAGGCATCTCTGGCCGCCCGGCGTGGCGCGGCGATCGGGCGTCCCCTTCGCCAACGCACTTCTCGATGCGGAACTGACGCGTCGAGCGCGGCGGTGATCGGACCGGGGCAAGGCGTCATATTCGCTACAAAATACGCGATCCGCGCGCTTTGTTGGCACGGATGGAAAGCCGTGTCATAGTTCAAGCGGCGCGCCCTTCACGGGCGTTGCGCGCGGGGAGAGGACGCCCCGCCCGCGTCGAGCGGCTGCGTATTCGCCGCCTCGAGCACGGAGAAAGTGAAGAAAGGACGGTTCGTATGGAGCGGTATGTGTACGCGGGCGTGCTTGCGCGCCGGCGCGCTCCCCTGGCGGCGATCGTGGCGGCGGGTCTTTGTGCCTGCGCCGGCGCCGAGGTTGTCTATTCCAACAACTTCGAGTCCGGCGGCTGGATGCCCGAGTGGACCAGCAACGTCCGGTCCACCACGCCCATCTCCGGGCGCACGTTCCTCGGCGAGTTCAACAACGACGCCGTCCGCCTCAACCTCGGCGGCCTCGGCGCTCACACCGAGACCACCCTCTCCTTCGATTTCTACGCGATCCGCACCTGGGACGGCAACACCTGGCCCGGCCCGGACAACTTCGCGGTCCGTGTCGTGGGCGGCGCGACCATCCTCGACACCACCTTCGTCGTCAGCGAGCCCGACAACTGGCGCACCCAGAGCTATCCCGCGCCGACCGGGCAGGGCGACTTCACCCAGCGCACCGGCGCCGTCGAGAACAACACGCTTGGCTACTCATGGCACGGAATCGCCTGCGACGCCGTGTGGCGCTTCGAGCTCAACTTCGAGCACACAAGCCAGTACCTGGCGGTCGATTTCATCGGCTCGGGCCTGCAGGGCATCGACGACGAGAGCTGGGGCATCGACAACGTGCAGGTGAGCATCAACTCCGTGCCCGCGCCGGGCGCGCTGGCGCTGGGCGGGCTCGGCCTGGCGACCGCCATGCGCCGCAAGCGCCGCTGAGTCTCGCCCAAGCCCGGGCGCTTCGTCACCGAACTTTGCCGCGCCTGGGAGTCCGGCGCGGCTCCGTCGTGCGTTCTTTCCAAGGGCAACCCCGCGTGTCGCGGGGCTGCTCTTGTTGGCGCATTCGCCCTTGGAAGCGGGCAAGACACAGCCCAACACGCGAGACGCGAGCTGGTTCGGCTTCGTGCTGATCGCCCGCACACCAACCGACTCCGCGCGGGCGGACTCCGCCGGCGACGCGCGAGCCTTCCTCAGCCAAACTACCATCGCCCCCGACAACCGGAGCCATCCATGGAGGCGATCAGCGTCTTTGACATCTTCAAGATCGGCGTCGGACCCTCCAGCTCCCACACCATGGGCCCCTGGCGCGCCGCCGAACGCTTCATCAATTCCCTCCGCGAGCGCGCCGCCCTCGACCGCGTCACCCGCCTCCGCTGCGATCTCTTCGGCTCCCTCGCCAAAACCGGCAAGGGACACGGCACCGACTTCGCCGTCATCCTCGGGCTCGCCGGCCAGGACCCCGAATCCTGCGACACCGACGCCATCGGCGCCATGGTCGACTCGATCCGGGCGCGAAAGAAAATCTCCCTGGGCGCGACCCGCCCCATCGAGTTCGATCCCGCGCGCGACATTGTCTTCCGATTCGACGTGTGCCTCCCACGCCACCCGAACGCCATGAAACTCACGGCGACTCTCTCCGACGCCGACACCATCGAAGAAACCTACTACTCCGTCGGCGGCGGATTCGTGGTGCAGGACGGCGAGGTTCCCTCCGGCGCGCGGGCCGTCAAGCTCCCCCACCCCATCGAACGCGGCGACGAACTCCTCGTCCACTGCGCCGCCGAGCGAGCCCCGATCCCCGAGATCGTCCGACGCAACGAACGCGCCTGGCGCTCCGACGAACAGATCGACGACGGGCTCGACCGCATCTGGCGCGTGATGCAGGAGTGCGTCCACCGCGGCTGCCACGCCGAGGGCGTGCTCCCCGGCGGGCTCAACGTGGTGCGCCGCGGGTCCGCCCTCAACCGCCGCCTCCTTGACAACCACACCAGCCCGGACCTGCGCGAGTGGAAGAAGCGCGTCCGCGACTCACGCCGCGACTTCGCCTCCATCCTCAAATGGGTCAGCACCTTCGCCCTGGCCGTGAACGAAGAAAACGCCGCCTTCGGGCGCGTCGTCACCGCGCCCACCAACGGCGCCGCGGGCGTGATCCCCGCCGTCCTGATGTACTTCGACCTCTTCGCCGACTCGACCCGCCACGCCATCCACGACTTCATGCTCACCAGCGCCGAGATCGGAAGCATCTTCAAGAAAGGCGCCACCATCTCCGCCGCCATGGGCGGGTGCCAGGCCGAGATCGGCGTCTCCAGCGCCATGGCCGCCGCGGGCCTCACCCAGGTCATGGGCGGCACGCCCGAGCAGGTTCTCATGGCCGCCGAGATCGCCATGGAACACCACCTGGGCATGACCTGCGATCCCATCGCCGGACTCGTCCAGATCCCCTGCATCGAACGGAACACCATGGGCGCCGTCAAGGCCATCACCGCCGCCCACATCGCCATCGAAGGAAACCCCTCCCACGCCAAGGTCTCCCTCGATCACGTCGTCAAAACCATGTGGGAAACCGCGTTGGACATGCAATCCAAATACAAAGAAACCGCCGAGGGCGGCCTGGCGGTGCATGTGTCGGTGAGCGTGAGCGAGTGCTGAGGAAAGGCGCTGGGCATAAGGCATACGGCATCGGGCATCGGAGAACGACACACAAGGTCGCCGTCCATTCCAGAATGACAGTGGCGCGCGGGTCGGGCCGCCGCGCCACTGTGCGGCAACCGCGGCGTGTGGTAGCCTGGGGCGGCTCTTTTCTCGGAGGTCCGCATGTCCAACCGCCGCGAGTTTCTTGGCACGCTCGGCGCGATCGCGCTCCCCGCGTCGTATCTCTCCTGGGCCGCCCGCGAGGCGACGGCCTCGGCGATCGTGCCCCTGCCCACGCGCGACACGCTCGGCATCCTGGGAGAGCTGGGCGACACGCCCGGCACGCCCGATGAGATCGCCCGCGACGAGTCCTTCTGGGCCCAGTGCCAGAGCGCGTTCACGGTCGACCGCAGCCTCGTCAACTTCAACAACGGCGGCGTGAGCCCCACGCCACGGATGGTGCAGGAGGCGATGAAGCGCTACTACGACTTCGCCAACTCGCACCCGACGGCGCTGGCGTTGTTTACGGTTCTGGAGCCCGGGCCGCGGAACGCGGTGCGCGAGCGCCTGGCGCGCCACTGGGGCGTGGACGGCGAGGAGATCGCGATCACGCGGAACTCGAGCGAGAGCCTGCACATCTGCCAGCTGGGGATCGACCTCGAGCCCGGCGACGAGATGCTGGCGATGACGTGCGATTACCCGCGGATGCTCAACGCGTTCCGGATGCGCGAGCGGCGCCAGGGGTGCAAGCTCGTGCTCATCAAGCTCCCGATCCCGGCGGAGGACGACGACGAGGTTCTGCGCCGCTATCGCGAGGCGATCACGCCGCGAACGCGCGTGATCCTGATGAGCCACATCGTCAACATCACCGGGCAGATTCTCCCCGTGCGCAAGGTCGTGGAGATGGCGCGCGGGATCAACGGCGGGATCCCCGTCATCGTCGACGGCGCGCACGCGCTGGCGCACTTTGCCTTTAAGTTCCCCGACCTGGGGTGCGATTACTACGGCGTGTCGCTGCACAAGTGGCTCTTCGCGCCGCACGGCACGGGCCTGTTGTACGTCAAGCGCGACAGGATCAAGAGCCTCTGGCCCATGTTCGGAACCGCGCCCGAGCAGGACGACAACATCCGCAAGTTCGAGGAAGTCGGCACGCACCCGGCCGGCAATTTCCTGGCGATCGGCGAGGCGCTCACCTTCCACCAGACCATCGGCGACGCTCGCAAGGAAGCCCGCCTCCGCTACCTCCGCGACACCTGGGCCAAACGCCTGCTGGCGACCGGCAAGTGCAGGCTGCACACGAGCCTCAAGCCCCAGTACTCTTGCGGCATCGGCACGATCCAGGTCGAAGGCGTCGACAGCGCCAAGATCGGCTCGTACCTGTGGGACACGCACCGCATCGCGGTCACCCCCATCAAGCACGACGAGTTCGAGGGCCTGCGCGTCACGCCCAGCGTGTACTCGACCATGGAAGAGGTCGACCGCTTCTGCTCCGCGGTCGAGCGCGTGATCAGGAACGGCCTGCCGACAGCGCCGTGAATCCGCACCGAGAGCCCCCGATCGACCCTGGCGGCAGCCCGAACGTGAGGCGGGACGTTCTTCGATTTTGATTCCCGGTCGGGTCTCGCGCCGGACGCCGTCCGCCCACGAACAATCCTCACGATGACTCCCGGCGACACCATCATCGCGTGCTCCACCGGCGCGTCGCGGGCGGCCCGGGCGCTGGTGCGCCTGTCGGGCCCCGACGTGCCGAACGTCGCACGCGCGATCGCGGGCGAGATCGCGCCTCGCACCGGCGTCGCGGGCGTAGTGCGCGTGCGCGACGCCGAGAGCGACGGCGTGTTTCACGAGCTTCCCGTGCTGTGCGTTCGATTCGCGGCGCCCGCGTCGTACACGGGCGAGGAGATGCTCGAGCTTTCGCTTCCCGGCAATCCGGCGCTGGTGGAGCGCGTGATCGACGCGATTATTCGCGGCGTGAACGGCGCGGGATTGAACGGCGGGGGCTCGAACCGCGCCGCGGCCCCATCGTGCATTCGGCGCGCCGAGCCGGGTGAGTTTTCCGCGCGGGCGTTTTTGCATGGGAAGCTGTCCCTCGAACAGGCCGAGGGAGTGGCGGGGATCATCGCGGCGCGCACGAGTGACCAGCTCGCGGCGGCGGACCGGCTTCTCCGCGGCGCGACGGGCGAGCGCTATCGCGCCTGGACCGACGAGCTCGCCACGCTCCTGGCGCTCGTCGAGGCGGGGATCGACTTCACGGACCAAGAGGACGTGGTGGCGATCGCGCCCGCGGAGTTAGCACGCCGCGTAAGAGCGATCGGCGACGCGATCGCGCGTGAGCTTGGGGCGACGCGCGGGCGTGCCGCGCCGGGCGCGCTGCCGGTGGTGCTGATCGTGGGCGAGCCCAACGCGGGAAAGAGCACGCTCTTCAACGCGCTGCTGGGCGTCCGACGCGCCATCGAATCGCCGGAGCGCGGCACGACACGCGATGTGCTGCGCGAAGAGCTCGACCTGGGTGCGCACATCCCCGGCGCGGGCCGCGTGATGCTCTGCGATTCCGCCGGCCTCGACGAGTCGATCGCCACGGGTCCATCGGAGCACGCGGCGCAAGCGGCAACACGGGGTGCGCTCGCGGAAGCCGACGTGGTTGTGTGGTGCGATCCATCGGGCGGGTTTGCGTGCGATGCAACACAAGGCATCGGGCACCCGGCATCGGGCATCGGGGAGGACACTTCGTCACCGGCGCTCGGGGCTGACCGGGGTGAGCGCGAGTTCAGCGAGGGCATGATCGATGTACGAGCAGAAACTCCGGTCATCCGCGTGTGCACCAAGGGCGATCGCGGCAATTCGCTCGCCGTCAGCAGCCGGACCGTAAGGGAGGGCATGACTGAGGGCATCGGGCATCGGGCATCAGGCATCAGCGTTGGGGCAACTTCGCCCGCGCCGGGGACAAGCGGCGCGCCGATCCCCGTCTGCGCCCTCGACGGCTGGAATCTCGATCTCCTCCGGCGCGCGATCGCCGACGCCGCGGGCGTGGGCGGTTGCGAGGGGCTCGCCGTCGCACGTCACGCCGCCGCCCTTCGAGCCGCGCACGCGAACCTCGCCCGCCTGGTGGGCGGCATCGACCCGCGCGTCCGCGCGCTGTCGAACCCCGAGATCGTGGCCGAGTCCTTGCGCGAGGCGATCGATCACCTCGGCGCGATCAGCGGGCGCCTCACGACCGAGGACATTCTGGGCAAGGTTTTCTCAACCTTCTGCGTCGGCAAGTAGCGACTGACGGCGCATGAACTCGTCGAGGAATCGCGCCGCGAAGGCCTCGACCGCCGCGATGGTCTGGCGCGTGCTCACGCCCCAGCAACTGGCCGCGGGCTCGTCGTTCTCAAAGTCCGCCTGTACGATGCAGCGATCATCCACGACATACACGCTGGGGAGGCGGTCGGCGAGGTACGCCGCCAGGGCGTTGACGCGCGGCGGGCCGATCGAGATCGTTGGTCGGGCCCGCAATTCCTCGTTGTTCAGGTACCAGACGTCGGTGCATACCGTCGCGTCCTGGCCCTTGGGCAGGCGGGCCCGCACCCGCTCGCGCAGGGCATAGGCGATCGGGCGGTCGTCGCGCTCGGCCTCCAGGTGAGCCCCCACGACGATGATCACCGCGTTCTCGGGCTCAAACTGGGCGTGATCGCCCGAACTACTCATATAGAGCCCCTATCGAAAACCCGGCCCCGGGCGGAGTCGCCCTGCGGACAGGCCCCAAACCGGCCCGGCCACGCCCGCCGGAGCATGGCCAAGTTCAGTATCGGGTAACTTTCGCCCAGGCCGGTAATTCCGTGGGGTTGGTCCGTCTCGGCGTCGGGAGGCGGCGAACAATAAGGACATGTCCGAGCACGACACGCCGCGCCCCGACACTCCCGCCGCCCAGCCGAGCACCGGCAAGGACGAGCCGCGCACCGCTGTCGCCGAGCGCCCCGCGACGGCGCTGACCAAGCCCGCGCCGGCCAAGCCGACGCCCAAGAACCTCCCGCCCTACCGGGTGCTCCTGCACGACGACGACATCAATGACATGCTTTATGTGACCGCGACGCTCATGGAGCTGACGTCGCTGGGCAAGGAACGCTCGCTAATGGTGATGATGGAAGCACACCAATCCGGCGTTGCCTTGGTGCTGGTAACCCACAAGGAACGTGCCGAGCTTTTCCAGGAACAGTTCCAGTGCAAGGGCCTGACCGTCTCGATCGAGCCCGCCGAGGCGTAAAGCGCCCCATAACCCGACCACGCCCTTGCGATATGTCTTTCTTCCGGGCAACCAAAATCTGATTTGGCACGCTATTTCTCGCGCCCCGACCCCGCGAAGGTCGTGGAATTCCCCCGAGTCGCGTTCATCGCGCAATCGGTGCGCGAAACGCTGGAATCTCTCCCCGGTGTTCATCCACCTTCGGGAGTTGCCCCGCTCCGCCGATGCACAACCCGGGCAAGGGAGCCCAGGGGAGGAAGCAATGGCGGAAGCGAATCGTCAGCGGAGTTCGAAGGGCAAGCTCAACCGTTCCAACCAGGCCAAGCGAGCGAGCAGGAAGTCCGGTCGGTCGGGCGGCGAAAAAGTCCGGGCCGTCGAGCCCAAGCCCGTGCTCGCGCGCCCGATCCCCACGACCCTCAAGCCGGTCTTCCGAGCACCCATCATGACCAAGCGTCCCGAATACGTGAAGCTCGGCGAGCTTCTGGTCCGCGGCGGGCTGCTCTCCGACGAGCAGCGCAACGAGATCGTCGAGGCCCAGAAGAACTCGGGCCGCCCGTTCGGCGACCTGGCGGAACGCATGTTCGGCGTGAGCCCGCGCGCCATCGAGCGTGCCTGGGGTCAGCAGCTCCTGGCGCTCCTCTCGCGCGTCGATCTTGATCGCGAGGACATCGACCCCCTCGCGCTCTCGTCGATCAGCCGGCGCCAGGCCTGGCAGTTCGAGGTCTTCCCGCTCCGGTTCCTCTCGGGTGCGCTGGTCGTCTGCACGAGCGAGGAGAACCTCATCCGCGCCATGAAGTTCGCGGGCTGGCGCATCGCGGGCGAGTGCCAGTTCGTGCTCACCGAACGCACCCAGCTCGGCTCCATGCTCGAGAAGCACTTCCCGATCGACGGCATGACGCTGGGCTCGGTCGGCCTGGTCGCGTGACCCGGGACCACCGGCCATCTCCGCCGGCGCGGCGCCCGAAGCGCGCACCGTTCTCAAGTCCGTGCTCGCGGCTTTCGGTCGCCGGCGGCCCGCGCAGCCGGGCGCCTGTGGTGGTAGGCGCGCCGTGTGCTCGATGTGAACCGACCCGCGCGGCGGCGTGGTGACACGGAGTCGGCATTCCAAACCTGGTCGGTCGGGATCGGGCGGCTGGGCCATCCGACCAGCCATCAGTATCCGGTTCCGATCCATGGCGTCGCTACGCTCCGGCATGACCCGTTCGGGCCCGATCACGGTTGCGTTGACGCACGGCGCGTATGTGCCCATCGACGGCACGAGCGCGGTGGTGATCGACCAGCTCCGCGCGGGCACGACGATCACGATGGCGCTCACCAACGGCGCGCGGCACGTCATCCCCGTAACCAGCGTTGACGAGGCGCTCGCCCGGCGGGACGCGCTTCGGCGTGAGAACCCGGGTCGGCGTGTGCTCCTGGGCGGCGAGCGCGGCGGCGTGCTGATCCCCGGCTTTGATCTCGGCAATTCGCCGCGCGAGTACACGCGGGAACGCGTCGAAGGCGCCGACATCGTTTTTACGACCACCAACGGGACGGCGGCGTTGCACGCGGCGCGGCACTCGCCGCTGGTGGTTGTCGCGTGCCTGGCGAATCTGAGTGCGGCGGCGGCGGTGGTCGATCGCGAGGCTCGGGCGATCTCGATCATCTGCGCCGGCACGCACGGGCTGGTGGGGCTCGACGACGCGTTGGTGGCGGGCGCGATGGTGCGATACCTGCCCGATCGCCCGCTGTCGGAGGATGACGCGTCGCGCCTGTGCCGAATGTGGTGGGACGATGCGGCGGAGGACATCCGGAATGCGCTGGCGTCGTCGCTTGGCGGGCGCGGGCTGATCGCGCTGAATCAGCATGAGGACCTCGACTTCTGCGCGCAGATCGATATCACGAGCGTCGTGCCGCGGCTGATGGTGGACGGGTCGCTGGTGCCGGTGTAGGGGATGGTGGGGAGAGGCAGTGGGCAGTGGGCAGTGGGCAATGGGAACCTCTGAACAATCCGAGTTCAGCCGCGAGGTCCGCTTCCAGTGGGCTGAAAAAGCCGCCTCGGAGAGGCGGGCCACCAAATACTCAGAGGTTCCAATAGGCAATGGGCCATGGGAAATGGGCCATGACCAGCTGTCGGCCTGCGACACGCCAATCGTTGACACACTCCGCCACTTCGTGACTTCCGATGTCTTACTTCTTCACATCGGCCCAGGCGTGCACAACCAGCTCGATGCGGGGCGGCTCGCCGGGTTTGAGCTTGGAGATATCGACATTGGGGAGCGAGCGTGGCGGGGGCAAGCTGGCGTCGTCGTTGGCTTCTTCGCTTTCGCGCGTGCCGCGGGTGAAGCGGAACTGGATGGCCTTGCCGTCGAAGGGGCGCGGGAGGGCGAGGGACCAGCGGGCGTCGGCGCCGCGGGTGAACTTCATGGCGGGGTCGGCGGGGTTCCACGCGTTCATGGTGCCGGCGAGGTAGATGGGCGAGTCGTCGCTCGCCTTGCCGCTGCGATCTTCGACGATGAGGATGACGCCCTGCGGGAGCGATTCGGCGGGGACGAATTGCGCGGAGTCCTGGACATCGGCGGGCTCGGCCAGGCCGCGCGGGTTGATGACGGGGCGCGTGGTGGGCGGGTTCTCGAACGCGTACCAGAGCATGCCGGAGACAAGGAAGAACGGAAGGGCGAGGAAGAGCGTGAGAAGGATGAGTTTCTTGCGGCGGGATGCGGGGGACGAGTTGGAGTGGGCGGCGTTCATGCGGGATGATACGAACGGCGGGGCGCGCGAGCGCGCTGTGGCGGGGCCGGTGGGCGATTCAAGGCACACGGACCTCCGCAGCACCGCGGCCTCGGTGGTGCGTGCCGCGTCTACCCTTCTTCGTGTCCATCCGGTTTGACGACACGATCTGGCTTTGGCTTGGGATCCTGGCGATCCCTTCGGCGCTGATCGCGCTGGCGTATTTCGCGGCGATGAGCGGTCTGCGGCGCGTATCGGCGATCGTCTTTCGCGCGCTGCTCATCGCGCTCCTGGCGCTGGCGCTGGCGGGCGCGTCGAGCGTGCGCGTCACCAACGAGCTGGCGACGATCGCGGTGGTGGATGTGTCGGAGTCGGTGCGGCGGCTTCGGCCTGGGGAGCAGACGCCGGCGCTCCAGCGGGCGCAGGCTTTTCTTGCCGCGGGAGCACGCCGGCGCGGCGCGGACGATCTTTTGGGCATGGTCGCGTTCGACGGCTCGTCGATCGTGATCGCGTCGCCCTCGACGCTCGATGTTTCGGGGCGCTCGCTGGATGTGCGCATGACGCAGGGCACGGACATCGCGGGCGCGCTGCGGTTCGCGGCGTCGCTGGTGCCGCCGAGCGCCGCGGGAAGGCTCGTGCTCATTTCGGACGGGAACCAGACGACGGGGAACGCGCTGCGCGACGCGGCGGAGCTGGCGCGCTCGACGGGGCGCGCGGGCGAGCGGGCGCGGGTGCGCGTGGACGTGGCGCCCGTGGACTATGACATCCGCGACGAGGTGCTGGTCGAATCGGTGGACGCCCCGCCGCGCGCGCCGTCGGGCGTGCCCATCACGGTGCGCGTGGTGCTGAACGCGACCGACGCGGCGCGCGGCACCCTCCGGCTGATGGACGGCGACCGGGTGGTCGACATTGATCCGTCGGGCCCGGGCGAGGGGCGGGCGCTGTCGCTCTCGGCGGGGCGACACGTCGAGGTGATCGAGGTGCCGCCCGGCGTGGATCGCGTCCACAAGTTCCGCGCGGTGTTCGACCCCGAGAATGGCGACACGCTCTCGGACAACAACTCGGGCGACGCGTTCACGATCACGCCGGGGCGCGGCTCGGTGCTGCTGGTCGACGGCGTGAGCGACGCCGATCCGGCGGGTGCGGGCTCGATCCTGTCGGAGGCGCTGCGGACCTCGGGGCTGGAGGTGACGGTCGTGCCGCCGACGGGGATTCCGCCCGATCTGCTCGCGCTGCAGGCGTATGACATCGTGATTCTGCAGAACGTGGCGTCGGATGCGGTGCCCCTGGGGACGCAGACGCTGCTGGCGACGAACGTGGCGGACCTTGGGGCGGGGCTGGTGATGATCGGCGGGCCGGACAGCTTGGCGTCGGGCGGATGGCGAGGCACGCCGATCGAACCCCTGCTCCCCGTGAAGCTGGAGTTGCCCGACAAGCTGATCACGCCGGAGACGGCGGTGATCTTCGTGCTCGACAACTCGGGCTCGATGGGTCGGAGCGTGATGGGCTCGGCACGGAGCCAGCAGGACATCGCGAACGAATCGGCGGCGCTGGCGGTGCGCGTGCTGGACAAGCAGGACCTGGTGGGCGTGATCGTGTTCAATTCGGACTCGGACGTGCTGGTGCCGCTCGGGGCGAACAACGAGCCCGCCAAGACGCAGGAGGCGATCCGTTCGATCAACGCGGGGGGCGGGACAAACGTGATTCCCGCGCTGGAAGAGGCCGAGCGCCAGATGAATGGCGTGAAGGCGAAGGTGAAGCACGTGATCGTGCTGTCGGACGGGCGCTCACAGAACGCGGACGGCGTGCCGGCGGTGGCGGAGCGCATGGCTGCGGCGGGGATCAAGGTCTCGGCGATCGCGGTGGGCGACCGCGCGGACCTCGAGGGCATGGAGAAAATGGCGACGGCGGGGAAGGGGTCGTATTACGCGGTGTCGAACCCGAACCTCCTGCCTCGGGTGTTCTTGAAGACGGTGCGGATCGTGCGGACGCCGATGATCCGTGAGGCGCCGTTCACGCCGGTGGTGCTGCCCTCGAGTTCGCCGATGCTGCAGGGGGTTTCGGCGCTTCCGGTGCTGGGCGGGCTGTCGCTCTCGCAGTTCCGGGGCGAGCCGACGATCTCGAACGTGATCGCGACGCCCGAGGGCGAGCCGGTGCTGGCGCACTGGACGTATGAGCTCGGGCAGGTGGCGGTGTTCACGTCGGACGCGCACAAGTGGGCGTCGTCGTGGATCGAGACGCCGGTCTACGCGACGTTCTGGTCGAACCTGGCGCGGAGGCTCGCACGCCCGGACACGGGACGGGACTATCGCGCGAGCGTGCTGCACGACGCGGGCTCGCTCGTGCTGTCGGTCGAGGCACGCGACAAGGACGGACGGCCGATCGACGATCTCTCGATCCCCGCGACGATCTATCCGAACGACGGGGAGCCTCTCGGGGCGCGTTTGGCGCAGACGGGTCCGGGGCGATACGAGGGGCGCGTGGGCGGGATCGATCGTCCCGGCGCGTACGTCGCGGTCTTCAAGCCCAAGGGCCCGGCGGAGAGCGTGCCGATCGCGCCGGTGATCGCGGGCGCGTCGATCTCGTCGGGGATCGAGTCGCGCCAGCTGCGCAGCGACCGGGCGCTGCTGGAGTCCATCGCGCGCGAGACGGGCGGACGCGTGCTGAGCCTGGACGATCCCGCGCCGGTGCTGTTTGATCGCGCGGGCATCCCGGCGCAGGAGGCGCTCACGCCGCTGCGGCCCGTTCTGCTAGCGTGGGCGCTGGTGGTGCTGGTGCTGGACATCGCGACGCGGCGGATCGCGTGGGACCGGTTCGTGAGCCGCGACTTTGGCGCGGGCGTGGCCCAGCGGGCGCGCGAGGAGACGGCGGATCGCGGCGGGGCGGCGACGAGGACGCTGACGGGGATCAGGCGGCCCGTGATCGTGCCGGAAACCGAAGCGCCGACGTTCGGCGCGGACGACGCGGCGGAGCTGGCGCGGGCGGCACGCGATCGCAGGCTCGCGGGACGCCTGCAGCAGGTCCGCGCGGGCGGCGCAGGACCGGCGGGAGCTGCAACGGGCGCGAGTGCGCCGGGCGCGGCTTCTTCAAACGTCACGCAATCGAGCGCGAACCGCGCCGAGGTGACACTCTCTGATTCGGCGGCGCCGATCGTGCAGGATCCCCCGCGCGAGGCGGAGACCGAGGGGTCGCCGCTCTCTTCGATCAAGAAGCGCGTGCGGGAAAGGTATCGGGAGGATGGGTAGCACGCAGCCATCGGCGCGCGATCAACGGGTTTGAACACGCCACCCAGATGAGAGACCCGCGTCGGAGGCGCGAGCCACCAAAGACACACGGACATCAGCACATATCCGTGGTGCGAAGACGGCACCGATGTCGCCAAGCCGACATCGGTGGCACGGTTCTACTCTGCCTCGCTGCCCCGCTGGTTCGCTGGTTCGCTGGTTCGCTGGTTCGTCGGAGATTACAGTGCTTCGACGCTCGAGTAGTGGTCGAGGTTGACGACGACCATCTCGCCGTCGTCCTTGCGGAGTTCGAGGCGATCCAGCCAGAGCTTCTTGTCCCTGGAGTGGGCGAACCACGAGCCGGTCTTGCTCTGTCCGGCGCGGACGATGACGCCCTCGATGGTGGTGGTGAGCGTGCCGGTGGCGCGCGGGACCTGCTGCGTCACGCGGACGCGCTGGCCGGGCGTGTACATGGGAAGCTGCGTGGTCATCG
Organism: Phycisphaerales bacterium; assembly: GCA_020853815.1. Classification (GTDB taxonomy): domain Bacteria; phylum Planctomycetota; class Phycisphaerae; order Phycisphaerales; family UBA1924; genus JABWBC01. The sequence goes on from JADYYE010000118.1 coordinate 33,908, forward strand.
CCGCAAGGATAGGGGAAGAGGGGCGGGAAGCCAAGGGGGGAAGGCACCGGGCAGAGCGAAGCAGCGAGGCAGCGAGACAGCGATGCAGGGGAAAGAGCCAGGAGTGGTCAGGCGGCGAGATGGGTGAGTGGTCGACATTCCGAATCCTTGCCCATGACCTCGTGCGCATTGAGAAGCGACGCATTCCGCCGATTGTCCCCGAGTATCGAACCCGGGACACTCGCTCATGTCAGCTCACGCCGACCTCGACGGGGCGCAGCCCGAGAAAGACTTCGTGCCCCGTGTCGCTGTACGAGCCATGTTCCTGGGATACGACACGCGGCTCGAATCCGGCGGCCGCGATCAATTGCAGCCACACGGCCCTCGGAAAAAGCCCCATGAAATGGCGTTCGTGGATGACCCTGGCGTCGTCGTCCACGTCCTTCAAGAGATACGCCATGTCGGAGACATACATCTCGGTCGCGGACTTGGGGATCCACCGCCACTCGATGTAGCGCAGACCTCGTCCGCCCGCGTCGCTGCCGCCGGACTCGGTGCCGGGCTCAAAGGTCTCGGAAACGAAGTCCGGCTGGAAGATCGCAACCCCGCCGGGCGCCGTGTGCGCGAAGGCGGTGCCGACGGCGCGGGCAAGGTCGGTGCGCGAAGTCATGTAGACGACGGCATCATGCACGAGCACGCAACCAAAGGCGCGTCCGAGGCGGATCGATCGCATGTCGCCCTGCAAATGTTCGCACTCCGGGTTGATGCGGCGGCTCTGGGCGAGCATGGCTGGTTCCAGGTCGACGAGAGTGCAGGCGAACCCCGCCTTCAAGTGCGTCGCGTTGTGCCCGGCGCCGCTGCCGAGGTCGAGCAAGGTGCGGGGCGGGTGTGCGCAATGGGCCTCGAACAAACTCCGGTAGCACGCCGCCACCTCCGCATAATCACCCGCCGGTGTGAGCAGAGGATACCACTCCGCCAGGTCGCGGTAGAGCCTGAGGGGCTGAGTGAGGGACGCATCCTGTTCACCGGTCATACTCGCGCTCGCTTTCGCCGAACTCGCGCCCTCGACCGGGCCTCGTCTATCCGATCACCTTCGCCGCCTCGTCCAGAAGAATGTTCGCCTCGCCCGCCGTCGGCGCCTCGGCGATCAATCGCAGGATCGGCTCGGTGTTGCTGGCGCGGACGTGCAGCCACGCGCGCTTGGAGTCGATGTCGACGCGCACGCCGTCCTGGCGATCGATGCGTTCCTTGGCGAAGTGGCTCGCGAGCTTGTCGAGCCCGGGCTTGGCCGCTTCCTTGGCCGCAAGATCGACCTTGCGTTTCACGATCGCGTAGCGGGGGATCGCGCCGACGAGGGCCGAGAGTTTCTCCTTGCGCGCCGCCATCAGGCCGAGCGTCAGGCCCATGGCCGAGAGTGAATCGCGGACGAACGTCACGCGCGGCCAGATCACGCCGCCGTTGCCCTCGCCGCCCAGCACGCACTTCTCGCGCTTCATCGCGTCGACGACATTGGCCTCGCCGACGGCGGTGCGCACGACGTGCCCCTTGTACTTGGCCGCCACGTCCTCGAGCATCCGGCTGGTGGAGAGGTTTGCCGCCAGCACGGGCGACGCGAAGCCGCCGGCCGACAGCACGGCCTCGGCGGCGAGCGCCAGCGTGTACTCCTCGCCGATGTATTCGCCGCGCTCGTCCACGATCGCGAGCCGATCCGCGTCGGGGTCCTGCGCAAAGCCGACGTGCCCCTCGGCCTCGCGCACCGCGAGGCACAATTCGCCGAGGTTTTCGCGCGTGGGCTCGGGCGTGTGCGGGAAGAGGCCGGTGGATTCGCCGCCCAGGTGCAGGATTTCCGAGCATCCGAGGCGCTCCAGCAGCAGGCGAGCGCCCTCGGTCCCCGAGCCGTTGACCGAATCGACGACGACGGAGAACGCGGCCGCTTCGATCGCCTGAACAAGGTCCAGTTGCTCGAGCGCGTCGACGACAAGATCGACGTGCGCCTGGGTTGCTTCCTCGTCGAGCGAGCGATGGCCGAGCTTGTCCCACGGCACCAGCAGCGACTGGCTGCCCTTGAACTTCGCGATAATCCGATCCGCAAGGGCGGCGTCGGGCGCGCAGGCGTCGACCAGGCCCGGCGCCACGCCCGCGGAACGCACAAGGCACTTCAGCCCGTTCCACTCTTGCGGGTTGTGGCTGGCGGTGAGGATCATGCCCGCGGCGGCGCCGGCGCGATCGACCGCGACGCCCGCGGTGGGCGTCATCACCACGCCGAGATCGACCACCTCGAGCCCCGCGGCGAGCAGGCCCGAGACGGCCGCGTGATGAAGGAACTCGCCGCCGGCGCGCCCGTCGCGCGCGAGCGCGACGCGGATCGGCCCGCTCCCGAAGATCTCGCGGAGCACGGCGGCGAACGCGCCGGCGTATCGGGCGGCGACGTCGGGCGTGAGCGACGCGCCGACAATGCCGCGGCCACCGGAAACACCAAGCATCAAGGGCGCGGGCGTTGACATGAGCGAGCCTCCGTGAGGGAGGAACGGTAGGGATGGTTTAAGTTTGGAGGTTCACGCTCGCGGCGAGCCCGTGACGCGAGGGCGGACGCCACTCGACCCGGACCTTCCTCGCGGACTCGTCAGGTCCGGCGTCCAAAGGCAGTGATTGCGTGTCCAGGTGTCGTACTTCAAGCATCGCGTGCGATCGTCACGCCACCGCGGACTTTCGATTCGGCGTTGAAGCGATGTCCGCCAATTGGGCGGGCTTGGCGATCTTCATGAGCGCGCCAGCCTCGTGCCGCGGGCCGATGTCGAACAGCCCGTCCTCGACCGATGCGCCGGGCTCGATGACGATCGAGGGCGCCAGCAGCGAGCCGCGCCACGTCGCGCCCGCCGCCAGGAAGACCGGGCCGGATTGGACGTACTTGGCGTGGAGTCGGCCGAGCACTTCGATGCCGCCGGCGGCGATGACGACGCCGGCCATCAGCCACCCGCGCGGCGCGACGAGGATCTTGCCGCAGGTCTCGACGGAGTTGGCGTGGTGGTTCCCGCGGACGATGACGTCTTCGATGTGGACGCGCTGGTAGCAGTGGGGGCAGGTGAGGACGATGGCGCGGGCGCTGGCGACGAACGGCGCCTGGCACCGGTAGCAGCGGACGGATCGCTGGCTCCTGATGGTGAACATGCGCTCGCGCTCCGCGCGACGCGGGGGCGGATTACTCCGCCGCCGACTCCACGGTGCGCGGCTTGGAGATGCCCGCGAGCTTGGCCTCGAGGCCCGCGAACGCCGCCGCCAGGCCGTCTGTCGCCGCGGGGGTCGCGTGCGGCACGTTGGAGGACGGGGTCGTGGTCGGGGTCGAGCCCGGACGCGGCTGGGGTGGGGTGACGGTGCGGGTGCGCTGGGCGGCCTCGGCCTCGATGCGCTTGGCGGCGTCGGCGCCGACGCGGCAATGCCCGGTGAAGGAAGCGCCCTCGGACACGACCAGCGTCATCGCGGTGATGTCGCCGACCACGCGGGCCTTGGCGTTCAACTGCACCTTTTCCTTGGCCGTGATGTTGCCCTCGACCACGCCGTCGACCAGCACGCGGCCGGCGTCGATGGTGGCCTTGCAGGCGGCGCCGTCGCCGATGGTGACCTCGCCCTTGGAGGAGACCTTGCCCTCGACGCGCCCCATGATCCGCGCCGAGTTCTCAAAGGTCAGCTCGCCCTTGAGGGTGGTGTCGGGGCCGATGATCGTGGTCTGGTTGGTCGGCTCGGGCATGGTGTCCTCTCTTTGCTGTCGGCGGGCCGCGGCGAGTCCGCGGCCGTGGCTTGTGCGGGGCAGGGTACGCAGCCGCGACAACGCGGCGTTGTTCCCCGCCCACGCGGGAGTTCTGGTGCTGTCGGATCGACCAGGCCACCCGGCGGGCGTGAATTTTGGCGCCGGCACGCGGCGGGGGGCACTTGGGAATGGGGCACGGGCGATCGGTCATGGAGTATGGACCGGATGGTGGATGACCCGACGAACGAAGCTCGGGGCCAATGGGCTACGGCTCCGACGCGGCATTCCCGGCCCAACCGCGTTCCCCCTAGCATTCTGGATGCCGACGGAGCTGGAGCTTGAGATCCTGCCGCAGCCCGACGACTTCACGTGCGGGCCGACGTGCCTCCATGCCGTCTACCGCTACTTCGGTGACCATGTCGAGCTCGACGACGTGATCTTCGGGATTCAGCGGCTTGAGAATCAGGGCACGCTGGCGGTGTATCTCGCGAGCCACGCGCTCAAGCGCGGCTATCGCGCGACGATCTACACCTACAACCTGCAGCTCTTTGATCCGACGTGGTTCCAGACCCCGGACGTGGACATCGCGGCCAAACTGCGGGCCCAGGCCGAGCACGTGCCCAAGGTGCGCGTCCGCGAGGGAAGCCAGGCCTACCTGGAGTTCCTTGAACTTGGCGGCAAGCTGGTCTTCAAGGACTTGACCTCGAAGCTCGTCGCCGACCTGCTCCGCACGGGCACGCCCGTGCTGACGGGGCTCTCGGCAACCTATCTCTACCGCACCGCCCGAGAGTTCGGGCCCAGCGACGAGTACGACGACGTTCGCGGCAAGCCCTCGGGGCACTTCGTCGTGCTCTGCGGGTATCGCCCGAGCACGCGCAAGATCACCATTGCCGATCCGATGTTCCCGAACCCGCGCTTTCCGGCGCTAAAGTACGACATCTCGATCGACCGCGTGCTGTGCTCGGTGCTGCTGGGCATCCTGACCTACGACGCGAACCTGCTGGTGATCGAGCCCGGGCCGGAGCAGGCGCGGCTTGCGGACCAGGCCCATCGGAACGGCGTTGCACCGGAGAACACGAAGCCGACCAAGCGGTCACGCGCCGCGCGGGCTCCATCCAGGCCGGGCCAGTCCGCCGCAGTCGCGCCACGCAAGAATCCCAGCAAGAAGAAGTCCGCCCGCACCGCACCCCGTGCCTCCGCACGAGCGCGATCGAGCCCACGCACAGGCTCGCGCCCACGCAAGGCGACAAGCTGATGTCAAACGTCATCGTTGTTGACAATCCGAAGGACTGGCCGCTGCACATCCACGGCGTGACGGTCGTCTCCGCGCGCGGCTATCTGACCGAGCCGCGTTTCACCGACCTGCGGGCCGCCCGGGTCTTCAATCTGTGCAAGTCGTACAGCTATCAGTCGCTCGGCTACTACGTGTCGCTGCTGGCGTCGGCCCGCGGGCACAAGCCGCTCCCCGACATCACGACGATCCAGGACCTGAAGCTCTCGACCATGCTGCGCATCGCGGAGCACGAGCTTGAAGAGCTGATCGCCGAGAGCCTGTCCGACCTGAAGCCCGGCACGTTTCTGCTCTCGATCTATTTCGGGCGGAACATGGCCAAGCGCCACGAGCGCCTGGCGCTGGCGCTCTTCAATCTGTTCCCCGCGCCGCTCTTGCGAGCCGAGTTCCGCCACGACGGCGAGACATGGGAGCTCCGCAGCCTTCGCCCGATCGAGGCCGACGAAATCCCCAAGGAACACCTGCCGTTCGTGGGCGAGAGCGCGAAGGCGTATTTCACGCGACCCGCCCGCCGCGCCCGCAAGGTCGACACGCGCCACGACCTGGCGATCCTGTTCAACGAGAGCGAGCCCAACCCGCCCTCGGACAGGAAGGCGCTCAAGAAGTTCATCAAGGCCGCGGAGTCGATGGGGATCGACACCGAGATCATCACCAAGGACGAGTACGGGCGGGTGGCGGAGTTTGACGCGCTCTTCCTTCGTGACACGACGTCGGTGAACCACTACACGTTCCGGTTCTCGCGCCGGGCCCAGGCCGAAGGACTGGTCGTGATCGATGACCCGGATTCGATCGTGAAGTGCGCCAACAAGGTGTATTTGGCGGAACTCCTGCACCGCCATCGCGTGCCGCACCCGCGCACGCTCATCATCCACCGCGGCAACTGCGACGATGCGCCGAAGCAGCTCGGTTTTCCGCTGGTGCTGAAGCAGCCCGACAGCTCGTTCTCGCTTGGTGTCGTGAAGATCAACACCCTGAAGGAATACCAGGACGAGCTGGACAAGCTCTTCCCCGTTTCGGACCTCCTGATCGCGCAGGAGTTCGTGCCCACCAGCTTTGACTGGCGCGTCGGCATCATCGAGCGCCAGCCCCTGTACGTCTGCCAGTACTTCATGGCCGAGAAACACTGGCAGATCTACGACCACACCAAGACCGGGCTGGACAAGGTCGGGAACTTCGAGGCCTGGCCCGTCGACGCCGCGCCCCCCGACGTGGTGCGCACCGCGATCCGCGCCGCGAACCTGATCGGCGACGGGCTGTACGGCGTGGACCTCAAGGAGATCAACGGCAAGCCCGTCATCGTCGAGATCAACGACAACCCCTCCATCGAGACCGGCGTTGAGGACCAGATCCTCGGCGACGAGCTCTACCGGCGCGTCATGCGCGTCTTCCTCCGCCGATTGGAGTCCCGCGGCTCATGAGTTCTCATCACGATCCACTCCTGGAATCCAACCCCGAGGCCCCGCGACCGTTCGCGCTCTTCGAGGCGTTCGGCGTCGAGTGCGAGTACATGATCGTCGACGCCGCCACGCTCGATATCCGCCCCGTCGCCGACAAGCTCCTGCTCGAAGCCGCCACGCTCCCCGGCGCCGAGCCTTATTTCGAGAGCGGCACGGCGGTCCCGACCGAGGTTGGCCTGGGCCCGGTGTCGTGGAGCAACGAGCTCTGCGCCCACGTGATCGAGCTGAAGACCGCGGCGCCCGCGTCGTCGCTCGACCACGTCGCCGACTCGTTCCAGGACAGCGTCGCGCTGGCCAACGCCATGCTGGCGCCCATGCGCTGCGTGCTGCTGCCCGCGGGCATGCACCCGTGGATGAACCCCGATCGGGAGATGAAGCTCTGGCCCCACGGCTTCAACGAGATCTATGCCGCGTTCGATCGCATCTTCAATTGCAAGGGGCACGGCTGGTGCAACCTGCAGTCGACGCACCTGAATCTGCCGTTCCAGGGCGACGACGAGTTCGCGCGCTTGCACGCCGCGATCCGGGCGTTGCTGCCCATCATGCCCGCGCTGGCCGCCAGCTCGCCGCTCATCGACGGCGCGACCTCGCGCAGCCTCGACAACCGCATGGCGGTGTATGCGCGCAACGCGCGGACGATCGCGAGCGTCGCGGGCGATGTCATCCCCGAGCCCGTGTGGAGCCAGGGCGAGTACCAGCGCGTCATCCTCGACCGCATCTACGCGGACCTCAAGCCCCACGACCCGCAGGGAATCCTGGCCCACGAGTGGTGCAATTCGCGCGGCTGCATCGCGCGGTTCTCCCGCAGCGCCATCGAGGTACGCGTGCTCGACGTGCAGGAATGTCCCGCGGCCGACCTGGCGATCCTGAAGCTGGTGAGCGCCGTGCTCAAGTGGCTCTCGGAGAAGCGTTCGCCGCACCAGGCGTCGCTCCGGGCGCTGCCCACATCGAGGCTGCGCGCGATCCTCGACCTGACCATCGACGGCGCGGATACGGCCATCATCTCCGACGCGTCGTACCTGGCCGCCCTTGGCCTGACCCCCACGCCCACGCCGGCGCTGCGCCTGTGGCAGGCGCTGGCGGAGCGAGCGGGCGCGGTGTTCGACCAGGAAACCCGCGAGATTCTCGGCGTGATCTTCCGCGAGGGATCGCTGGCAACTCGCATCCGACGACGACTGGGCGATCGCACCGACCTGCGGGCGTTGCAGTCGATCTATGCGGAGCTTGCCCGCTGCCTGGCGTCCGGGAAGTTGTTCAGGGCGTGAGTTTGCCGCGAGCTCACGGCGACAGCAACGCCTTCAACGCCTCAACCGCGCGGGTCCAGAACGCCCGCAGGCGCTCCACGTCCGCCGCGGAGGGCAGCTTGTTGTGCTGCACCGCGACCTGGCAGCGGGCGTCGCCCTTGGCGTAGATGTTGACTTCGACGCTGGTCGCCCGGGGCTCCGCGGGGAGCCCTTCGCCCGCGTTCCATGTGATCCGCAGCGACTTTGGCGCGGTGGCCTTGCGGATCGTAATCCAGGCGCCCGCGAGCCAGCGCGATCGCACCAGTTCATCGTTCCACGCCTCGAACACGCGCGCGGCGCTCGCCTCGATCGTGCGGCTCACACTCACGGAAAATCCGTCGGTCTTCTGGTGCTTCTGGCGGAGGCCCCGCGCCTGCTCATAGCCCACGACGATCATCTGTGACCACCAGTCGCCGACCTTATGCTCACGCGAAAGAAACTCCGCCGCGGCCTTGTGCCCGTGCTCCTTCACGTCGAACGCGTCGAGGACCGAGAGCCAGTGGTCCCAGCCGAAGCCGGTCGCCTTCTGCACCGCGTCGCTGCTGACGCCGCCGGCGCGGGCCGAGGGGGGCGCGGGCTTGATCTCTCGGCGGCCGCTGGCGTGGCGACGCGCGGGAGCTGGGGCGTTCGACCGGACCGTGCGTTTCTTGGCGACGCGCTTTTTCTTGGGCGTGGGCGAACTCTTGGCCGCGGGCTTGGTGACCCGAGGCTTGCGCCGACCCGGATTGTGCTTGCGTGCCGCCATGATGAACCCCCACAAGAGTCTACGGTGCCGCGCTCGCGGTGTCGCCGCGGCACGAGCCAGCGGCTCACAAGCCGTCGCGTGGACCGCGCGCGGGCGCGCCCGTACCATCTCCCAATGCTTTCAGGAACCTCTGAAAGCACTCCAGGACCCTTCATGAACACACTCCCCGCCGGCACACCCCGCGAGTATCCGAACCTCGACGCGCTCGACCACGCCCTGCTCCGCGCCGTCGTCGCGGGCGAGGCCCGCCTGACCAGCGAGCAGGCGCTCGAGCTCTTCAACCGCATGCCGTTTCACGAGCTGGGGCGCTGGGCCGACGCGCGCTGCCGCGAGCTGCACGGGGATTCGATCCGCACCTACATCATCGACCGCAACATCAACTACACCAATGTCTGCAACGCCCGCTGCACCTTCTGCGCTTTTCGGCGCGACGCGGGCGACGCCGACGCGTATGTGCTTCCCAAGGAGACGATCCACGAGAAGATCGCCGAGCTGGCGGCGATCGGCGGCACGCAGATCCTGATGCAGGGCGGCATGAACCCCGACCTGCCGCTCGACTACTACCTCGACCTGCTCGGCTCGATCCGCGAGAAGTTCCCCGCGATCCATGTCCACGCCTTCAGCCCGCCGGAGATGATCGAGTTCGTCCACTTCTTCAACCCGCCGGGCGCGACGCTCTTTGACAAGTGCCGCTGGGTGCTCACCAAGCTCCGCGATGCGGGGCTGCACAGCCTGCCGGGCGGCGGCGGGGAGATCTTCGCGGCGCCGGTGCGGCGCAAGATCGGCCTGGGCAAGTGCGACGCCGAGGCGTGGCTCACCGTGATGTACGCCGCCCATTCGCTCGGGATGTTTACGAGCGCCACGATGATGTTCGGGCACATCGAGGGGTACGCCGATCGCGTCCACCACATGTGGCTGGTGCGCGAGTGGCAGGACAAGGCGTTGCGAGTTTCGGAGAGCGAGGCCGATCACTTCGGGCATTACAAGGCCTTCATCGCGTGGCCTTTCCAGCGTGAGAACACGCCGCTGGGGCGTGTGAAGCACTGGGGCGCGGAACCGGCGGAGCTTGCTTGTGAGTTTCCGGGCGACGTGGTCGCGCGTGGCTTCGCGTGGGGCGCGAACCCGGAGGTGGACTACCGCGAGCTCGGCCCGGATGCCGCCGAGTTCGGGCGTCGCGTGCGCATGAGCGGCTCTTCGGACTACCTGCGCACCCAGGCGCTCTCGCGTCTCTTCCTCGACAACATCTACTCGATCGGGGCTTCGTGGGTCACGATGGGCCCACACGTCGGGCAGATGGGCCTGGCCTTCGGCGCCAGCGACATGGGCAGCGTGATGATGGAGGAGAATGTCGTGTCAAGCGCGGGCACGACGTACTGCCTCGACGAGGCCGTCCTCTGCCGATTGATCCGTGAATCGGGTTTCGTGCCCGCACAGCGCAACAACACCTACGACGTGCTGCGTGTCCACGACGGTCCGTCGTCGCCCGATCGCCTCGTCACCGACTGGTCCACCCACCGCGCCAAGCGCACGCATCAGGAAGCGCCGCGCCAGTCCAGGGCGAGCGTGACGATCAGCGCGACCACATGAAGGCCGCGAGGCCGCGGATCGCATCCTCCGGGCACGGTTACATCAGTTTCCGATCGCGTCGCGGTCGACGATCCAGAACGTGTGGCAGGTGGACGCGATGATGGAGGCGGGGAGGGCGCGGTCCTGGTCGCTGGAAGGCTGGAGTACGCGGGCGAGGATGTCGCGTTTTTCGAGGCCGGTGACGAGGAAGACCACGCCGCGCGCGCGGGCGAGCACGTGGTGGGTCAGGCTGATGCGTGGGCGGATCGAGTAGCCGGGCGGCGCGACGACGCTGATGGCGAGTCGGGCCGGATCGGGCGGGAAATCGGCGGCGGAAAAGAGGGACGCGGTGTGCCCGTCGGTGCCGAGGCCCAGGAGCACGAGATCGAAGCTCGGCGCGGCCCGGGTGAAGGTGGCGGCGAGGAGCGATTCGTAGCCTGGCGCGGCCGCGGGGCCGAGCTCGGCTTGGATATGGTGGATGTTGGATGGGGGGATCGGCACGCGAGAAAGAAGGGAGTCGGCCGCCATGCGGAAGTTGCTCTCGGCGTGGTCGGGCGGGACGCAGCGTTCGTCGCCGAACCAGACGCGCACGCGGGCCCAGTCGATGACGCCGGGGGGGAGCGCGGCGAGGCTTGCGTAGGCGGCTTTGGGGGTCGAGCCTCCGGCCAGCGCCCAGTGGAAGACGCCGCGGGCCGCGATCGCGCGCTCGGCGGCGTGAACCACCCGATCGCGGGCGGCATCGGCGACCTGGGACGGGCCGGAGTGGATGTCGACTCGATCGCTCATGGTGGTGGTTCGGATCGAAACGGGGCATTGCCGCCCGCGGGTTGCCCGGACCGGCGCGGAGGGGCTTGCGTTTCCCCTGCCTCGCTGATTCGCTTCCCTAGAGGTTGACCCACTGGTGGCACGCCGGGGCGAGCAATTCGTCGGCCTTCGACGGTCCCCACGAGCCGGCGGGGTACAAGAGCGGCTCGCGCCCGGTGTCGATCAGGGGCGTGCTCACTTTCCAGGACGCTTCGACTTCGTCGTTGCGCACAAAGAGGGTGTGATCTCCCCGCATGACATCGACCAGCAGCATCTGGTAGGCCTCGGGGAGCGTGCCGAACTCCTCGGCGTAGCGGAACCGCATCTCCTGCGTGTGCAGGCGCATTCCCTCGCCGGGGATCTTCACCTGGAAGGAGAGGTTGAAGCCCTCGTTGGGCTGGAGGGTGATGAGCAGGCGGTTGCTCTCGCTCCCGCACACGATGTAGGGCGAGAAGACCGTGGCGGGGGGCGTGCGGAACGTCACGGCGATCCGCGTCGCCTTCTTGGCCAGGCGCTTCCCGGTGCGGAGATAGAACGGCACGCCCTCCCATCGCCAGGTGTTGATCTTCAGGCGAAGGGCGGCGAAAGTCTCGGTCTTTGACGCGGGCGAGACGCCGGGCTCCTGGCGATAGCCGGCGAGGGATTTGTCGTTGATCTCACCGGCGCCGTATTGCCCGAGGACGAAGTCGTCGGGCTGGATGGTCGCGATGGAGCGAAGGATCTTGAGCTTTTCGTTGCTGACCGACGTGCCGTCGATCCCGGCGGGGGCGTCCATGGCGACCAGGGCGAGGACCTGGAGCAGGTGATTCTGGATGATGTCGCGGACAGCGCCGGCCTGTTCGTAGAACGAGCCGCGGGCCTCGACGCCGAGCTCTTCGGCGGCGGTGATCTCGACGTGGGAGATGCGGTCTCGGTTCCAGAGCGGCTCCCACAGCGCGTTTCCGAAGCGGAACGCGATCAGGTTCTGCACGGTCTCCTTGCCGAGGTAGTGATCGAGTCGGAAGAGGGCGCTCTCGCTGTAGTGCTTGTGCAGGAGCGCGTTGAGGGACTGCGCGGAGGCGAGGTCTCGCCCGAACGGCTTTTCGATCACCAGTCGCGTCCAGCCGGGGCTCTGGTTGAGTCCGGCGGCGGCGAGCGCTTCGACGGTCGGCGGGAACGCCGGGAGCGGCAGGGCGAGATAGAAGATGCGATGGCCGGGGAGGTTGTGCTGTTTTTCCAGTGATTCGAGGCGTTGCCGCAGGGCGGTGTAGGCGTAGGAAGACGCGTCGCCCAACGACTGGAAGAAGACCGAGCGCCCGGCCCAGGCGCGGAGTTGTGCTTCGGGCGCGTGCCCGGCGAGGGCGGCGACGACCTGATCGCGGAAAGCGTCGTCGGAAAGGTTGGCGCGGGCCACGCCCAGGATGGTGGTGCGCCCGCGGGTGGCGGGGTCCTTCTCGATCTCGTGGAGCGCCGGGATGAGCTTGCGCACCGAGAGATCACCGGTGGCGCCGAAGATCACGAGGATGTGCCGATCGGGGTAGTTGGTCATGAGGAGAAACCGCCAAAGTTCAACTCGCTAAATCACCAAGGGATCCGACCGCGGAAGCACGCACTTGGCGGAACAAGCTTCGTCCTTCTTCTTCACTTCTTCACTGCGTCTCTTCGTCTCTTTGCCACTTTGTCTCTTCTATCCGCGCTTCACCCCGTGCCCGCCGAACTGTTCGCGGAGCACGGCGAGCATCCGATCCGCGTATGAGTTGGCCTCGCGCGAGCGGAAGCGCTCGAAGAGTGATTGCGTGATGACGGGCGCGGAGACGTCGAGGTCGATGGCGGCCTGCACGGTCCATCGCCCTTCGCCGGAGTCGGAGACCCACGGACGAACGCCTTCGAGCGTCGGATTGTCCGCCAGGGCACGGGCGGCCAGGTCGAGGAGCCATGAGCGGACCACCGAGCCGTCGCGCCAGATTTCGGCGATCTGGCGGCAATCGAGCCCGAAGTCCTTCTTTTTCTCCATGATGGCGAAGCCCTCGGCGAAGGCCTGCATCATGCCGTATTCGATGCCGTTGTGGACCATCTTGGTGAAGTGCCCGGCGCCGCTGGGCCCGACGTGTCCCCAGCCCCTGTCTTTGGCGGGGGCGAGGGACTCGAAGATGGGGCGGAGGCGATCGACGGCGTCGGTGGGCCCGCCGATCATGAGCGAGTAGCCGTTGTCGAGTCCCCACACGCCGCCGCTGGTGCCGCAGTCGACGTAGTGGATGCCCGCGCCGGCGAGATCGGCGGCGCGTCGGGTGGTGTCGTGGAAGTTGGAGTTTCCGCCGTCGATGATGGTGTCGCCGCGAGCCAGGAGCGGACGGAGCTGTGCGATGGTTTCGTCGACGGGCTTGCCGGAGGGGATCATGAGCCAGACAGCGCGGGGAGCGTCGAGCCTGGCGACGGCGTCGGGGAGCGACGACGACGCGACCGCGCCGAGGCCGGCGAGTTTCTTCACGCTGTCGGCGTTGAAGTCCGAGACGACGACGCGGTGCCCGGCGCGGAGCAGCCGCTGGGCCATGTTGCCGCCCATCTTGCCCAGGCCGACGATGGCGATATCCATGCACGCCTCCTTGCGTGGGGGCATGATAACGGGGATCGGGGTGGGCGTGTGGGACGGACTAGCGCTTGTCGATGGGGATGTAGGGGGCGGCGTGCGGGCCGACGTACTCGGCCTTCGGGCGATACAGGCGGTTGTCGGAGAGCTGCTCGATGACGTGCCCGGACCAGCCGCTGACGCGCGACATGGCGAACATCGGCGTGAAGAGGTCGAGCTTCAGGCCGATGGAGTGGTAGGTGGTGGCGGAGTAGAAATCGACGTTGGGGTAGATGCCCTTGGCGCCGACTTCGCGGGCCATGATCTGCTCGATGCGGCTGGAGATCTCGTAGAGCTCGAGGTTGCCGGTGTCGGTCGCGATCTGCTTGGCGAAGGTCTTGAGGAATGTCGCGCGCGGATCGATCGTCTTGTAGACGCGATGCCCGAAGCCCATGATGCGGGCGCCCTCGTGGCGGCGGGCGAGCTTGTCCATGATGAAGGGCTCGATGATCGACATCACGTCCTTGCCCTCTTTCTTGGCGATGCCCTCGATCTCGAACAGCATCTCCATGACTTCTTCGTTGGCGCCGCCGTGGAGCGGGCCGCGGAGCGAGCCGATGGCGGCGGTGAGCGCGGAGTAGGTGTCGCTGAGGGTGGAGATGACGACGCGGGCGGAGAAGGTCGAGTTGTTCAGGCCGTGGTCCGCGTGCAGGATCATGCAGATGTCAAAGGCGCGTGCGACGGCGGGGCTGGGCTTCACGCCGTTGAGCATGTAGAGGAAGTTTTCGGCGAAGGTGAGCTTGGGATCGGGATCGACCAGGGGCAGGCCGCGCCGGTTGCGGTCGAACATGGCGATGATGGCGGGGACCTGGGCGAGGACGTTGAGGGCCTTCTCGCGGACCTTGTGGACCTCGACGGAGTTGGGGTCGGGGTCGTGCATCGAGAGGGCCGACACCATCGTGCGCAGCATGTGCATGGGCTGGGCGTTGGTGGGCACCGAAAGGATGCGTTCCTTCATCCCCGCGGGGAGCGCGTAGCGTGAGCGGAGCTGCTGGGTGAAGTCCGCGAGCTCGCCCTTGGTGGGAAGGCGGCAGTTCCAGAGAAGGAAGACCGTCTCCTCGAAGGTCGAGTTCCGCGCCAGATCATCGATCGGGATCCCGACGTATTCGAGGATGCCCTTCTCTCCATCGATGAATGACATCCGAGTCTCGGCGGCGGTGACGCCTTCCAGCCCCTTGGCGAACGTAGCCATACGACCCACCTTTCGCGGAACGTTGAAGGCTCCGGCGCGGCGAGGCGAGCCCCAGGTCCGCCGCCCGGCCGGAGAGTGCGCACTATAGAAAGCACCCCGAACCGCAGCCACAGAATCCCACATTGGCCGCTCGCTCTTTCTCGCCTCCGTACCATCCGCCGTGATTTTTCCGGTCGGAACATCCCGCCCACATCGGCGCCCCGCGACGATCACCCTGGCCCTGATCGGGGCGATGGTCGCGACGTTTCTGTTCGCACGATTTCAGGCCCGGCTGGACCCGGAGACCTATTCGAGTCTGCTCGGGCGGCTTCACCTGACCTGGAAGCCGTCGGAGCCCTGGCGCTTCATCACCTATGCCTTCGCGCACGCGGATTGGTGGCACGTCATCTCCAACGCGGTCTTCCTGTGGGTGTTTGGGCCCAGCGTGGAGGATCGCTTCGGGCACGCGGGATTCCTGGTGTTCTTCCTGGCGGGGTCGGTGTTTGCCGGGCTGGGGCACATCGCCATGAGCCCGGCCCCGGTGATCGGCGCGTCGGGGGCGGTGTCGGCGGTGACCGGCGCGTACCTGGTCCTCTTTCCGCGAACGACGGTCCGCATCCTTTTCATAGTTTTCTTTCGTTTTTATGACATCCCAGCGACGTGGTTCATCGCGGCGGCGGTCGTCCTCGATTTCCTGCGTCTGGGCGACGGCGGGCAGGTCGCGCACGGCGCGCACCTGGCGGGCTACCTCACGGGCTTCGTCGTCGCGGGCGGATTGCTCGCCACGCGGATCCTCCCGCGCGAGCCGATGTATGACCTGGTCTCGATCTGGCAGCACCGCAGGCGGCGCGCGGCCCTGAGATCCGCGGTCGAGGAAGGACAGAGGGAGCGGGCCGCCAGGCAAGCGCCCGACGCCGAGCCGGTGATTTCCGAGCACGCCGCGCGGCGCCGCGCGAAGATCACTGCAGTGCTCGCCTCGGGCGATCGCGCCGGGGCGGCGGACGAGTACGAGCTCCTGCTCTCCGAGAACGGCCTGGCGTCGCCGGCGGCGTTGCTCTCCAAGCGATCGCAGTTCGAGGTCGCGGGCGCGCTCTATCAGCTCGCACGCTATCCACGGGCCATGAGCGCGTTCGAGCTCTTCGCCCGCGCGTATCCTAACGACCCGCAGACCATCGGCGTGAAGCTCCTCATGGCCGCGATCGCGGCGAGGCACATGAAAGACCACGCCCGCGCCACGACCATCCTCGACGACATCGCGCCGAAGCTCTCGGCCGACCAACAGAGTTTCGCCGGCGACCTCCGCGCGGAGCTCGCGTCGAGCGGCGGCCCGCCCACCAATCAGCCGAAAGCCACACCATGAGCCGAACACGCATCAAGATCTGCGGCGTACGCGACGAGGATTCCGCGATCGCGGCGATCGAGGCCGGCGCCGACGCGCTCGGCTTTGTCTTCGTCCGCGCCAGCGCCCGCTACATCGACCCCGCCGACGCCTGGTCGCTCGCCTCCGCGCTCCCGCCCTTTGTCTCCAGCGTCGGCGTCTTCATGAACGCATCGGTCGATCACTTCTGCGACGTCGAAGAAGTCTGCCCCACCACGCTGGCACAGCTCCACGGCAACGAGGACGAGTCGATCGTGAAGCAGTGCGGCCCGGGGATCGTCCGCGGCCTGCGCTTCAGCGCCGACACCATCGACGCCGACCTCGCGCGCTGGGACGCCGTCGATGAAGTCGACGCCATTCTCGTCGACGGCTCGGCGGGAGGCGAGGGAACCACGCTCGATTGGGAACGCCTCGGAGCCGCGATCGAACCCATCTCCAAGCGCATCATCCTCGCGGGCGGCCTGACGCCCGCGAACGTGGGCGACGCGATCCGCATCGTCCGCCCGTACGCCGTCGACGTTTCCAGCGGCGTTGAGAAGGAGAAGGGCGTGAAGGACCCGGCGCTGATCGAGGCGTTCTGCGACGCCGTGCGCGAGGCCGATCGCGGGTAGCGCGGATCGACGCTGTGTCGATCGTTCGTCGCGGATCAACCCGGACCTTCGCCGAGCCTCGGGTCCGGCGTGCAAAGGCGCCGACCTTGGTTCAACTCCGCGCCGCCTTGCCAGCCAACAATCGCGCATGGCCAGCCCATCGCGCACGCCGTGCCCACTCTGCCAGCAAGCCGAACGATGCCGCGACGGCGTTGAACCCATGCTCGTCGCCGCCTTGCCGCGCACGTTCGTCGTGCTTGGGAGCAATCAGGGCTTGCCCGGCTGGTGCGTGCTGGTCCTTCGCGAGCACCGCGAACATCTGGCCGAGCTTCCGCGAGAGGAGCAGGCGGCGATCTTTGGCGAGGTTGCGCGCGTCGCCGGCGCGATTCGCGCGGTATTCTCGAACTCCGGTGTGCACGCCGGTCCGCCGCGCATCAACTACGAGTGCCTCGGCAACCAGGTGAATCACATCCACTGGCATGTGATCCCGCGGCATGCCGACGACCCCGACCCTCGCAACGCCGTGTGGGGTATCCCGCCGGAGAAGATGCAGGGATCGATGAGCGACGGCGAGAAGCTCGCTCTGATCGCGAAGCTGCGCGGAGCAATCTCAGGCAGGGAGTAAGGAGCGAGCCTCAATCGTCAACGCTTACGACCGACCGACACCAGTCCTTTCGCTGGGCGGGCTGAAGAGATCGAGGATGTCCGTGTCTTCGTGCGCGATGCACCCGTGCGGCGCGTTGGGCGGGAGCACCAGCACCTGGCCGGCGGTCAGCATCACCCGCCGCTCGGCGGGCGCTCCTTCGTCGAGCACGAACTCCGCGCGTCCGCTCAGCACGCAGACCATCTGCTCGTTGGCGTGCTGGTGCGTCGCCAGGCGGAAGCCCTTCGACAGGCGCACCTTGGAGATCATCATGTGCGCGCCGATGACACGCCGGCGCTCGATGAGCGGCATGGGAAAGTCGCCGGGCAGGTCGCTCCACGTCAGCACCCTTGATTCGGACATCGGTCGCTCCTTCGGGAAGACACTTCAACACGGAGGGACACGGAGGAACACGGCGGGATGGCGAGGGCGCAACTTCACCACCGAGACACCGAAGCACAGAGAAGGCACACAGAGAGGAGCACACCAAGACGGGTTCAGAACAGAAAGACAGGGGTCGGATTGCCGCGACTGAGACGGTCGCCCCGAGGCCTCAACCCTCCTCGCGAAGCGATCGGATCGCCATCCTATCCCTGGCTTTGCGACATGCGCGATCGCGACCTTCGCTCTGCCGAACTCGGCCTCCGTGCTTCTCCGTGTCGCTCCGTGTTGGATCGAATTCACGACGCCAGCGCACGATCGAGGTCGGCGATGAGATCGTCCACGTCCTCGATGCCGACCGAGAGGCGCACCAGGCCGTCCGCGATGCCCAGCGCCTTGCGTGCCTCGATCGGCACGCTGGCGTGGGTCATGATGGCGGGGTGTTCGATCAGCGATTCCACGCCGCCCAGCGATTCCGCGAGGCTGAAGAGCGACACGCGTTCCAGCATGCGGCGCGAGGGCTCGAGCCCGCCCTTCACAACGCACGAGATCATGCCGCCGAATCCGCGCGGCATCTGCTTCTTCGCCAGCGCGTGCTGCGGGTGGCTCTCCAAACCCGGGTAGATCACCTTCTCGATCTTCGCGTGCTTCTCCAGCCAGCGCGCGATGGTCATCGCGTTTTCGCAGTGGCGCTGCATCCGCACATGAAGCGTCTTGGTCGAGCGCAGCATGAGGAAGCAGTCCATCGCGCCGGGCACCGCACCCGCGGCGTTCTGCACGAACTTCAGGCGTTCCGCGAGCGCGTCATCGCTCGTCACCATCGCGCCCGCGACCAGGTCGCTGTGCCCGCCGATGTACTTCGTGCACGAGTGCATCACCACGTGCGCGCCCAGCGACAGCGGGCTCTGCAGATAGGGCGAGGCGAATGTGTTGTCGACGACGAGGATCGGCTTCTCGATCGGCGTGCCGAGCGGCCCCAGCGCCGGATCGCGCACGCCCGTCGCCTTGCCCGCCCTCGGGCCGTGCTCGTCCACAACCGCACGCACACCCGCGATGTCGATCACTTTCAGCATCGGGTTGCTCGGCGTTTCCAGCCACACCAGCCGGGTCGCCTGGCGCATCGCCTCGCGCACGGCGCCGAGGCTGGTCATGTCGACCCGCGTCACCTCGATCGCGTGATGGCGGAAGATCTTGTCGAGCTGGCGGAACGTCCCGCCGTAGACGTCGTCGGAGAGCACGACGTGGTCGCCCGCACGGAGCTGGTGGAGCACGCAGTCCATGGCGGCCAGGCCGCTCGAGAACGCCATGCCGTGCTTGCCTCCCTCGAGCGCCGCGAGGTTGGATTCCAGCGCGGTGCGCGTCGGGTTCTTCGATCGCGCGTAGTCATAGCCGTCCTTGAACACGCCCGGCGAGCGCTGCACGAACGTCGACGTCATGTAGACCGGCGTCATGATCGCGCCGGTGGTGGGGTCGGGCGCCTGCCCGGCGTGGATGCAGCGAGTTCCGAAGCGCGACGACTCGTTCATGACGATCTCCCGAGGGTTTCACAAATCCCAGCAAGCGTAGGCGGGATTGGTTTGGCGCTTTTCTCGCTCGCGCACGAGATGGCCGCAGCGCCGTGACGCAACGCGGCGCGGCCCGTCCGCGCTCTCGACCCCGACCGCCAAGAACGCGTTACACTCCTTCGCCCGCCCGACGCCAAGGAAGCGACGAGGAATCAGCCCCATGACGACGCCAAGCAACCGGCCTCTCGCACCCAAGCACGTCGCGCCCGGCGGGGGCGCGATCCTCCACGGCCCGGGCGACACTTCCTACGTCAAGCTCGCGGCCGGCGAGACTGACAACCGCCTCTCGTTCACCGAGTATCACGTCGTGCCGGGCGCTGGCCCGCCCCTGCACGTGCACACGCTCGAGGACGAGACGTTCTACATCCTCGAGGGCACGATCTCGTTCCACGTCGGCGGGAATCGGATCGAGGCAACGCCCGGCACGACGCTGTTCGGCCCGCGGAACGTGCCCCACTGCTTCAAGAACAACACGGGCCGCATCGCCAAGATGATCCTGGTCGTCACGCCGCCCAAGAATTTCGAGGATTTCTACGCCGCGATCGGCCGCCCGGTGAACGGCCAGACGCCGGAACTCCCGATCGTCATCGAGCGGATCGGCCAGCTCGCGCCCAGGCACGGCCTGACGATCTTGGGGCCGAATCCGCTGTAGGCTCAGTTCCGCGAGAAGAGCGCGATCATTCGGCTTCGACCCTGACCGTCACAAGGCCCCAAGTCCGACGTCCAACGTCACGACAACGGGCGAGATGCGCTCATGTGCTATTTGCTCATGTGCAGTGTGCAATGTGGCTTTGTTCCTATCCCAGCATCCTCGCGCCAAAGTCCAGCTTCATCGCCTGCTTGGCCAGGTGCAGCGTCTCTTCCGCGACCGCGTTGCCCTTCTTCAGGCCGCGTTTGATCACGTCGAGCACGATCGACTCGCCGCCCGGCTCTTCCATCTTGGCGCGTCGCACTCGCATCGGCTCCAGCATCGCGTTGATCGCCTCGCCCAGCTCGGCCTTGACGTGCCCATCACCGATATTGTCGCCCGCGGCGTATCTCCGCTTGATCTCCGCCGCCCGCGCCGCATCGTGGTTGCCGATGAACGCGTCGACGTACTGCATGAGGATGTTGCCGGGGTCGCCGGGCTCGGTCGGGCTCTGGCGCCCCGTCGTGATCTTGTTGATCTTCTTCTGCACGGTCTTCGCGTCGTCGTAGAGAAAGATCGCGTTGCCCAGCGACTTGGACATCTTGTTCTTGCCGTCGATCCCGACGAGGCGCGCCACGCGCCCGATCTTGGCCGCGGGGATCGGGAAGAGCCCGCCCGATTTCACATGGTCCCTGGGCTCGACGCGGTTGCCCACGCCGCAGTACATCTGGTTAAACTTCAGCGCCACGTCGCGGCACATCTCGATGTGCGCCTCCTGGTCCTCGCCCACCGGCACAAGCTCCGGGCGGAACGCGAGAATGTCCGCGCACTGCCCCACGGCGTACATCGGGAAGCCGAAGGGATAACTGTCGCCCAGCCCCTTGGTCTCGATCTCCGTCTTGAGCGTCGGGTTCCGCATCACCTTGTTGAAGGGGAGCAGCATCGCGAACAGGAACGTCAGTTCCGCGATCGCCGGCACCTCGGATTGCAGCACGAACGTCGAGCGGTCCGGGTCGAGCCCCACCGCCAGCCAGTCCTTCACGATGCCGATCGTGTTGGCGCGGATGTCGGCTGGCTTGTCGGCCAGCGTCGTGAACGCGTGGACGTTGGCGATCAGGAAGTAGCAGTCATACTCGTCCTGCAGGCGCAGGCGGTTCTCCAGCGAACCGACGAAGTGGCCGAGATGCAGGCCGGTGCTGGTGGGCGTGTCGCCGGTCAAGATGCGGGGCTTGCTCATAGGGAGGAAGGGTACGCGCGGCGGCCGCACCACTGCAGAAAAGAAGTGAACCGAGCAAACCGGCGGCGGAAAGCTACGGCCGGAACTTCTGGCTTCGTCGGCTTCCATCCGCGTCTGTCCGTCCGCGCGGTACATTGCTCGCATGTCAGTGCCTCCTGCCCAGCCATGGGAGTTTCAAGCAGAAATCGTGCTCACCGAGGAATGCTCGCGCCGACTCCGCGCGGAGTTTGTCGCCGCATCGCCGGAATGGCGTGTTCACTTCGCGCGCGAACATCGCGAGCTTGCGAGGATATTGTGCGGAGGAGCCATCGCGCTCGCCTGCGGCTTCACCTTGATCTTCGGTTTTCCGCGTTCGTTCCTTACACTGAGCGGGCTGGGCGCCATGCAAGTGATGCTCATCGCGATCGGCCTGGCCTCCGCCGTCGTCGGCGTCCGCCGTTTCGCGGCGCTTCGACGCGTCGCCGCCGTGTCCGCCGCCGGAACTGGCGTCGCCTCTCGATCTCCCGCGACCTGTCGATTTCACCTCTCCGACAAGGGCATTCGGGTGATCGCCCCCAACCTCGATCGCACTCGCCCGTGGGCGAACTACTGCGATGTGCAGTGCCTGCCGAGCTTCGTGATCATCGACGCGGTTGAGTTTGACAGCGTGGCCATACCCAGGGCGGCCTTCGCCTCCGAGCACGATTGCCAGCACTTCGTTTCGAAGGTCCGATCCCATGTGGAGGGAGGTGGGAGCTCGAGTTCGGTCCTCATCCCCGAGTACCTTCGGGATCACATGGTCGCCTGTCCCGGATGCAAGTACAACCTGCAAGGAGCCAGCGCAAGCACCTGCCCCGAATGCGGCCGGTCGCTCACGCTCGCCGAGGTGCCGCACGCTCGACTCTTGCGCCGCGGCGTAACCCTTGCGCCCGACGATCCGAGCACTCAGAGATCAGGCCAAGCCACAAACGCTTCGTAGAATGATGCATGCCCTCCGACGCCGCCGAAATGCCCTTCGCTGAGTTCTCGCTCGAGGTAACCGAAGACCATCTCCGGCGCTTCTACGCATCAGCCGTCGCGAACTCGGATGAATGGAAGCTCGCCCTTGACCGATTCCGGCAGAAAATACGCCTGAATACCTGGGCTGTGGTCATTTTCATCGTCGCGTTTTTCACCGTTCTTGTACTGGTGGTCATGGGAGTGGTCGCCGAGCGCTTCGCACCCTTGCTCCTCCTCGGAGCGATCGTGAGCGCAGGCACATCAGCCCTTCACGGTCAGCAACTCCGAACTCAGTTCAAGGCAGTACAGTCCGGCGACCTCTGGCTCAAGCAGAGCGTGGAAAGCGGGGCCGTCGGTCCTTGGAAGATCGACTTTTCAGATTCCGGTGTCCGCTCGAGAATGCGCAACACCGACGCGACGTATGGCTGGGAGCACTTCAGCGCAGCGGAGCTTGTGCCGTCGCACGTCGCTGTTCTTGCCAGCCAAGGTGTCTCGATGTACATCCCGATCGAGCTCTTCACCAGCGATGAGGCTGCTCGTGGCTTCGTGCGGCGCGTGCAGTCGATTCTTGAATCGCACGCGTGCACCGCCGCTCACCGCATCGTGGCGTACCTCCGCGATCAATCCACCCCGTGCCCGAAATGCCGCTACGACCTCAAGGGCGTTCAACACGCGACCTGCCCTGAATGCGGCCTCGCGCTCAGTTTCGAGAACGTCCCGGGCGCACGCGGAGTCGTCATGCCGCCCCGAAACTGATCGCCTTACTTCCCACCCTCCGCTCTCACGTCCGACTTCGCCGCGCCCGGCGTTTGCGTTCCCCCCTGCGGCCCCCCAGTTGGTCCATAGCTCGCCGCGACGCGCACCCACGTCTTCTCGATCTCGCCCACCATCTTCGAGAACGCCGCCTTCTCGGCACGCAATCTCGAATCATCGATCGCGTCGCTGGTGGTCCACAGGTTCGCGAGCTGGCTGGCCTTCTCCGTCGCCTCCGCCAGGCCGTAGACATAGCCCGTCCGCGTATCGACCAGCGCCGCCGACGCCGTCGTCGTCACCTGCGCCTCTTCCGCCGGGAACATCCCCAGCGTGATCGTGCCCAGGATCGGGATCAGCGTCTTGCTCCCGAAGCGCGTGTCGATCGTGTAGACGAGCACCACGTCGGCCTGCAAATCCGCGGCCGCCAGGCGCAGGCTCTTCTCGTCGTTCACCCGCTCGGGCACGACCAGCCGGTTCATGGGCGCCAGCCCGCGCACCATGGGCAGCTTGCCGAGCCGCTCCATGTCGACATCGCTCTCGAGCTCGCGGAGCGTGACGACGCTGAACTTTCCCTCGCCGCGCGAGCCGTGGTAGCTGTGCGAGCGGTAGTCGTTGTCCTGCACGCGCACCGTGGCGATGACCGCGGGGAAATTGGCCGCGGGCTTGCGCGCCAGCCGCTCCGCGATCTCCTTGTCGGTGAGCAACGCCTGCTGATCCTGCGTGATGCCCAGCGCGCGGAAGTCGGCCGGCCCGCCGGGCACGCTGTAACTTGAACAGCCCCCGAGCGTGGCCGCGCCCAGCACCATCGCGATGCCCAAACCCACCACGCCGAACACGTTGAACACGTTGAACACGCACAACACGCTGGGCACCGAGGCGAACATTCCACGCATGGAGCACCTCCTTGTCGGCGCAGTGTATCGTCCCGTCCAATCGCCTGCCCCCCAATTCGGGTGAGCGTTCTTTGCGCCCCATATCTCTGCAAATCCAGCTTGACTGACCGCCCCCCCCCCCCTGTATGTTGATATCAGTTGCACCGGAGACCTTGGATGACTCCAGCGCCGGGCCGCCCAACACGCCGCGCCTTCTCGCTCATCGAGCTCGTGGTTGTCATCGGGATCGTGATGGTGCTGATCGGGCTGCTCTCACCGATGCTGCGCGGCACATGGTCCGCGGCCCAGGGAAGCAAGCACCTGGTTCTTGTTCAGCAGCACGCCGTGCTCGTTGATCAGTTTCTCCAGAGCAACAAGGACATCTACCCGCTCCACGGCGTCAACGTCGGCGAGGCGTGGGAGAAGTGGTACCAGCCACTGGTAAGTTCGGGTCTGCTCTCCGAGAGTGACATCGACGAGAGCAAGAGCGCCAAGGGCGCTCGTGCCGAAGCCTTCGCTATCTCCGTGGCGATGGTCTATCCGCGCGAGTTCATGCAGCCCGGCAAGACCAAGGAAGACCTGTGGAAGCAACCCAACGCGCCGATCCGCCGCGCCTGGGTCACATGGCCAGACAAGAAGGGTCTGCTCTTCGCGCCCCAGGTCGAATGGACCGGGTCGACCGCGGAGAATCCTTATTCCGGCTGGTGCTGCGGCTTCGAGAGCCCCCCAGGGCCGGTCGCGTTCGCGGACAACCACGCCGAGACACTCCGCTGGACGGATTGCGTCATCGGCGACGAACTCGTGCATGAGAACTTGGTCGGCCTGCCCGTCGCCACCACATGGGACGGGTTTGCCGGCACAGACAAACCATAGAAAGGAGCGTCCAATGTCCAAGTTGAAGCAGACTCTCGTCAAGTTCGCACTGTTCCTGTCGTTTTCCGTGGCGGCGGCGACACCCATCTGCGTCAAACCATCATTCAGCTGTTCGGGAACGTGCGGGGCTGCGGGATTCACCATTTGCGAAGAAGGCTACGTCCCGGGCTCGCCTGGCCAGTTCGCGACGCTCCAGATCGTCATCCCCGCGGTATGCACGACCTACGGAAACGCGGCGGACACCGTAACCGGCGTTTGCGGTGTGGACCCGCCCGCGGGTTACGATCCGGTGCCGCTGGGTTGCGGTGGCGGACAGGAAGGGCAGTGTTGCTACAAGAAGACTCTTCCTGCCGGTCCGGTGACAACTGTGTTTTATAAGAACATCATTCGCTATGGAGGCTTTGATTGCTGACACTTGCGGGGAGGACTCGATGACGCAGCCAGCCGACGACCTACACGGTTGGGTTCGCATGTACGTACCGAGCTCGGGTTCCGTATTCGCCGAGTATCGCGCCGCGGGCGAGAACGCATCAAAGGCGATCTTCATCAACGCCTACGACGTCAAGAGTCACGCCTGGTTCCGAGTCGGAAGCGCGGGCATCGAGGGGCGAGACCCATCCGGGCGAGGGTTCCGACGCGAAAAGGGCACGCACAATATCACGCCCTGGGATGTCCATCCCACCGCGAGCGCCAGCGTCCCCGTCGATCCGACGTTTCCCGCCGTCGCGCTGATCGAACTCGCCCCATCGCTCGACTCGGCGAAGTCCGCCATGCTTGTCGCCGACTCCAAACTCAAGCTCGAGTTCCTGTGGCCAAAGGGATGGCGCCACTATCAGCCCGGCTACTTCAAGGAGGGCTTCACCGACCTCACCCCCATCCCCGTCACCTACGTCTACGACGCCGAGCTGCGCCCGTCCAGTCACACCATCGGCGATCAAGACGCGGGGCTTCCCGTCGAATACGCGCCGAACTCACCGCCCCACTTCCCGGTCGCGCAGGTGACGGCTCGCAGCGCTTGGCAACTCGTCAACCTCGAGTACATCCCCGAAGGCGACCCCACCAGGTTCACCATCGCGGGCGTCGAGGCTCTCATCCGCAAACGTCCCGATCTGGTCACCAACCCCGACGCCACCATCCGTGTTCCGATCAAACGATCTTCGGAGCAAGCGGTTCAATCAACCCCCGAGAGTCTTCCCCCCATCGACGCGACCCGCACAACGTCGACGGGCTTCGGCTGGCCGTGGATCCTCTCGGGCGCTGTGCTGATCGGCATCGCTCTCTTCGTCAAGTATCGCAGGGCTTCGTGATGCTGCGTTCAATCCTCATCCCCAGCGCCGTTCTCGCGGCCGTGATCTTGCTGCTGCTCTCGGGATTCGAGAAGACGCAGGACGTCACATCCTTCGAGTCGATCCTCAGGTCGCACGCGCTCGTGGCAAGCTCCGACTTGCTCCCCTTGCTCTCACGGATCATTCCCGTCGGCGAGATTGTCGTTGCGTCTCTCTCAATCTTCTTGCTCCTGCGCAAGCGCCCGCGCCCCGCGCTCCTGCTGCTTGCGGTCATCGCGGGAGCCTTCGCGTTCTATGCGCTCGCGCTCGTCGTCAATCCGCCGCCCGCTCCCACCAAGTGCGGCTGCGGCGTGCTGCGCGGCGCCGAGGCCGCCGACTGGACCTTCATCTCCACCACCAACTTTCTCGCCGCCGCCGTCCTCAGCTTGCTTCGGGCCTTCGCGAAGTAGCGGGGCCAATCACGTCATGAACACCGCCATCGCGATATTCGCCGCGTTGAACAGCACATGAACCGTGATCGGCACAAGTAAGCTCTTGGTCCGCTCATACGCCACGCCGATCGCGACGCCCAAGGCGCCCAGCGTAATCATCGCGTGCCACGGCACCCGTCCCCAGTGCGCCAGCGCAAACAGCGTCGACACCACCAGGATCGACACCCACGCGCGCCGCGTCGCGCGCACCAGCGCGCCCTGCAGGCACACGCGGTACACAAACTCCTCCACGATCGGCGCGCCCACCACCGCGCCCATCGCCATGATCCACACCCACGGGTTCCGCGGATTGTCCACGATCTCCTGGAGCGTCTTGTGCGCGATCGGCTCTGGGTACCAGCGCTCCACCGCCCACGCCAGCCACACCGAAAGCTGCGACACCGACATCACGATCGGCATGATGATCGCAAACGCCAGCACGCCCCACAGCCCGTCTCTCCAGCGCGGCGTGATCCCTTCCGCGCCCGGCGACGCCCGCCGGTACAGGCTCAGCAACACGCACGTCGCCGTGATCCCCATGCCGTACGACACGATCGCGTACAACCCCTGCACCCGCGGCCCGGGGGTGTCGGTCTCGCTCAGCTTCACGCCCAACCCCACCAGCGCGATCGTGCCGCCGATCTGCGCGATGAGGAACGTCGCGATCGCGCCGAAGACCCACACCAGCGCGCCGAGCTCGCCCGTCTTGCGAATTCCGTTCCTCCTGAACGAACCCGGGCGGATGACGTCGCGCCACCACAAGACGCCGATCAGCGCCGCCGCCAGCCCGAGCAGCACCCACTGAACCGGCGTGATGCCCTCGAAGGACGGGATTTTGTGCGACGCCGCAGGCACCGCCTCCGCCGACCGCCCGTCGGACAGCGACGGAACGGCGGTCTGGGCGCTCTCCGCCGCGATTGTCACGGGCGAGAAACCCGTTTCGGCCTTTGTGAGCCCGCCCGCGCCCAGCGCGATCGCCAGCGCAACAATCCACGCCGTGAACCCAAAGGTGCCCATCCTGGCCGAGATCGTCGAGCAGAAGCGCCGCGAGGTCGAGGCCGCCAAGGCCCGCACGCCCTTCGCCGAGCTCGAGGCGATGGTGGCGCAGGAGGAGGAGCCCCGCAACTTCTTTGCGGCGGTCACCCGCCATCCCTCGCTGGACCACACGTCGGTGATCGCGGAGATCAAGCGCAAGAGCCCGTCGGCGGGGCTGATCCGCGCGGAGTATGAGGGTGATGCGTTCGCGCCCGAGGACATCGCCAAACGGTATCACAGGGCCGGCGCCGCCGCGATCTCATGCCTCACCGACGAGCACTTCTTCGGCGGGCGGTTGTCGTTCATCCAGCGCGTGAAGGATGCCGTCCCGCTCCCCGTGCTGCGGAAGGACTTCATCATCGACCCGTGGCAGCTGTGGGAATCGCGTGCCGCGGGCGCGGACGCGGTGCTCCTGATCGCCGAATGCCTGACCGAGGGCGAGCTGGTCGACCTGCTGATCCTGGCCCAGCAGCTCCGCCTGACGGTGCTGATCGAAATCCATGAGATGGAGAACCTTCTGAAGGTTCGCCCACACATCGGGTTCCCGCATCCTTCCTATTCGCTCCTCGGCATCAACAACCGCGACCTCTCGTCCATGAAGGTCGACCTCGCCCACACCATGCGCCTGGTCGAACTGGTCGACGATCGCTCCGTGCTGGTCAGCGAGTCCGGCATCAAGACTCGCGCCGACCTTGAACGCCTCCGCTCGGTCGGCGTGCGCATCGTGCTGGTCGGCGAGCACCTCATGCGCCAGCCCGACCCCGGCGACGCGCTCCACGAACTGATCCACGGCACACGCCGCACCTCGTAACGCCCCCCGCGAGAACACGCGATGACCCCCGACACCACACCCTCACGCCGCCTCGCGCTCATGCTCCCCGCGATGCTCTGCCTCGCGCTTCCGCCCTGCGTCATGGCACGGGAGCAACCCAGTCAGCCGCCCGCGGCCCAGCCCGACTCGCCCTCCGGGTCCCAGCCCGTGGAGCAGCCGGGCGCCCAACCCGCCGAGGCGACGCCAGCCGGCAACGTCGACCCCGCGGCCAAGGAGATCCTGCAGGCGATGTCCGACGCCATCGCCAACGCGACCTCGATCCGCGCCAACATCAAGACCACCGTCACCGGCTCTCTCGCCGGCGTCACGCCCTCCACCGACGCCGCCGTCCGCTTGCGCAGGGTCGACGGCGCATGGCATGTCCGCGTCACCGGCTCGGGTGTCCGCAACGGCCAGGACACGAACTTCGACGTCGCCTGGGGCGGGGGCTCGATCACTTGGCTCGATCACAAGGAAAAGAAGCTCGTCGGCCGCCCACAAAACGAAGCTCGCGGCGGTTCCTACGCCCTCGCCTCTCAGGCCATGCCGACCCAGATCGTCGAAGCCATCCCCTTCAATAAAGAACTCGCCGGCGAGGAGATCACCCTCGCCGCCACCGAAGAAGTCGACGGCCAGACCTGCGACCTTCTCCACGTCCGCTACCCCAAGCGCAAGACGCTCCTCAAACTCTGGATCGCCCAGTCCGACCACATGCTCCGCAGGCTCGAACGCTCCACCGAAACGACCAAGATCACCAGCGCCACCGTCCAGGAATTTGCCAACGTCTCGCTCAACCAGGAGATCAGTGACCTCGAGCTCACCATCGCCCCGCCCGACGGCTACACCAGCGATGTCACCACTCCGCAGCACTTCGAGAAGGGCCGAGCCGTCGCCGCAGACGCGCCGAGCGCGAGCACTCCCTCTCAAGCCGAGGGTGACAATCCGTCCTCCACGCCCGCCAGCGTCATCACGCCGCCCGGCGCCGACGCTTCCTCCGCGTCGCCGGGCCCGCCTCCCGCTCCCACACCTAGCTCCGGGGGCGCCACGCTCCCCAGCGCCAAGCTCACGCTGTCCGACGGCACGACCCTCAGCACCGATTCCCTCCGTGGCAAGCCAGCCGTGATCGTGTTCTGGGGAACCTGGAGCCTCCCGGCACGCGACGCGATCGAGCCGTTGTCCATGTTCGCCGCCAGCCTCAAAGAGCCCGGCGTTCCCGTGATCGCCTGCGCCGTGCGCGAGCGCACCAAGGACGCCGCCGCGGACTTCCTCAAGAACTTCCGGCCGCGCCATCGCACCGGCGAAGAAAAGGTCGACACGAGTTCGCTGAAGGTCGCCGGCAGCGCCGACGCGCTGGCGCGCGAGCTTGCCATCGCGCGCTACCCGACCTTTCTCGCCGTCGACGCCGAGGGAAAGATCGTCAAGAGACTGGAGGGCTTCGATCCCACCAGGACAATCGACGAACTGCGTGCCGTCGTCGCGCCGTAAGGAAACCGGCCACCGCCCGCGGAAGTCGAGTTCAGGGTCGATTGAATTCCGGCATCCAGTTCGCGCCCCGTCGTCGCTTTGGAAACCCTGTGGTTTCCATTGGTTTTGCGCGATTTTCTCAGAATCGCGCCCTGAATGCCCGCCGATTTCGCGTTCGGTAGGTTGGGCACACTCCTCATTCGCCCGCGGCGGCCTCTCTCGCCGGTGGACACCACGCGCGTGCCCTGAAAAGGACACATGCGTGTTCTTTGAGGGCTCGCGGCTGCGTGGGCGTGCCCAGGTCTCGTTCTCCTCACGAGAAGGGCGAGGCCGCTCTCGGGCGCGCGAAAGCACGCCCGAGGCGCTTGAAATTGCAGCCGCTCCCATGGCATTCGGAAAAACCAGACGCCCAGACGCGCGATCCGCCATCGCCCCGCCCGCTTTCGGCGCCGCCCACGGCGCGGGACGCTCCTTTGCCCAGACGACGCCGCGCAGTGTTCCCGAAGATGACGCCACGGACGACGGGCGGCGTTTCATGTGCCCAACGCGGTCAAGCGGCCCAACGGAAGCACGCTCCGCCGCCGAATGCAAAGCTCCACCTCCGCCCTCGCCGCCCTCAAGGCCGTCGTCCAAGCCCTCAAAGTGGGGGCCCCCGCCGCCGACCCAGTGCCGAAGAACAGAGCATGGTCTCTCCCTGATTTGGTGACTCGTCTCCGCGACCGACGCTCCGCCCGGTCGTTCGCACCCGCTTACAACCACGTTGGTGCGCACCAAACGGTCCGACCACTCCCAAATCGGACAGCGCGTGCGTGTACCCCGCGCCCTCACCGGCGTCCGCGAGCGCCCATCACCCGACGCGCCGGCGTCTTTGACGAGTACATCCGTCGGCCCGGCGCGCCGCCGATGTCGGCCCCGCGACATCGGCGCTCGCGGGTGGCGTGGCCGACCTGTTCACGCTCTTCGTGCCACCGACCGCGTCTTGGCGCGCTACACGAAGTCCTTCCGCCGCAGCGCCACCAGCGTTTGGTCGTCATCGCGCGTGCGCGCCCGCGTGAACTCGAACAGCGCTCGGTGGACCGACTCCACCACGCAGTCCGGCATTCCGGTGCATCTCTCAAGCGCCGCGTCCAGCCCCTGCACGCCGAACATCGTCTTGCGCGGTGGGTCAAACGCCTCGCTGATGCCGTCGGTATAGAGCACCATCGTGTCGCGGGCGTCCAGCGTCACCACGCCGTCCTCGCGCTCCGCGCCGGCGTCGACGCCCAGGGGAAAGCTCGCCGCGCCGTCGAGCTCGTGGACGCTCCCGTCGCGCCCGCGCTTGATCCTGGGCGGCGGGTGCCCCGCGTTGGAATACGACACCGCGCCCGTGATGGGGTCGTAGATGCCGAGAAACGCCGTCACGAACATCCCCTCCAGCTCCGCCCCGGAAAGCTGCTCGTCGACAAATCGAAGCACGTCGGCCGGGCCTTGCACGCTCGGCGGCGTGCAGTGCAGGATCGCGCGGAACATCGCCATCACCGTCGCCGCCCCCGCGCCGTGCCCGGACGCGTCGGCGATCACGAAGCCATACCGCCCGTCGGGAAGAGCCTGCACGTCGTAGTAGTCACCGCCCGCGATGTCGCTCGTCAGATAGCTCGTGGCGATCTCGAGCCCGGGCACCACCGGCGTGCGCCGCGGGAGCAGCGCCTGCTGCACCCGAGCCACGTCCTCGAACTGGGCCGTCAGCTGCTTGTTGAGCTCGCGGTATTCCTCGACGAACAAAAGGTGCGAGTTGGCCATCGCCATGAAGTTCGCGGTGAGCAGCGCGTTCCGCACGTTCTCCACCGCGAAACCGTCGCGCACCCGCGACAGCCCGATCACCCACTCCGTCACCCCCTCGCCCGCAAACACCGGGAGCGCCATCGCCGTCACGCAGTTGGGCGACATCTCCTTCAGCACCGGGTCGCGCGACAGGTCGAGCTCGAAGGCCATCCGCGGCTCGTCGCCCTCGATCAGCGTCGCGATCACGCCGCCCTCGTGGACCACCGCCTCCTCGTTCCACGCCGCTCCCGGGTTCCGCGCCGGCAGCGGATGATCGTTTTCCACATGCCCGCGCGCGACGTGATAGATGATGCGGAACCGCCCGGGCCCCGACGAATCCCGCACCACGCCCAGCAGGCAATCGACCGGGCGCACCTTCCAGTAATGACGCATGAACGACGCGAACGCTTCCTGCGCCGTGCGCGAGCTGGTCAGCCCGCGCAGGAGCGTCGTGAGCGCCGCCAGCGTCGGGTCATCGCGATAACTTTCGATCTTCATGTGCATCCACCCCGCGCTCGCCCGCCCCCTCGCTCGTCCGCCAGCCCGGGCGCCGCACCCCGGCGTCACGCCCGGCACGCGGCCTCGACCCTGGCCCGTCGCGCCCGGCAATCCTCCGCGCACGCCCGCGCCTGCGCCAGCAGCCTCGCGCCCTCGACGCCCGCCAGCGACGGCGTGTTGATCTCGACGTTCCAGAGCGAGGACTCCGCCGCGGCGCACGCCAAGACCGCCGCGATGCCAAGGTCGCTGCGCAGTTGACGATTCGTGGTCGCGCCGAGCGACTCCATGAGGCGAAGCACGTCGGCGCACGCGCCCATGGTCGCCAGCGGGATCTGCACCGCCGCGGCCAGCGCCGCGGGCAGCTCTCGCGTGCGACGCTCGTCGCCCTCGGGCAGCTTCATCAGCTCGTTGACCACGCCGTACGCCGCCGCGTCCTCATCACCAAGCTCAACCATCATCGCCCGCGCGTTGGCGAGGTACTTGCACGCGTCCTGGTTCGCCGCCTCGTGCGCCGCCAGGCTTTTCTTGCCAACCGAGTACGACACGACCATGCCCGCCAGCGCCGCCGCCAGCGCGCCGACCGCCGACGCCACCGCCCCGCCGCCCGGCGTCGGGCTCTTGGCGGCCGTATGCTCCAGCAATTCCCCGAACGTGTACGAAGCCAAGGGTTGCACGATAAAGCTCCCGCAAACTCACGGGGGCGCAGCCTCCAAGGCCCGCCGTGCCTCCGTGAGACGACCAACGATATCGTGGTCCATCGCTCCCCGCGCCTCCCGCTCGTCCTCCGCGCCTCACCGCGTCCCACGAGGAGATTTCATGGCACTCGCCGCTCCGATTTCCAAGTTCGTGCGCCGCCTGTCGCTGGTCGCGCTCTTGGGCGTGTCCGCCGGCTCCGGCGCTTGGGCCCAACCCGCGCAGCCCCCGGCCCCACCGGGCGCGCCGGTCCAGCCCGATCCGAGCTCGCCCGCGCCGGCGATCGTGCTGCGCGCCGAACTCGCGTCGCGCTACCTCGCGGTCGACGCGCTCTTCGCAAGGCTTGTGTCGGGCGAGAACCCTCCGCCGCCCGAGCGCATCGCCGCCCTCAACCGCCAGTTCGACGACATCACGTCGCTTTTTTTCAGCGGGCGCATGAGCGAGGCGGTGCGCGTGCTCCACGATCTGGAGCGCGAGCTGTCGCCCCGCGATCCCATGCCCAAGACCGTCGGCACGGGGCTGTCGCTCCGCGTCGAGCCGCGCGTCTGGTGGGCCGGCGCCAAGGAGCCGCGCCTTACGCTCCGCTCGTTCGCGCCCGCCCAGGTCTCGACCACCGGCAAGCTCGCGATCACGGCGATCTCGCGCGGCGCGCCGACCACGCTCTTTGACCAAGAATTCGCCGTCGAAGCCGGAAAGGTCGTGCTCGTCGAAACCCCGCTCCCCGATGCGATCTGGCCGCGCGGCGAGTCCGTCAGGCTCGTCGCCACGCTCGACGGCGTGAGCGAATCCGCCGAGGCGATGTTCAGCGTCGTCGACGCCTCGCTCGACACGCTGCGCGAGTCGCTGCTCAAACGCCTCGACGCGATCACGCCGCGGGAGAGCGCGAGCGACGACGCCGCGCTCGCGGGTCAAGCCAAGGACGACCCGACCTCCGGACCGGCGGCCGACAAGAAGCCCACCGTCACGGCACGCGCCGTTGAGATCGCGCGCCATCGCCTGGCGGCCCTCACCGACGCGCCCAGCGACACGGACTCGGCCCAATTCCTCGCCGACCCGCCGGCCCTGGCGCGCGAGCTCACCGCCGAGGTCGAGGCGATCGAGGCGGGCAGGAATCCGTATGGGCGCCGTCTCGGCGAGTACCAGCGCCCGCAAGGGAAGGAACGCACGCCCTGCATGATCTACGCGCCCAAGGCCGCGGCGGATGCCACTCTGCTTCCCCTGGTCATCGCGCTGCACGGCATGGGCGGCGACGAGAGTATGTTCATCCGAGGCTACGGCGGCGGTCTGCTCTGCCGCCTCGCCGACGACAAGAACTTCGTCGTCGCCGCGCCCCTCACCTACAAGCTCGCGGGCAACGCGGCATTCATCGACTCTCTCATCGAAGACGTCGCCGCCGATTACGCGATCGACCGCGATCGCGTGTACGTCATCGGCCACTCATTGGGCGGCGGCGTCACGATGTACCTGGCCCAGGCCCGCGCCTCCACCATCGCGGCGGCGGCGTGCATCGCGGGCGCCGGCCCGATCGGGAAGAAAGTTACGCCGTGCCCGACGTTGGTCGTCGGCGCGGAGCTTGATCGCATCGGCGGGCCGACGCGCGTGCGTCCGTTCATCCAGGCGGCCATCGCCGACGCCAAGCCGGTGGAATACCGCGAGGTGAAGAACTACGGGCACACGCTCGTGGTGGGGCGCGTGCTCCCGGAAGTCATCGAGTGGATGTTCCAGCACACGCTGTCGAACCGCCCGCCCCGCGAGCCGCGCGAAGAGACCCCGCGCAAGCCCGAGCTCAGGCCCGCCGACGTGAAGTCCAACGACGTCAAGACCAACGACGCGAAGAAGAGCGACATCGCCCCGGTCGACGCCACGCCGAGCGACACGAAATCCTCCCCGCAGCCTCTGCGTGCTCCGCGCCCGTGACCAGCGCGCGATCCAACCCGGACGACGCCCCGCGCGCCGACGCCCTCGCCGGCGCATGGCTGGCCGCCATCGCTCGCGATGAGGTCGCGCGCGAACTCGAAGCGATCTACGCATGTGCCGCGCGCGAGATCGAGTCGCGCGGCCCGGCGTGCTGGGCCTCGGGTCGCTGCTGCAACTTCGAGCGCGTGGGGCACCGGCTTTACGTCACGGGCCTCGAGGCCGCGTACGCGATCACTCGCTCGGCTCATCCAGTCACCCGCGGCCAGATCGACGCCGCCCGCGCCCGCGGCGGATGCCCGTTTCAAGAGCAGAATCTCTGCGGCATTCACACGATCAAGCCGCTCGGCTGCCGCGTGTACTTCTGCGATCGCACCGCGCAATCATGGCAGCATGACCTGAGCGAGCGTCTGCTCGCCGACATCCGCGCGCTGCACGAAGCCAACGCGATCGAATATCGATACGCCGAGTGGCGTGCGATGCTGGAGATGTTCATCGCGTAGCACGGCACGCATCCGTCCCGAAAGGCTCGGTCTCGCGCGATCGGCGTCCGCTCGCCCGTCGCTGCAACTCGATCAGGCGCCGGAGCCCATCCGCGCTTCCGCGCGTGCCTTCGGGGCTCGGGGGAAGCGACGAGCACACGCCCGCCATCGCGCCGCGCAGCGCCGCCGCGTGCGAAGCGAGCGATGTACCCGCGAGCTTGTGCGCCCACAGCCAACCCGCAAGGACAGCGCCCAGTCGGGTTGCGCCGCGTCCGTGACGACGGCACATCCACACCCAGTTCCGCGTCGCGATGCGGAACCATCGCGCTGATTTCGTCGCGGCCCCCGGGCTCTCGTGCCACGCGATCCACGACGGATCAAACCACACGCCGCGCCCCAGCGACAGGAGCTTGAGCGCCAGGTCGGTGTCGTTTCGATAGAGGAAGAACGATTCGTCGTAGCCGCCGGCGGCCAGCCAGTCGGCCCGGCGCACGAGGTTGGCGCAGCCCATCGTCGGCCAGTCGCTCCTCGCACCCTCGATGACACTCGCGAAGCGCCACTCGGGCATCCGAGTCTCGGGGTGGACCGGGAGCAGCGTAGCCGCGGCGAGGTCGGGGCGCGCGCTCAGGAGTTCCATCGCCCGCGTGACCACGCCGCGCTCCGGCCAGGAATCATCGTCCAGCACCAGCACCACGTCGCCGCTCGCCGCCTCCACGCCGCGGTTGAACCCCGCGATCGCGATGTTCGACTCCAACTCGATGAGCTTTGCGTGCGTGAATCGCTCGCGGATCAGCCCGGGCGAGCCGTCCGTCGACGCGTTGTCAACAACGATCACCTCCGCGTCGCGCGTCGCGGCGTCCTCGTGGAGCTTTTCGAGTGTCTTGGCCAACGCCTCCCGCCGGTTGTAGCTGAGCACCACGATCGAGAGCGTGAGTGAGCGCGTAGAGCGGACGATTGGTGCGGCGGGCAGGGCCTCATCCTCGCGAGGACGCATCGCGATCCGCACCGCCAGGCCCGCGCCGCGCGCCAGCAATCCCAACGCGCGCCACGCCGCCGAACGCGTGGGCTTCGTGATCCAGGCGCCCGACTCGCTCAGGCACACCAGCGTGTCCGCGGCGAACCAGTGGCGCACCGCGCCGGCCGCGCGAACGATCGCGACATCGACCGCCGGCCCGAGCATCCATCGCGAGAGAGCGCCGAACAAACCCGCGCGACGCGAACCGCCAACGAGTTGCTTCGTGCCTGCGCGAGACTGTGCCAATTGAACCAACTCATGCCAGGTCTCATCGTGCTCGCACAGAGCCGCCGCGTCCGAATCGACCGCGACGCTTGCGCCCGAAGACAGTCCCGCAATGGCGTCGCGCAGTTGGCTGATGGGCACCGTCGGCGCGGGACGCGGCACGTCGTGGCTCGCCGGGCCCGTCGTCACGCCGCGCGCCGCGTCGCGCAGTCCGAGCATGTGCAGCTCCGCCAGGTCATCGCGCCCCATCAGCGTCTGGTTGATCGCCTTGGCGACGCACGACATCGCGTGGCGGAAGCGCACGCGCCGCCCGAGGCCTTTCGCATCGATCGCGCCGAACGCGTTCCGCGTGCCGAAGTAGCGCTGCCAGGTCGGGAAGCGATCGAATCGCGGGTGCATCGCGATCGCATCGGGGTTGACCGCGATGCGCCGCCCGGTTTCTCTTGCGATTCGGAGGCACCATTCGGCGTCGTCGGCGTTGATGAACCGATCGGGCATGAGGCCGACGCGTTCAACGCACTCGCGGCGGACGAGCAGGCAGCAGGACGCGACGTAATCGCACGTCTCGACGCCCGGCACGCCGACCGTGCTCGTGAGCATCGGGCCCTGGCGTCCCGTGCGCGGGTCGATCACGCCGCCGACCTCGTGCACGACCCGCGTGCGTGGGTCGGCCAGGGCAGGCCCGACGCCCGCGAGCGTCGCATCGCTCATCAGCGTCTCGACCAGCCGCGCCAGCGTGCCGGGAAGCACCCGCGCATCGCTGTCGACCAGCCACAGGAAGTCCTGCGCGGCCTCGTCTCGCTCCCAATCCTTGAGCGCCGCCCGCATCGCGAGATTGAACCCGCCGCTCCCGCCAAGGTTTGTTTCGCTGCGAACCACCCGGAGCATCGACGTGGTCGCCGGCACGGGGATCGCCGGTATCGACGCGTTATCCGCGATGATCACCTCAAGCGACATCGCCGGCCCGGACGCGCCCCGCGCCGTCGTCAGCTCCGTCTTCGCCAGGTCGGACAAGAGCAGCGCCAGGTCGCCCGCGCGATTGTGGCATGGCACCAGCGCCCGCACGCGCACGCGCGCAGCACCAACATCATCAGCTCGCGCGGCAACGCTCGCCTCGTACAAATCCTCGAAACGATCTGTGCCGCTCTCCTCGACGAACGCACGCAGGTCGCCCGCGGGATCGATCTCTACGCGCACCGGTGCGCTCGGGCGCGGCGGGGCGACCGGATCGTGAAGCTCGCCGTGCGTGTCGAGAAGATCGCTCACGCGCCCAGACCCTCCGCGCTGCTGGCGGGAACATCCGCGCTGGTCTTCTTCATGATCGGGTTGGCGCCGTCGGGCTTCCGCCCCGTGAGGCGAGCGACCAGCCCGGTTACTTTCTTGATCGCACGATAGACGGGCGCGGGAAGAGCCTGCAAGACGCGGTGCACCCGGCGATGGAGGCGCACCGCCGCGAAGCTCTCATAGAACTCGCGCTGGGCTTCCACGGCCGTGATCACCGCCGCCGCAACCTTTGGCTCGGCCAACGGCGGCACCTGGTAATTGCGATCCGGGTCCTTCCACATGCGGTGTTCCACGCCGACCACGCCGTCGCGGAGCGACCACAGGAACTGCAGCGGGATGGGGTAGCCTGTTTCGTCGATCCAGTTGCAGTCAAACGCGCGCAGCATCGAGTTGGACTTCGCCACGATGTCCATCGCACGCGCGTCATAGGTCGCGCGATGCCGCGACACCAGCGCGGCGAACAGCTCGTCGTGGCGCTTGACGGCCTCCATCACCATCGTGATCTGGCTGTGGCGCCGCCAGAAAAAGAGCGGCTCGGGCACGCGCTCGCCACGATACCCGCGCTCGCTGCAACTGATCCAGAAACTCCAGTCCTCATAGCCGAGGCGCATCGACTCATCGAATCCGCCGACTTCTTCGAAGACCTCGCGCCGCACCAGGGCCGTCACCGGGTGAAGGTTGGTGATGAGAAGCAAGAGCGGGTTCCACGCCGGGACGCGCCAAGTTCCGGTGCCCAGCTCGGTCAGCGTCTCCTGGCAATAGGCGTGCGAGACCCTTTCGCCGCGAGCCAGGCCGTCGCGGATCGCCGACGCCAGCTTGGAGACGAAGGTCGGCGCGATGAAATCATCCGCGTCGAGGAAGAAGACGAATTCGCCGGTGGCTTCCCTGGCACCGCGGTTCCGGGCCGCGGGCAGGCCGCGGTTCTCCTGGTGGATCACGCGCACGCGCTGGCTCGCGAGGGCGTCGCAGGCGGCGGGCGACGTGGCGTCGTTCGAGCCGTCGTCAATGACAACCACGTCGACGATCGCGTCGACCTGACCAAGACACGACTCCACCGCGGCCCGGACAAACCGGCCGTGGTTGAAGCATGGGATCACCGCCGTCGCCGTCGGTTTCATGCCAGCCCTTCGACACCCTACTCCATGAACCAGAGAGATCGATGATACGACCCGCGGCGCGCTGAATTCGCATTTTCGGTCAATGTCTGGGGTGTGATGGTCCCGCGCCCAAACCGTGCGATACTTCTCCCGACGCCGGGCCCTCGCCCGCGCCGGAGGGTCCGCAGCTCCATGAGCCCGTTCTGGTCATTCGCCGCCAAAATGCTCCGCTACCGCGGCATGATCGTGGCCTCGTTCATCATGGCCGGCGTTTCCGCCGCCACGCTCGGCGCCGGCCTGGTCGCCATGAAGCCGATCCTCGAAGGCCTGCTCGGAAAAAACCCGATCGGACTGCCTCAGCTCGCCCGCGATCTCAACTCAAAGCTTTCCGCCTGGGCGCCCGGCTGGGCCAACATCCCCGACTCCGTCATTCAGAAGCTCCCCGACGGCCCGTCCACCGCCGTCGCGTGGATCATGGGCTCGCTCTGCGTGCTCACCGCGATCGGGGCGACCGCAACTTTTTTCCACGCCTACCTGTCGCTCACGGTCGTCAACCTCACGACCACCAACATCCGGCGCGACGCGTTCCACAAGGTGTTGCACATGCCGCTCAAGGACATCGTGCTGGGCGGCCCGTCCGACGCGATCAGCCGCATCATGCAGGACACGGCGGCGATTTCCGGCGGATTCAACTCGCTCCTGTCCAAGGCCGTGTCTCAGGTCGCCAAGGGCATCGGCTCGCTGATCGCGGCGTTCTTTATCGACTGGCGTCTGGCGTGCCTGGCGCTGGCGGTCGGGCCGGTGCTGTTCGTCATTATCCGCAAGCTGGGCAAGCGGATCCGGCGCGCGTCCAAGGCCGCCCTGGTCGCGCAGTCGGGCCTGTATCAGGCCGCCGCCGAGAGCCTGCAGGGCCTGCGGGTGGTGAAGGTCCACACGACCGAGCGGTACGAGGCCGGGCGATTCCATCGCATGAACAAGGACGCGATGCGCGAGCTGAACCGCGTGCGCACCGCGCGGGCCCTGGCCAGCCCGCTGGTCGAGGCGCTCACGCTCTTTGCCATCGCCGGCCTGACGCTGATCGCCATCAACAACATCCGCGTCGGCGTGATCGAGGCCAGCGCGGTGATCCAGGTGATCGTCGCGCTCGGCGCCGCGGGCGCGAGCTTCAAGCCGCTCACCGGCCTGCTCAACGACGTCCAGGCCTCCGCCGCCGCCGCCGATCGCCTCGCCGAACTCATGAAAGGCCCGACCGAATCCGGGCACGAACCCTCGCTTCCCAAGCTCCCGCGGCACAAGCACTCGATCAGCTTCGACAACGTCATTTTCACCTATCCCGCCGCGGCCCGCCCGGCGCTCGACGGCGTCAGCATCACAGTCAACCACGGCGAGACCGTCGCGGTCGTCGGGCCCAACGGCTCGGGCAAGACGACGCTCCTGGCCCTAGTGCCGCGTCTCTTCGACCCCGACATGGGCCCCGAGGGCCGGCGCGGGCGTGTGCTCCTGGACGGGAACGACATTTCGCGCTACAGCGTGCGCAGCCTGCGCCGGCAGATCGGCGTCGTGACGCAGGAGACCGTGCTCTTCAAGGGCACCATCCGCCACAACATCGCCTACGGCTCGGAGGCTGCCACCGACGATTCCATCATCGCGGCCGCCAAGCGGGCCCGCGCCCACGACTTCATCACCGCGCTCCCCAAGGGCTACGACACGATGGTCGCCGAGCAGGGGCTGACGCTCTCGGGCGGGCAGCGTCAGCGCCTCGCCATCGCCCGCGCCATCCTCCGCGATCCGTCGATCCTGATCCTCGACGAGGCCACCAGCATGATCGACGCCGACAGCGAGGCGCAGATCGCCGAAGCGCTCGCCGATTTCGCCAAGGGGCGCACGAGCCTGATCGTCGCGCATCGCCTCTCCACCGTGCTCAGCGCCGATCGCATTCTCGTGATGAACCAGGGCAAGGTCGTCGACGCCGGCACGCACGCCGAACTGCTGCGGCGTTGCCCCGTCTATCGCCTCATCGCCGATCGCCAGCTCCTGCCGCCCGTGGCGTAGATCATCATGCAGCGACCCGGCATCAACCCCGACAACGCCGAGATGTCCGATTTCCTCTGCGACTTCTGCCGCCAGGAATGGACCAGCGCCATCCCCATGGTCGAAGGGCATCGCGGCAGCCTGATCTGCGGCTCGTGCCTCACCATCGCCTACACGGAGGTCTTCCTGCTCAACCTGAGCGCCGCGCCCGCGAGCACAACCTGCACGCTCTGCCTGCAGGAGATCACGGGGCCCGCGTGGAAGAGCCCCGAGCACGAGTGCTTCGTGTGCAAGCGCTGCACCAACCACGCCGCCAGCGTGCTCGCCAAGGACCCCGACTTCAACTGGAAGAAGCCCGCGAGCGCGACGTGATCGCCTCCCGATTCGTCGGTGCCATGCCACCCGATGCACGCGAACTCCGGCTGGCGAAGCCAAGCTGTTGGCCACTCGCTTCGCTCCCCGCGCCCCCCATACGCGCTCCTCCGATTCCGCCTGATTCCTCCGAGGTGGTCCTCTCCTCGCCCTCTTTCGTGCTCTTCGAGTCCTTCGAGTTCCTCGCGTCTCCTCTGCGTGCTCTGCGAACTCTGCGGCCTCTGCGTTCCTCTTCTCTTGCCGCGGTCGCGAGTTCGTCGCCCCATCTACCATCCCTGATGCCCGTGCCCCGCCCGCCCTTTGCCCGCCGCGTGATCGATTCCCCGCTCGGCCCGATCGCCATCGACGCCACCGCTCTCGGCGTATGCAGCATCAGTTTCGGCGTGCGTCCCGCGCGCCAGGGCATGCAGCCAGACGATGTTGCGGCGGCCTTGCCCATCCTGGATCACGCCGCCCGCGAACTCGCGGAGTATTTCGCCGGCTCTCGCCGCAACTTCGCCATTCCGCTCGACGCGCCCGGCACGGAGTTCCAGCACCGCGTGTGGCTCGAGCTTGCCCGCATCCCGATGGGCGAGACGATCAGCTATCAGGAACTCGCGCGCCGCTGCGGTGATATCAACGCCTCCCGCGCCGTCGGCGCCGCCAACGGCGCGAATCCCGTCGCCATCGTCGTCCCGTGCCATCGCGTCCTGGCCAAGGACGGCACGCTCCACGGCTACGCCGGCGGTCTGGACAAGAAGCGCGCGCTCCTCGACCACGAGTTCGCCGTCACCGGAGCGATGCTCGGCGCAACGCGCCGACTCGTCTTGCACGCATGAAAAAGGCCCGCGCGTGCGGGCCTTGAATCGAGACGCGGCCTGGCGCCGGGCGGAGCGAGGTCGCGCGGCGCGGGCGATCGCTAGAGCGGATTCGCTTGGAGTCGGGCGTCATGTCGCACGCCCAGGCAATAGGGAATGGGCAATGGGAAGACGCGCCACTTGAAGTGAAACCGATCTAGGCCGCCTGCGGCTTGTCGAGCGCTCCGGTGTTCTTCAGGCTGCGAGAGCGGACCCAGCAGACAGCGAGGAAGAGGAGTTCGAGGGCCGCCCAGAGGCCGACCCAGACTTCGCCGCCGGAGCCGAAGCCGTAGCTGTGCAGGCCCGTGGCCATGACGTAGTTCACGCCGTAGAACGTCCAGACGATCACGACCATGCCGAGCACCGCGGAAGCGGCGAGCCCGAAGTCCTCGATCCAGCGGACGTAGCGGGCGTGGAGCACCGCGAAGTAGACGAGGATGCTGATGAGCGCCCAGGTCTCCTTCGGGTCCCAGCCCCAGAAGCGCCCCCAGGACTCCGCCGCCCACACGCCGCCCAGGATCGTGCCCGCCGTGAGCAGGATCAGCCCCACCTGGATCGTGCGATAGGTCTGCACGACCAGGGCGGCGGAGCGGAGGCGGCTGGCCTCGTCGCGCTTGTTGAGGATGACGTCCTTGATGAGATAGGCGTGGCCGAGCACGGCGGAGACGGCCAGCACGCCGTAGCTGGCGACGATGGTGAGGACGTGGATGATGAGCCAGAAATTGGAGCGGAGGACGGCGGGGAGGGAGTTGGTGCGGTCGGTGAGAGGAACCAGGCCCGCGAAGAGGACGGAGATGAAGGCCGCCGCCACGCCGCCGAAGAGGTAGTAGCCCTTGCGCTTGTTGACGAGCTGGAAGACCAGGCCGATGGCGATGCCGACCAGGCCCATCCAGAGGAGCGACTCGAAGGTGTTGCTGACCGGGGCGCGATCGAGGATCATGACGCGGAGAACGACGCCCAGGGCGTGCTCGCCGATCCCGAGCAGGGTGGCGGTCAGGGCGAGCGTGGTCATGATGTTTTTCATGACGAGGCGCGAGAAGCCGAAGAACACCAGCGCCAGCCCGTAGAAATAGGCGGTCATGCGCCAGGGATCGTGCTTGTCATAGAAGAGCTCAAGCTTGACGTTGCGCGCGTCCTTTTCGGTCAGCGCGCCCATCGCGTTGATCGCGCTCTCGAGCTTCTCGACCGCGGGCGTGATGGGCTGCCCCGCGGCGTAGAGCTGCCCGATCTCCTTGAACGCGGCCTGCACGCCCTCGGCGCCGGGGTCGGCGGACATCGCGCTGGCG
The DNA here is from genome assembly GCA_020853815.1 of Phycisphaerales bacterium. GTDB lineage: Bacteria > Planctomycetota > Phycisphaerae > Phycisphaerales > UBA1924 > JABWBC01. Next base: position 77,051 of record JADYYE010000118.1, read on the forward strand.
TGGCGGAAGGCCTGGCCCGGACCCGAGGGAATGATCGGGAGGGTCATGCCGCTGGAGTAGTCCGCGATGCGGTTGGCCGCGTTGCGAACGTCGAGGGCCTTGCGCTGGTCCTTGGTGGGCGAGACGCCGGGATCGTTCTGGCGCGCCTTCTCAAAGTCGTTCAACTGCTGGGCGAGGCCCGCGCAGTTGGCGAGCTCGACGGGGCTGAAGAAGCGGCGCTCGGGGTCCAGGCCGATCAGCTTCTTGAACGGCTTGTCCTCGATGGTGACGACCTTGGTGTTGAGCATCTTCTTGCCGTCGAACATGCAGTCGAGCAGGAGCTGCATGGACGAGCGCTTGGTGAAGCCCTCCGGGCCGCCGGAAGACCAGCGCGAGCGTCCGGTGACGTCGACGGCGAAGCGTCGCGCGAAGCCCTCGAGGGGCATGACGCGTCCGCCGTCCTGCACCGCCAGGGCGCCAAGGCGATCGATGCCGGGGTCGATGTCAGCCGCCCGCGCTCTCGACAGGCAGGGGATCAGGGCCAGACACCACAGGGCGACGAGCAACAGTCGACGGAACATCATTCGACTCCTTCTTCACGGGGTTTTCCGGGCGGATCGGGATGCCCGGGTGTCCCCAGCTCATGGAACGGCTGTAGAACGTGACGACGATACCGAGGCAGAGAAACACGGACGCGATGTAGGTGAGCGTGAGGCCCGGGTCGTGCATCACGCTGAAGATCGAGACGGTGGCGCCGTTGAACCCGGACTGGTAGACCTTCCACGGGCCGTGGGCGTAGGGATTGTTCATGTAGATTTCGTACTTGGTCTCGGGCTGTCCCGGGAAGATGATGCCGACCTCGGACTCATACTCCATGGCCATCTCGGTGCCGGGGTAGTCGACTTTGCGGAAGTCGTCGAGGCGGACGGTGAACGGGAGCTGGGCGCGGCGCGGGCCGTAGTGGATCGCCAGCTGTCGTCCGCTGTCGCTGGTGACGGGGAGCATGTTCCGCCACGCGATGGTCTTGAGCTCGGCGGAGTTTCCGACGCGGACAAGGATGGCGGGGCTGTTGTCCTTGGCGACCGGGGCCTCAACCAGGCGCGTGTCGACGTGGGCGTGGGACAGCTGGCGGTGGATGGTGACCTCGCGGGTGTCGAACTGCAGCGTGACGGGGTAGCGGGGCTCGAGATCAAAGATGCGCCCCGCGCCGTCGAGTCCCACAAAGCCGATCTTCGTCTGGTCGATCTTGCCGAAGACGACGAGCGTCTCCACGGCGTTGGCGCGGCCGGCCATGAGCTTGGCGTTGGACTTGGCCTGGCCCTCGATCGTCCGCCCCATGAACATCTCGGGGAACTTGGCGAAGGCGGTGTGGACCTCCGTGGTCCCCTTGCCGTCGCTGATCGTCACCTGCACCGCGGGGTTTTCCTCCGAGGTCGCGGGGCCTTCGAGGATCGTGTCGCCCGACACCATGGCGCGGGTGAACCGCTTCAGCTCGGTGATCTTCCAGCCGTGGAACACCTCGTCGCCCACGGCGCCCAGCTCGTGCGTGTGCCCGCCGTCGGTGAAGAGATACTCGCCCTTGGAGTTCGCGTCGCGCGCGGGCGGCGTCCAGTCGCTCCCGTCCGGGAGCACCACCACCTTCAGCCCAAGCAGCGTCGGCGCCGCGCCCGCCTGGTCCTCCTGGCCCACCCACGCCGACTGCGGGCCCGCCACCGGCGAAATATCCACCGCGCGCAGCGGCACGGGGCTGTCGTTCGCCACGACCTCATCTTCCTTTGAGTTCTGCCAGCGCTCCACCACCTCGAACGAAACGCCCCCCAGCGTGAGCGACTTGCGCCCCAGGGGCGCGGGGACGGCCCCCAGGCTGTTGAAATCGGCGCCGCTCCTTTCCATCACCTCGATCTGGTGCTCGGCGGTCTCGATGATGTTTCCCTGCGTCCCCTCGCGGAGCATGAGGTGCCCGTCGACCCGCCCCCACATCGACCAGAACCCGCCCGCGATCAACGCCACCAGCGACGCGTGGACCGTGACAAAGCCGACGTGCTTCTTCCGGAGCGGGACGCGCGTGATCACGGCGAAGATCAGGCTGACGCAGACCAGCGCCATGAGCGCCACGAACCACCACGAGCCGTACACCCACTCGCGCGCCACCGTCGCGTTCTGCTTCGAGTCCAGCCAGGTGCCCACGCCCAGCGCGATCGAGACCAGGAACAACACGGGCACCGCCAGCTGGATGCTCCCCAGGAAAAGGATGGTCCGGCCCCAGGGCGTGTAGTGCCAATCCAGTGACTTCTTCATGATCCGCTCCGATTCGACGCGCCGGATCGCCCGGCCCGCCGCTATCTCGTCCCCGTCGTCGGCGCGCCGGCCGGCGACGCGGAGGGGTTCACCCCCGCCTCCTCGACCGAACGCTCCAGGTCCACCATCTTCTGCCCGTCGACATAGTCCGTCAGGACCACGCGCCGGATGTGCTTGAGCGACGCCACCGTCTTGCTCATCCTCGAAAGAGTCGTCTGTATTTCGCGGCAATACCGCTCGAGGTTCGGATTCCCGCCCGATTGACGACCCACCAGCGACAATTGCATCTCGATCGTCGCCATCGCGTTGTTGAGGTCGTGGTTCAGCGTGACCGCGAGCTGGCGCAACGTCTCGGCCTTGCGCTCCTCGTTGGCCTGCAGCTGCTCGGCCAGGCGGTTGTACGCCGTCGCCAGCTCCCCGAACTCGTCCCCCTGCTCGACGTTGACGCGGTGCTCGAAGCGTTCCGCGGCCAGCTCGCGGCTTCCCTCGACGAGTTGGCCCACGGGCTTGAGCACCACCATCGCCGTGCGAAGCAGCACGAAGACCGCGATGTTCACCATCACCAGGGCCGACAGCGTCAGCCCCAGCACCAGCCAGCGGAAATACCCGTGGAAGTCCTTCTGTTCGGCGGCGACGAACCCGCGCGCGGTCTTGGCCAGTTCACGCAGCAGCTCGTGGACCCGGACCCGATTCTCGCGCTGGGCCGCGGCGTCGGTGTTGCCGGGCTCCACGAACGCCGGGAGCAGCTCGCTCAAGGCCGCGTAGGCCCGGGCCTGCGGCGAGTCCTTGAGCTTGATCGCCTCGTGCGCGCCGATCGTGGTCATGGCGGCCTTGAGCCGGTCGGCGGGCATCGCCGCGTCCAAGGGGCCCGAGGGCACGCGCCCGTCGCGCGCGTTCTCGATCTCCGCGATCGCGTCGTCCAGGTCGTGCATCCCGTCGACCAGCACCACCGCGTCGTGATTGATCCGGTCGATCTCCGGGATCGCGTCCTGCAGCAGGTACACCGCCACCGCGGCGCCGGCAACGAAGCAGGCGACCAGGAGGCCGATCCGGATGAGAAGTTTCCGACGCAGCATCGCCCGGCCCGATTCTCCTTACGGCGCGTTCACGCCGCGCTCCTGGTCCTGCAGGTCCTTGGGGATCCGCAGCTCCTCCAGCTTGCGGTACAGGCTCGACACGCCGATGCCCAGGTGCTGGGCGGTCTCGGCCTTGTCGTAGTTGTGCCGACGCAGGCTGTAGATGATGTGCTGACGCTCGAACTGCATCAGCGCCTGCTTGAGGTCCTCGCCCGTGTCCTCGTCGGTCGCGGCCGACTGGAACGGGAGGTCCGACGCCTCGACGTCGCGTCCTTCCGAGAAGATCACGGCCCGTTCGATCACGTTCTCCAGCTCGCGCACGTTGCCGCGCCACTCGTGGTTGAGCAGCGCCCGCATGGCGGCGTTGCTGATGCCCGTGACGTTCTTGTTCATCTTCCGCGTGTACTTGTCGAGGAAGTGCTGGGCCAGGAGGGGGATGTCCTGGCGGCGCTGGCGGAGCGGCGGGAGCGGCAGGCGCACCACGTCGAGGCGGTAGAGCAGGTCCTCGCGGAACTTGCCCTCCTTGCACAGGGTCTGCAGGTTCTGGTTCGACGCCGCGATGATCCGCACCTCGACCGGGCGCGGGCGCGTGTCGCCCACCGGGACGACGACGCGCTCTTCCAGCACGCGAAGAAGCGAGCTCTGGACCTGGATGGGGAGGGTGGAGATCTCGTCGAGGAAGAGCGTGCCGCCGTTGGCCGCCTCGAAGTAACCGATGCGGTCCTTCACCGCGCCCGTGAACGAACCCTTGCGGTGCCCGAAGAGCTCGGACTCGATGAGGTTCTCGGGGATCGCTCCGCAGTTGACGGCGATGAAGGGCTTGTCGCGCGTGATGCCGTTGTAGTGGATCGCCCGCGCGAACAGCTCCTTGCCCGTGCCCGACTCGCCCACGATCAGCACGCTGCTCGACACGCCCGAGAGCTTCTTCACCAGCGCAAAGAGCCCGGCCATCGCGGGCGACTCGCCCACCAGATCGTGGAACGTCGACTGCGACGCCAGCTGCTCGGTGAGGATGCTCCGGTTGCGGCGCATCTCGCCGATCTCGAGCGCCCGCTTCACGCGGATCAGCACGTCCTCGAACTGCACGGGCTTGAGGAGGTAGTCCGCCGCCCCCATCCGCATCGCGCTCACCGCCGACTCCACGGTGCCAAACGCCGTGATCACGATCACGGGTGTCTGCGGGATCACCTGCTGCAGGTTCTTGAGCAGCGTGATCCCGTCCATCACCGGCATGCGGATGTCGGTGAGCACGAGGTCAAAGGGTTCGGCGATGACGGCGTCGTACCCCGCCTTGCCGTCCCCCGCCTGCACGACCTGATACCCCTCCTCGCCCAGGAGTTGGGCGAGGGATTCGCGGAGCAGTTGCTCGTCTTCGACAAGGAGGATCTTGGTCGGCATACGCGGCTCCGAATGCTCGGATTACTCCTTCTTGGGCTCCGCCCCGGCTTTCGACTTGGGTTCCGTGCCCGGCGCGGCGGCGTCGGGCGCGCCCTCGGGCTTGGCCTCGGGGAGGTACTGCGCCGGGATCGTGTTGCCCGGCGTCTCGAAATCCCAGAAGACGTTGACGATCCACCAGCGATCGTGGTCCTTCAGCAGGTGGATGCTGTTGATGCCGCGGATGTAGGGCTCCTTCTCCTCGGCGTTGTGGCGCGATTCGTAGGTGCTCCACACCTGGGCGATGTGCCCGAAGGTGTCGACCTTGCGGTGGACCTCGGTGTCGAGGAAGCCGCCCTTCTCGAAATACTTCTGGTTCATCTCGATGTACTTCCCGATGGGAACGTACATCGCCATCGCCCCGCCGCGATCGTCGGAACGCGCCGGCACCATGCGGGCGTCGGGCGTGAAGAGCGACGCGTAACGCCCCCAGTCGCGCGCCTCGCCCGGGTTGCCCGCCGGGATCTTGTAGAACGCCGCGATGATGGCGTCGATCGACTTCACGTCCTCCACGCGAGCCTGCGGCCAGTCCACCTGCTCGTTGCTCAGTCCGGGGTGCCCCGACGGCATCGGCTTCTTCGACGGCTGGTTGGTCGTCGGGTGCTCCTGCGCCGGCTTGTCCTTCGGCGACTGCTTGGAATCCTGGTCGAGCGGCAACGGGCCCGAGAGAGCACAGGCCACCAGCGCGGCGAGCATGATGTTCATGGAATCCTCCAGAAGCGAGAAAGGGTCAATCCGCATCACGCTGGTGCAAATGCCGTGCCCGATCCACATGTCGCGCCGCCCGGCGTTCTTCCGCATGGAACAACGCGCACTTCCCACGATCGGGAATCACCATACCAGTGATTCCCAGTCATGGGAAGTGTAAAAATGGGCAATTTGTCTCTTACGGCCCGGTTGGGTAGCGTTTCGGGGAGTGGTCGACCCCGTGGCACGAAAGGAAGCACTCGCCGGTGAACCCGCCGCTGTCGCGGTATTCGAGCTTTCCGGTCACGCGATCCGGCAGCACGATGGCGGTGGCAAAGTTGATGAGGTGGGAGTTGGCGGAGGGACGCCCTTGGCCGGCCGCGATGCCGTGCGCGTCGTGGCACGCGGCGCACGGCGTCTGCTTGTCGACGATGTGGAGCTTGTGCCCGGGGAAGGAGCGATTCTCAAGAATGTTCGCGCGGTCGTGGCACTGGTAGCACAGGGCATAGGCCGCGGCGCTCTCGCTGGTGAAATCGCGGGTTTCGTAGGCGGCGACCAGGAGGCCCGGGTGGCTCGAGCCGTGGATGCCACCGGCGCCGGAATCCGAGCCGTGGCAATCGCCGCAGCGCATGGTGCTGGAGGTGGTCCAACCGGGGCGGAGGCTGGGCACGTCGGTCGCGCGCCCGGAAACGCCGACGGGGTGCATGGAGACGGCCGAGGGGCTGAACTGCAATCGCACGTTGGCGTTGGAGATTCGGCGCGCGACCCGCGGCATCGCGATGTTGCCGTCGCCGTGGCACTTGTAGCAAACCTCCTGCTCGGCGGTGATGACGCGGACGGGCGCGCCGGAGGCGTTGACGCCGCCGATTCGTCCGAGGCGCTCGAGAGAGCCGGTGCGGGGTCCGGGACCGGTCTGGCGGGCGACCGTGCCGCGCGTCATGGTGTGCGGGTCGTGGCAGCTGGTGCAGGTGGAATTGGCCTGGAATCCGCCGTCGGGATTGGGAACGCTCGATGTGTCGTGGGCGCTGATCTTGGTCATGTCGGAGGCGACGTCGACGGCCTTGGGGTGTGAGCCGTCGTGACAGCTGGTGCAGGTCTTGGTGATGTTCTGCTTCTTGAGCAGGAGCGCGCCGCTGGGGGCGGTGTGGTTCTGGTGGCAATCGACGCACTGCGCGTGCCCCTGGATGTCGGTCTGGCCGACGGCGTGGCAGGAGACGCAGAGCTCGGAGTTGGTGTTGCGCATGACCAGGAACTTGCCGAAGGCGTTGTTGTGGGCGTCGTGGCAGGTGGTGCACTGCAGCTCGCGGTTGGTATCGAGCTGCACCGACGCGGGCAGGCCCGAGGGATCGCGGAGTTTTCCGTCCTTGGTCGCCAGCGCGGAGTCATAACGGAACGAGATCGGGTGGTCGTCGCGAAGGTCGGTGCCGAGATTTCCCGAGCCGTGGGGCATGGTCACCACGCCGCCGGCCATGGTGATGGGCGTGGCGCGGCTGAGCACGCTCCCCAGCGCGATGGTGCCGTCGTGACAGGAGAGGCAGAGCTTGGAATCGCCGGTCGGCTGCCCGGGCTTGGCGTCCAGGGAGCGACTGGTGTAGACCAGATAGGCCTGGGGCGACATGGCGCGGTTCCACAACGGCGCGATGGGCGAGGCGTTGTGGGGCGTGTGGCAGAAGATGCAGACCTGATCCTCGCTGGAGGCGCGCACGCTGGCGGCGCTCCCCGCGGAGAGATCGTGCGGGCTGCTCACCATCGAGACGACCTGGGCCGTCGCCCCGGCCGCGGCGAACAGCGCCCCCACCGCCGCCATCCACGCTGGTTGACGAATTGCGTTCATGGCCTTCCACCCTCACTCCCGTCCATGTTCGCGCCCGTGCTCGCGCCCGCGCGCCCGTCCGTGCCCCCGTCCGTGCCGTCGCCCAGATACTGGAAGACCTGCACCCGCTGGTTATATGAATCGGCGATCCAGACGCGTCCCTTTGCATCGATGTGAATCCCGGCCGGAAGCCAGAACTCGCCCGGCCCGCGCCCTTCGCGTCCCACCGACAGGAGCAACTGCCCCTCGGGGCTGAAAAGCTGCACCGCCTCGAACTGCGCATCCACCACGTAGACGTGTCCGTCGGGGTCGACCGCCACGCCCTTGGGCTGGGCGAAATAACCCGGCAGGTCGCCCTGTCGCCCGATCTGGCGGATCGGCTTCAGGTCCGCCCCGAAGACCTGCACGCGGAAGTTGAGCGTGTCGCTGACGTACAGGCGGCCTTGGCGATCCAGCGCGAGGTTCGTCGGGTAATTGAACGTGCCCAGCTCCGTGCCGCGCTCTCCCAGTCGCGTGATCTCCGCGCCGGCGCCGTCCAGCAGGATGACCTGGTGCGCCGCCACATCGGCGACGTAGACCCGCCCGCCCGCGTCCGGCGCGATTCCCGCGGGGCGCTTCAGCGCGCCCGCGCCGAGCCTGGCGGTCATCGCGCCCGAGGCGTCAAAGGCGTACACGCACGCCGCCACGGAATCCGACACCAAGAGACGCGACCCCGCGCCGTCCCACGCAAGCGCCACCGGGAGCCCGAACTTCTCCGGCGGTTCCCAGCGCCCGTAGCGGCGCGACTCCAGATCAAACACATGCACCGTCTGCCCGTTGCTGTCGGCGACGAAGACCTTGGACCCGCCGTCCGTACACACGCCCATCGGGCTCGTCATGCCCTTGGCGGCGTCCTCGCCGAAGAGCCCCGCGCCCAGCGACTCGAGGAAGCTCTTCGAGGGTTTGAGGTCCTTGTCGGTCGAAATCTCGCCCAGGAATCGCAGGCGCGCCGGGTCGGGCGGCGCGGGCCACGACGGGGCGGCGTCGCCCGCCTCCAGGATCCGTCCCGCGGGCGATGAGCAACTCGAAAGCACCGCGATCGACGCGAGAGCGCCCGCCGGGAGCAGCCACGCGGACGAGCGTGCGGGCATGAACCGGGATGTCGGCGGGTGGTTCATGGTTCTCCTAAAACGATCGCCGCAGGCCGATCTCGAAGAGCTGCGACTCGCTCTCGCTGTTCGGTCCTTCGAGGTTGGAATTGGTGAGCGTGGCGTAGATCGAGGTCTGACGCTTGCGGAAGTTGAGCGTGACGTGCTCTTCGAGCCCGTCGGTCGTGCCGTTGACGCTGCTGTCCTCGTGGCGATAGGTGGCGCCGAGGATCAGGCTGAACGCCTCGTCGAGGCGGGTGATCCACTCAACGCGGGCGCGGTCGAGCGTCACGTCGTCGCTCTCGTCCGTGAACTCGATCATCTCGCGCGAGACCTCGGCGTTGACCGCCGAGCCCGTCCCCGTCTGCAGCGAGTAGTTGACCAGGAATCGCGCCACGTTGTAAGGCGAGATCGTGCTGTCGTGGATGTTGTACTCGGCCCGGGCGAACCACTCGGCGCGCCGGTACTCCAGGCCCACCAGCAGGTCCTTGGTGTCGTCGGGCGTGAAGAGCGAGGGGTCGTCGGCGCTGATGGTCTGCTCGGTCGTGCGATACGTCGTGTAGCCCGCCAGCCCCTTGAACGTTCCCTCGGTGAGCGTGTAGCGCAGGGCCCAGCTGGTGGTGAGCGTGTCGACGTCGTAGCCGGATTCCGGGCCCACGTCGTAGGTGACGCGGATCGTCTGCCCGCTGACCAGCGCGCCGGTGAGCACGCCGCGGATCTCGGTGCGATCGGGGAAGTACTGAACGGTGTAGTCGATCCCCTCCTGGTAGGGCGTGGCGTTGGCGGCGGGGCGCACCTCGACCGACCCGGGCACGATGTTCCGCCGATTGAGGATGGTGGGGAAGCCGTCGTTGTAGACGTGGGCCTCGTCGAGCACGCGGAAGGTCGAGCCGCGGTCGCTGTTCATCTGCGTGTTGTACCCGAGGCCGGCGGCGGCATCGAGGCGCCCCAGGGGGACGCTCTTGGTGTAGTCGAGCTGCCCGCTCAGGAAGAGCTCGTCGCTGGTAAAGCCCTCGGCGTCGCTGATCCGCTGCGCGCCCAGGGTGCCCAGGCTGGTGAGGCTGTCGAAGAGCCGGTGCTTGGCGGAGTTCTCGAACCGCACCAGGTCGCGCGAGCTGTCGCGCACCTCGAGCTGGTCAAAGACCAGGTTGTGACGCGTCTCGAACCGGTCGGTGTGACGCAGCGTGAGGAACTCGTCCCAGCGGAAGCGGTTGATGTCCTGCGAGCCCGACTGGTTGTAAACGCGGGCCTGCGAGCGCAGCTCGTGCGGAATGCCCTCGTCGCCGAAGGTCCAGTTGTGCGTCAGCAACCCGTCGTGGCGCGTGTAGGAGTCGGAATAGCCGCCGCTCTGGCTCTCGTCCACCATGTCGAGCGTGTAGTTGAACTCCAGCTTCTGGCGCTCGGCGATGTTGAAGATGTCGCTGGTCGTGAAGGTGTCCTGCGTCGTCGTGGTGCTGATGTCGCCCAGATCGTCGGTGATCTCCTGCTCGCGGTGAAAGTACTCGGCGGTCAGCGCCATGAAATCGGTCTGGTAGCGCGTCGCGATCCCCGTCTCCGTCGTGGTCTGGTCCAGCGCGCCCGCGAAGGGGCGGCGTTGGCGGTCCTCGCTCCTCCGCGAGTAGATGTTGGTCGGCAGCTCGCTGGCGCCGAAGACCAGCGCGTTGATGTCCCACAGCCCGATCAGGCTGTTGGTATGCCCGCTGTCCCCCTCGACCCCGCTGCGCCGGAAGATGTCCTCATTGCCGAACTGGAAGACCGCCGACACGTCGATCAGGTTCTTGTGCCCGATCGTGAACTGGCTGTCGATGTCGAGCAGCTCGCGATAGCGATCCTCGATCACCGTCTGGTCGGGCTGCCCCTTCACCTTGTTCTTGTCGCGCTCGTGCTGCCAGCGAAGGTCCAGCGCCGGAACAAACCGCACCAGCTCAACCCCCGACCACCCCGTCTTCCGCTCGCCCACGATCACCGGCCCGCCGTCGTCCCCCTCCGTCTGCGCCACCGCCCGCCCCGAAAGGGCGAGCAATCCCAGGATGAAGATGGGTGCATGGGCGCGCCTCGGCATGGGTCACGTGGGGTTGGGAATCTCCGGCGGCACCACCTCGTCATCGTCCGGGCGCGGCGGCCCGTCGGGCGCGCCCGTCTCACCGCGCCGGTCGGGCGCCGCGGGCGGCGTGCTCGACCGACCGCCGTCCTTTGGATCAAAGACCGGCTGCGCCTTGCTCTCGTCCGGCGCGGCGCTCTCGGGGGGCGGCGACTGGGCGGTCGCCCCCGGACGCAGCATGACCGCCGAGTCCCCGCCGTGCCCGAAGTGGCACGCCAGGCAGCTCGACTTTGGATCGGCGTGGGCCGGCACCGTCTGGTCCGACAGCATCGCCGCCGAATGGCACTGCATGCACAGCTTCCGGTCCGGCCCGCGCAGCAGCCACTTGCGGGCCGACTCGTGCGGCGTGTGACACCACAGGCACGCCCCGCCCGCCACCGCGCCGTGCGTCCAGGCGTGCTTGTCCATCAGCTTGTCGTGGCAGTTGAGGCACGCCGTCGGATCGTTCCGGCTCGGACGATACTGCGTCTTGTGGCACTCCTCGCACTTCTCCTCCGCGAAGGGCTGGTGGACCACGGGCTTGGCGGCGATCAGCATGTCGCCCGGCTCCCCGCCGGCGACGCGCGCGTTGGGGTCCGGCACGCCGTCAAAGAACAGGCTCAGCGTCGCGTAGTTCTCCTTCGTCACCGTGCACCCGCACCACACCGCCGCCGCCACGCTCCCCACCAGCGCCGCGCCCAGGGTCCAGCGCGTGGCGGCCCCGCGAAGGCGAGGCCGCCGAACCACTTGGCGTGGGGAGGACTTCATCGGGGCAATCGCTCCGCGAAACTACTTGGGAGTAGCCGGTGGCGTCTGGGTTTCCGCGGGCTGCTCATCCAGATTGACGGGCTCGTCGGAGATCGCGCCCTCGGGGGTCGGCTCGATGCCGCCGATGTTCTGGAACTTGAGCGCCTCGGCGCTGCGCGAGTCCTTCACACCCAAGGTGACCTTCTCCGAGACCGCGGCGACCTGCTCAATCGTGTAGCCGGATCGCAGGCCGCCCATCGCGTACACCGACACCTTTCCCGCGCCGAACTGGTTGGCGACCAGGACCAGGCGCCTGGCCTCAAAGCCGGGGTATATCTTGTCCTTGAAATACTCGAGGCCCTGGTCGGTCGCGACGATCCCGACCGGGAGGCTCATGGAGCCGGGGTGGTCGCCCGCGGAACCGAAGAACATGAGGAGCTCGTACTTGTCGTTGAACATCTGCACGTTCTGGAACGCCGCGTCGACGACGTAGATGATGCCGTCGGAGTCGACCGTGAGGTGCTTGGGCCGCGCGAACGAGCCGGCGTGGTCTCCCAGGCGCCCGAAGCCCGAGATGTACTTCCCGTCGCGGTCGAACTTCTGCACCATGCAGCGCATCATGTCGGTGACGTAGACGTTGCCCTCCTTGTCGAGGGTGACGCCCACCGGCAGGCGGAACTGCCCGGGCTCGTCGCCCACGCTCCCGATCACGCCCATCTCCGCGCCCGTCTTGCGGTTCAGGATCAGGACCTGCTGACGCGCCAGGTCGGCGATGTACAGGCGCTCGCCGGCCACCGCCATCGAGGCGGGCTTGAACTTCTCGATCTTGATGGCGCGGCTGAAACGCTCGCTCTTGTCGAAGATCATCACCGCGCCGTACACGCCGTCGGCCACGTAGATCTCGCCGTCGTCGCCGATCGCGATCGCCACCGGGCGCTCGATCTTGTTCACGCCCGTCGTGCCCATCAGCCGCGTCTGCTTCTTGGCAAGGTCCATCACCACGACCGATTTGCCGCGGATGTCGCAGATGTAGATCTTCCCGTCGCGCATCGTCAGGCCGTAGGGCTTGTTCACCCACGCCACCTGCTCCACGTCCTTGCCGAAGACCGCCTTCTCCAGCCCCGACGCCTCCGTCCGCGACACGTCCTCGCTCGAGTTGTACGCGCCGATGAATTGAATGCGCGGCTCGTCGGGCGCCAGCGGCCAGAAGGCGTACTTGCCCTGAACCCCCGCGTCCTTCTTGGCGGTGGGCGTCGAACCGCACCCCGAAACGCCGACGAGGGCGAACAGACCCGCCAGGCCGCAGGCCAGCATCCCCCGAATCGCAGACTTGGTCTTCATGGAACCTCCCGGTTGGCTACGTCTGAGAATCGTGCAAACCTGGTGCCAAGGTTGAGCCCGTCTGGCCACGTTCTGGTTGTAGTCCCGCAAGCGGCGGTTGTCCTCACCCGCTGGACGTCCTCGACTCGGCCCCGCTCCGCGGTCCGCGCCAAGCCCGTCCCGAGCGGCCGCGAGCATTCATTCGGCCCGCTCCGCCCCGCCACTCCTCCTGCCAACATGCCTTCCGCTTCGCTTTCCCAAGGCCCGATGCCTGATGCCTTTCCCTAGTGCCTTTCCAAAAAACAACTCCGAGCGCCTTTCGACGCTCGGAGTGAAATCATCAACCGAGATGACTCCTGGGCTTGAGCTTACTTGATGTGGCAAGTCAAGCAGAGGTGGCTGGCCTGGTTGCTGAAGCGCACCATGTGGTTGAAGTTGCCCGCGTTGTGCGGGGTGTGGCAGGTGCTGCAGCCGACGACGTATTTCTCAACGTTGTCGGTCGGATCGATCCACGCACGCAGACGCAGGGAGCCCCACGGGCCCGGGACGCGGTGGTTGGCGTCCTGCGGGTTGAAGCGGGTGCTGGCCTCGGTCGGATAGATCGCGTCGGCGCCGATCGGGTGATCGTCCTGCAGGTCGGTGCCGATCAGGGCCTTGCCGCCGATGAAGTTGATGCCGGTCTGCCCGCCGAAGCTGTCGAGGGCGACGGTGCCGTCGTGGCAACCCATGCACATGAGGGAGCGCTCATCGAGCAACTCGGGGCCGCCCGTCTCGCCTTCGAACATGGTGAAGGTCGCGGCGGAGAGCTCGTGGTTCCACATGAAGCCCGCGTCCACGTTGCCGAAGTGCGGCGTATGGCAGGGCTTGCAGATCTCGCCGCCGGACCACGCCATGCTGCTGAAGTCGTGAGCGGAGCCGGTGATCTGAGCCTGCGCGGCGCCCGCCAGGCACACCATCGCGATCGTCCCAACAAGCAGTTGCCGTTTCATGATGTCCTCCACACTTATCTTGCGGCCGTGACCTCAGGTCCGCCCAGGAGTCTTCCGGCCGATGCTGTATTCAAGATGTCACTATGGCAATTCGCGTGCCAGCGATGATTTGCCCCCAAAACCGCGTTTGGACGCTGTGGCGCGGGGTATGACGCCCGCGCCATTCCCGCCGATGGGAGGACTTGCACCATGTTTGCGACGCCTCTGAGAACCGGTGATCCAGAATCCGACCCGACCAATTCAAGCAGAATGTGCGCGTTGCCGATGCCCCCTCCGAGGCAGGGAGCGAGCAGCAATGCAAACGAAATACCGACAAAAGCGGGTGATCCCGTGGTCGATGCTCTGGGGAATCGCCGGCATCGCGGGTGTCATCATCGCCGGGTCGATCGGCCCAGGCCCCAAACCGGCCAACGCCGAGACCGAGTTCTGGACGGCGACCCCGGCCATTCAGCCAAGCGCCAACCCAGCCGTCACCGCGCGCAGCTGCATCGCGTGTCACCGCTTCGAACAGGTGCTGACTCATCCGACCAACGTGATGGCCTCCATGCCCGTTCCAAACAGCCTGCCCTTGGCGGGTGGTCTCGTGACGTGCCTTACCTGCCACGATGCGTCGTCCGAACACGCGACAACGCGCAAGCCGGTCGGCGTGAGGGCCGACACCAGCGGCGCGGGCCTGTGCATGGATTGCCATTCCGGGGCCAAGAACTCGACCAAGGCCATCCATTCTCTGCACGGCGGACGGGCCCACCTTGGAACAAAGTCGGCGTTCGACACCCACGCCCACGCGGGGACCGCCGACGGCGAGAGCGTGAGCTGCATGGCCTGCCACGACGGCTCGTCGGCCAGCGACGCGGGGTCCCATGCCGTCAAGCGCCGCGCCGACGAGATGCTCCCCGATCACCCGATCGGGATTCCCATGCGTGAGACAAGCCGTTCCCGCGACAGCGAGTTCCGGCTGAGTCGAAACCCCGATAAGCGAATCAGGCTTTTCAGCGGGAATCTGGGGTGCGGGTCGTGCCACAGCATCTACTCACGCGAGCCGGGGCAGCTCGTGGTCAACAATCGGGGCAGCAAGCTCTGCCTCAGTTGTCACACCCAATAGCTGAGTATTCTCAATCTTGGGACGAAAATGATCGCATCAATTCCAGCTTTGGGATTGATGTTTTCGCGCGCCGCGCCTGGGTTGCCGCGTTTCGGCAAGATCGGGTGATTCCCCGAGGTCGAGGCGGGGCTCGGTCTGGGGTGATGATGGCACCACGGTTGCAGTGAGCCTGTTGTGGCGAGCGCGTTCTCGGCGGAGGGAGCGGCGGTCGCCCGAGTGTTCCTGCTTCCTGAAGGTGCTGCATGGATCGCCGGCGCGGATGGATCGCGGGTATGTATTGGGCGCTGGCGCTCGCGCTTCTCGCGATCGGGGTGTTCCTGGCGGTCCGGGCTCCCATTGATGAGACGATGGGCCCGATTCAGAAACTGATTTATCTGCACCTGCCGGTGGCGGTGAACACGTTCCTGGCGTCGCTGGTGGTGTGCGTCGCCAGCGTGGGGTACCTGGCGGCCCGCGGGCAGAAGTGGGACGACCTGGCCCAGGCCGCGGCGGCGGTCACGGTGCTCAACGGCACGGTCCTGCTCTTGACCGGCATGTTCTGGGGCAAGGTGGCGTGGGACCTGTGGTGGACGTGGAGTCCACGCCTCACCTTCAGCCTCATCCTTTGGGCGCTGTATCTGGCATATCTGATCATGAGGCGTCGGATCGCGTCGCCGGAGCGTCGGGCGCTGGTGAGCGCGGTGTACGGCGCGGTGGCGTTCCTGGACGTGCCGCTCTTGTACCTGGCGGTGAAGTTGTTGCCCGACGTTCACCCGACGCAGTCGGGGCTGGTGCCGGCGATGTACCCGGCGTTGTGGACGTGGATGGCGGCGATCACGATGATCTCCGGCGGGCTGATCGCCGCGCGGTTCTTCCTGGCGCGTCTCCCGGCGTTCCGTTGGGAGCCCGAGCCGAGCGGACCCATCATTCCTCCCGCCGCCGGCCTGACGGGATGAGCGACACCGCCGCCACCATGGTTGCCTATGGACTCAGCTTCGCCGTGCTGGCGGGCTACGCGATGGGCGTGGTGTATCGGCTGGTGCGCGAGCGTCGGCGGATGCGGGGCATGACCCCTCCGGGTGATGCCCGCGGCGAACGCAAGAACACCGTGCTCACGGAGGTGAAATCCGGGAGTTCGGTGAAGGCGTCGTAGATGGCCACGAGCGAACGTGCGAAGCCGCGGCGTTCGTCGGAAAGGAAATGGGCAATGGGGAATGGGGAATGGGAAGCCGATGTCCCCGAGCTGAATCCGCATCGGAGCCAACAGTCTTGATACCTAGAGCGGTTTCAGTTCAATCGGCGCGTCTTCCCATTGCCCATTCCCTATTGCCCATTGCCGCGGGGCTTATCTCGACGCTCCACTCCACGCGAAACCGCCCTAAGACTTCTTGACGCTGTCGATCATGGTGTTGAAGCCGGGGAGAGCGGCGGCCATGCCCTCGGCGGGTCCGGTCATCTTGATGAAGAGCAGGCCCTGGCTGGTCTCGATGATGGCGCCGCGGAGCGTCCAGTTTTCCTTGGGCGGGGTGTCGCCCATGCCCGCGAAGGTGCCGGTCATCTCAACGGTCGTGACGTTCGCGCCGCCGACCTGCTTGGTCGCGGGCGTGCCGGCGACGGGCTGACCCTGGGCATCGCGGACCTGGCCGGCCCAGCGGGTGATGTTGTCCTGCACCGAGCCGCCGGCGGTCGAGAAGACCACGAGGCAGTCCTTGGCGGCGTCGCCGGAGGCGTCGGGCACGCTGGCCTCGGCCAGGCGCATCTGATTGGCGGGAGGATTGCGTTTCCACGCGTCGGGGAGGGTGACGCTCACCCCCATCGCGGTGATGGTCTTTCCGGTGCCGACGTTGGCGGCCTCGGGGCTCACGGGGACTACTCCGCCCGTCGCGCCATTCGTCGCGCCCCCACCGGGCGGAGTGGCGGCGTCGCTGGCGGGAACGGCGGGCTTGGGCTCTGAAAGCGGCGGCTGGGCGCTCTTGTCTTCGCACGCGACCAGCGTAAGAACCGAGGCGACCGCGACCAGCGAAGCGAGGCTCGTGTGCTTGTTCATGGCCCGATGGTAGTCCGCGTGGAAGTAGAACCGCCACGCTGGTGATCAGCCGATAACGCGCGGCGCTATCCGAAACGTGGGACGGGGCGACGGCGGTCATAGGATGAAGCGGGCGGTGTCGATTCGCGTTCAGGGAGCCGTGATGTCGGATGGGTCCAAGTCCATGCCGGGCGGTGAGGGCGCGCTGGGCGTGGCGTCATTCATGATGGCGCTGCCGACGCCCTGCGCGCTGGTGGGCGCGGGCGGGCGGGTGGAGCGCGTGAACGCGGCGTGGGCGTCGAAGGCTCACGCGCTGGCCGCGCTGGCCGCCCCGGGCGCCGACCTGATCGGGGCGTTGGCGGCGCTCCCGGAGGGGGAGGCGGCGGCGACGGGGCTGCGCGACGTGGTCGAGGGCCGGCGCTGCGAACTCTCCTGCGACGTGTGCGTGAACGCCGACGACGATGCGTGGGCGCGGCTGGTGGCGGCGCGCGACGACTCAGGGCGCGTGCTGGTGATGGTGGTTGACATCGCGGACCATCCGGCGTCGGAGTCCAAGGCCGCCAGCGAGCTGCGGCTGCAGCGCATCGTTGAATCGGCGATGGACGGGATCATCACGATCGATCAACTCGGGCACGTCGTGATGTTCAACGCGGCGGCGGAGAAGATGTTCGGCGTGACGGCCGGCGAGGCGATCGGCGGCACGCTGGACCGCTTCATCCCGCATCGCTCGCGCGACCAGCACCCGAGCTTCATCCACGCGTTCGGGCGGGCGGGCGTGACGACGCGCTCGATGGGGCACCTTGGCGCGGTCGCGGGCGTTCGGGCGGACGGCACCGAGTTCCCGATCGAGGCCTCGATCTCGCACGCGCGCTCCGACGGGCAGCACTTCTACACGGTCATCCTGCGCGACATCGCGGAGCGCAAGCGGCTCGAGGCACAGCTGCTCCAGGCCCAGAAGATGGAGGGCGTGGGACGCCTGGCGGGCGGCATCGCGCACGACTTCAACAACCTCATCATGGCGATCTTCAACTACCTGGCCCTGGCCTCGCGCAAGCTGGGCGTTGACCATCCGGTCGCGCCGACCTTGGCGCAGGCCAACCAGGCGGCCCAGCGGGCGGCGGACCTGACGCGGCAGCTGTTGACGTTCGCGCGCAAGCAGATCGTGGCGCCGCGGGTGCTGTCGCCCAAGGAGGTGGCGGCGGGAATCACGCCCATGCTGCGCCGACTGATCGGCGAGGACGTGACGCTGCGCACGGTGTTCGCGGACGACACGGGCATGGTGCGGGCGGACCACGCGCAGCTCGAGCAGGTGCTGGTGAACCTGGTGATCAACGCGCGCGACGCGATGCCCGCGGGCGGGACGCTGACGCTGGAGACGCACAACACGGTGCTGGACGAAGCGTTCTGCCGCTCGCGCGTCGAGGTGACGCCGGGCGAGTACGTGGTGTTCGCGGTGACGGACACGGGCGTGGGGATGACGCCGGAGGTCCAGCGGCACATCTTCGAGCCGTTCTTCACGACCAAGCCCGCGGGCAAGGGGACGGGCCTGGGGCTTGCGATGTGCCAGGGGATCGTGAAGCAGGCGGGCGGGCACATCGGCGTGTACAGCGAGGTGGGGCGCGGGACGTCGGTGCGCGTGTACCTGCCGCGGGTGTACGCCAATGCCTCGCCGACGGCGGGCGCGGCGGCGCCCAAGCCACCGCCGCGCGGGAGCGAAACGATCCTGATCGCGGAGGACAGCGCGCTGGTGCGCGAGCTGGTGGCCGAGGAGCTGCGGAACGCGGGGTACACGGTGCTCAGCGCCGAGAGCGGGCCCGAGGCGCTGAAGCTGGCGGCGGCGCATCCGGGGACGATCGACGTGCTGCTGACCGACGTGGTGATGCCGGACATGAGCGGCGTGCAACTGGCGGAGAAGCTGGCCGAGACGCGGAAGATCGCGGTGATCTACATGTCGGGCTACACGGAAGAAACGATCACGCACCACGGGGTGGACCCCGAGCGCGTGACGTTCATCGCCAAGCCGTTCATGTCGGACACGCTGCTGCACCTGGTGCGGCGGGTGATCGGGACGGGGGGCACACCCCGAGACCGACGCTGACGAAGGCGCTATTGCAGCGCGACGCCGGCGATATCGAGCGTCGCGGGCGCCGTGAAATGCAGCGCTGGATAGGACGATTGAATGGCGGAGACGAAGCCGACCGGTCGCGGGTCGATCATGAACGGCGGGTCCGCGCCCGCGGCGCGCAATGCCTCCAGGGAGAAGTGCATGCAATTGTTGGAGAAGGGCGCGTACGGCGTTCGATTCGGGTGGCTGTTATTGCCTTCCCTTCGCCGGGCGTACGCGAGGGCACGATCAAACGCTCCTTTGGGCAGTTCAACGTATGCGCCCTCGATGCGGCCCCCTTGCCCGCTACGCGAGGAGATGCGCGCGAGCGTGGCTCGCAGGGAGGCCGCGGTGGGGCGACCGTCGTCCGCAATCGTTACGTCAGGGACGGACACTCGTCGCGTGAGGCCGAGGTCCGCGGGATCGTAACGTCCGTATTCGTAGTACTTCGTAAGTCCGGTCGAGCCCTGGAAGAACAGGACGCCGGCGTGGCCCAGATCGGGGACGCGATGGGTCCGGGCTGGAATGCACCAGCGCCCGGGAGTCTGAACAATTCCATCGAGCCACTCGCGGGCATAGCGGGGGAGCGGGTTGTCGACGCAGCCACCAGGCTGTTCCATCGCGACGAGGTAGTCGGGAAAGACGATCGGGATGACCACATCTTTGTTCGGCAACGGGCGGGGCCTCTCGAATCCTGGGGCCGAGCACATGCCCGGCCCGAAGAACCAGAATAACGCGCCCACCCGGCAGATGGGGCTGAACCGGTACCGACATGAGTTGCGCAGGATGCGGCGGGTGATCGGGGCCGGGGGTAACCACTGACCCGATCTGCCGGGTGTTCCAACGAAAATGAACCCGCCGGCCCGTTTGAAATCAACGTTGGCGCGCCGGCGCGGCGATGATAATGACATGTCCGGTGATCCCCAATCAACATGGGCCGCGGTCGACGCGATCGCGGAGGCCTGGCTGCGGACCAGCGATGCCGTGCTCGACGAGGTGATGGCCAGATGCACCCGCGCCGGGCTTCCGGCGATCGCGGTGTCACCCTGCCAGGGCAAGTTCCTCCACTTGCTCGCGCGGGTTTCGGGCGCGAAGCGCGTGCTGGAGGTCGGCACCCTGGGCGGGTACAGCACCCTCTGGCTGGCGCGAGCGTTGCCGGCGGGCGGCCGGATCGTGACGCTGGAGATCGACCCCCACCATGCCCAGATCGCGCGCGAGAACTTCGCGCTGGCGAAGGTGGATCACCTGATCGAGCTACGCGAGGGGGCGGCCCTTAAGTCGCTCGGGGAGATGGAGCGCGCGGAGGTTGAAGCGTTCGATCTCGTCTTCATCGACGCCGACAAGCCGAGCAACGCGCGGTACTTCGAGATAGCGCTGCGGCTGGCGCGCCCGGGCGCGATCATCATCGTGGACAACGTGGTGCGCGAGGGCGCGGTGCTGGACGACTCGGGCGCGAACCCGTCGGTCGAGGGGTCGCGCCAGGTGCTGCGCCTGATGGGAGAGACGCCGGGCCTGGCCGCCACGCTGCTGCAGACCGTGGGCGCCAAGGGCTACGACGGCTTTGCGATCGCGGTGGTGGGCGAAGTGGTGGACGAAGCCCGGTGAGAACGCCCGAGGCCAGGCCATGCGCCTTGCATTCGCGCGGGAACGATCCCCGGTCCCAAGGCGCCGCGCGGTAGACTCCTCGCGTGAAACTCGGGCCGATCATCGGACTGCTCTGGATCGCGCTCACGATCGCGTCGTTCGCGGCGTTGCTGATCGGGGTTCGTCGGCACGGGGTGAAGGGCGCGCGGTTGGCGCTGCTCGGGCCGCTGGGCGCGATCGCGTCCGCGGCACTCGTGGTCGCCTGGATCGGTTTCATGGAAGGCGCGTACCGGAACCCGCCGGCCAAGGCGCTGGTGGCGCTTGCAATCCTGCTGATCGTTGGGCTCGCGGGCGTGTATGTGCAGTGTTCGGCGTGGCGCGATGCGCTGCGCGAGCCCATCCCGCCGGGACACTGCAAGAAATGCGGCTACGACCTGAAGGAACTGGGCAAGTGCCCCGAGTGCGGCACGGAGCGGCTCGATACTCTGGACGCCCGCGCGAGCGTGGGAAGCCTTGGCCGCACTTCTGGTGTTGGTGAAGGCCCCCAGGACGACCAGAAGCCGGAAGATGCGGGTTCACGGTAGACTCTCGGCATGGGCTTCGTCGTGTTTCTTATTCTCATTCCCCTTGCGTGGCTCGGCACGCTGATCGCGTCTGTCGCGGTGTCGGTCAATGCCTTTCAACGTTGGGGACGCGTGCGCGGCGCATGGGGTATACTCTGTCCGCTGGGTGTATTGCTCACCTTGAACATTGGCAGTGTCTTTGTTCCTATCCCGCCTATGACGGGAGAGGATCGCATTGATCGAATCGTCTCGATTCTCAAATCGGTGGCCTATTTCATCCTCGGCATCGCGCTGGCGATCACCGGCTGGGTCAAGACTCACCCGCACGAGTTCCCCGAAGGATGTTGCCAGAAGTGCGGCTATGAGTTGAATGACTTGCCGCGCTGCCCGGAGTGCGGCACGGATCATCCGCCAACAAATGGCGGCGAATTGGATCAAACAAGCAAGGCAACGACGAGCTCGCCCGGGCCGACGCCGCTGGACTCGCTAGCCGGCGAGGGCGATCAGAGGCTGTAGACTGGCGCGATGCGCCAAACCCGGAGTTCAGTCGCAGCGCCGATATTGAGGCAACCCGGACCTTCACTCGGGGACTCGTTCAGGTCCGGCGTCCACAGACTGCTGATTCGCTCGCTCGTGCTCGCGGCGTTGCTCACCGCGGTTCCCGCGGCCCGCGCCGGGCTCTCGCCCGAGTCGGTCGCCCTGGTGGTCAACGCCGACAGCTGGGCCTCGCTCACGGTCGCCAACGAATACGCCGCCCTCCGGCACATCCCGGCGCGCAACGTCATCCTGCTGCACGGCCTGACGGCGCCGGATTCCACCGACATCAACCGATTCCGCACGGAGATCCTGGGGCCGGTGCTGCACGAGCTCGACGTGCGCGGCCTGCGTCCGCAGATCGACTGCATCACCTACTCGATCGACATCCCGTCCGCGGTCGACGTGAGCGCCGACATGGCGGGGCGCTCGTTCGGCCAGACGATCACGCCGGTCGCGTCGACCAACAGCCTGACCTACCTGCACGAGTGGGTGATGAAGAAGGACGCGGACTACCTGCGCCTGGACATCAACCGGTATAGCCGGCGCACGCTCCCCCTGGTTGATGGCGCCCCGCTCTCGCCCCAGGAGCGTGAGGCGTACCAGGCCGCGATGAAGATGTACGACCAGAAGCAGTATGGCGCGGCGGCGGAGGCGATCGCGACGCTGGTCAAGACGGCGCGGAACGATGGCGGGGTGTACTACAACCTGGCGTGCTGCCAGGCGCTGGCGGGCAAGGCCGACGACGCGATGAAGTCGCTGCTCGAGGCGGCGGAGCGCGGCTGGCGCAACTCGGGCCAGACCGAATCCGACGCGGACCTCGTCTCGCTGCGCGATCGCGCGGAGTTCAAGTCGCTGATCGCGAAGATGAAGGCAACGCGCGTGCAGGTGCAAGACACGATCGGGTTTTCGGCGCAGGCGGCGTGGACGGAGAAGGGCGAGATCGCCGACAACGGGCGAGATCCCGGGCCGCACTACATGCTGTCGACGATGCTGGGCGTGAATACGGGGCGAGCCAACTCGGTCGACGAGGTGCGGACGTGCCTGAAGCGCGCGAGCATCGCGGACGGAACGTGGCCTCGCGGCACGATCTACATCGAACGCAACGGCGACATTCGCTCCGCGACCCGCGCGTGGGCGTTCGCCGACCTGGTCGATCAGCTCAAGCAGGCGGGCGTGAACTGCGTGCTGGAGGACGGCGTGCTTCCCACGAATCGCGCCGACGTCGCGGGCGCCGTGGTCGGGATCGCGGAGTTCGACTGGAACGCGAGCAAGAGCAAAGTGATCGCGGGCGCGATCTGCGAGCACCTGACCAGCTGCGGCGGGATGATGGGCGAGAGGGACGGGCAGACGCCCTGCACGGAGTTCATCCGCGCGGGCGCGGCGGGCTCGAGCGGCGCGGTGACCGAGCCGTATGCCCTGCAGGAGAAGTTCCCGAGCCCCTTCATGCACCTGCACTATGTGAAGGGGAGCACGCTCGTCGAGGCGTTCTATCAGTCGCTCGAGGGCCCGTATCAGCTGCTCATCATCGGCGACCCGATGTGCGCGCCGTGGCGCGCCAAGGACTCGCTCTCGATCGAGGGCGTGCAGAGCAGGGACGAGGTGAAGGGATCGATCACGCTCAAGGCCAAGGCCGCGAACGCGGGCGGCTTTGCGTTGTTCGTGGACGGCCTGCGCACGGAGCAGGCGGGCGCGCCCGCGTTCACGCTCGATACGACCCGGTTCGCCGACGGCGAGCACACGATCAGCATCGTCGCGACGCTGAACGATCAACCCAAGACCTGCGTGCGACGTGACGTGGTCGTGTCATTCGCCAATCACGGGCAAGGCGTGACGATCGCGAAGAAGCCGGCGCCGAAGGCCGCGTGGGGACAGAAGATCGCGATCGAGCTTTCGTGCGAGGGTGCCACGTCGATCGAGGTGCTGCACTTCGACCGCGCGATCGCCAAGCAGAACGGCGCCAAGGCGACGATCGAGATCGACACAACGGGGCTCGGCATGGGACGCGTCGAGCTGCGCCCCGTGGGCGTGATGAGCGACGGCACGCGCGTGCGGGGGGCGGCCATCAGGTGCGAGATCACCGACCCCGTGACGCGACGCGCGATCAATACGCCGGCGGGTGCGCAGAAGGGCCTGAAGCTGGTCGCGGGCGGTCGCGCCCCGGTCACGGTGCTCGACACCTTTGGCGCGGATTGGATCGCGGCGGCGGGCGTGAAAGAGGGCGAGGAGTTCGAGCTCTCGGGCGTGTTCGAGGCGGGGCGCGCCGATCTGTATCAGCTCCAGCTTCGCACCAACAGCGCCGCGACGATCGAGATCGACGGGCAGCCGGCACTGTTGAGCGATGGATGGACCTGGCGCTATGCGCCGGTGCAGCTGGCGCAGGGACGCCATGAACTGAAGCTCCGCGGCAAGGCGAGCCGCGATCCGCGCGTCGATCTGCGCATTGGGGCGGCGGGAACATGGCATCCGAGCGAGCAGCGGTTCTCGCACAACGTCAAGTAGTTGCTCGCGCGCGGCAGAGGATCGGCGCGTACATGATCGCGTAGAGCAGGAACGCGGCGGACCACGCCGTCCCCGCGCCGAGCATGAGCGCCACGCTCGCGGGAGGAACGAGCGACGCCGATACGCGCAGCAGCGCCGCGAGCAGCACGAGCGTGTAGCAGATAGTTTCCGCACGTCCCGCGCGCACGGGGCGGCCCGAGTGGCCCAGGGCCGTCCGTGTGATCATGCCCATGATGAGCCCGCCCATCGAGCCGACGGCCAGGGCGTGGATCGCGGCGGAGCGCGGAAGGAAATTGAGCCACGACATCCCGAGCAGAATGAGCCCGATCGGGATGAACGCGTACGACGCGTGCAGGATCCACAGGATTGACTTCGAGCGCGTGGCGAGCGGGTTCCAGCCCAGCGCCTGCACGACCCCCAGCGCGCCGGCGACGATCGAGAGCGACGCGATCAGCCACGGGGGCGCGCGGAAAGCGTCCGAGACGAAGGCCGCGGCGGCGAGCGCGATCGCGGCGCGGTTGAGCCATGCGGAACGGCGTTGGCGCACGCCCGGGATCGCGCTGGCGGTGAACGCGGGGACGATGCGCCCGCCGATGATCATCTCGATTAGCACGACCATCATCAGGCCGAACTCGATCGCGCCCAGCGGCGCGAGCCCGATCCATTGCAGCATGGCGGCGTGGAACGCGATGTTCGCGATGGAGAGCGCGCTCAGAACGCCGACGAGCGGAAAACTCGCGAAGCTCCGCGCGCGGATGAACTTGAACGCCAGGACGCCCGCGACAATGGGGAGGAGGAGCGAATCAACGATCGCGGCTGGGGTGCTGTAGAAGAAGAACACGCCGACACGCCCCGCGAGCCAGAGGGAGACCAGGATGGCGAGCGGCACGCCGTCGGGGAGCGCCAGCCCGGTCCAGTTGCGGGCGGCGGTGAAGAGGAAGCCGATGATGATCGCGACGGCAAAGCCGAAGACCATCTCGTGCGAGTGCCAATAGAGCGCGGGGAGCGAGGGCGTGAAGGACTGGTGGTACCACATGCCGAGCCAGAGCGGGATGGCGAGTGCCGCAAAGAGCGAGCCGCCGAGATAGAACGGTCGGAAGGCGTCACGCAGGAAGACGGAGCGCGGCGCGCGGGGCGAGGCCGCGGAGACGCTCGGCGCGCCGGCGAAGAACGTGCCGGGGCGACCGGTGGGGGCCGACACCTGAAGGCCGATCGGCGGCGAAGGCTTGGGAGTCGGGGAGGGCATGCTCACGTCGCATCTCCGGGTTCACGGATGGACAATTCGTGGTCGGAAAGGGCGGCCTCGCACGTGCTGGACAGCCACCCGATGTTGGGTATAATAGACATGAAGAGTCGGCATTCTACAAATCGGTTTTCAGGGCATTTGGGAACGAAAACGGCCACCTGATCGACGACCGCGAGCCCTGGGAGCGGGGCCTCGGAACTGGAAAGCACTCGGCGCGTCCGTACCATGACCCTCCCCATGACGATCCGGCCTGTCCATCGCCGTCATCTGGTCCCGATCGTCGGGCTGCTGACGGCAATCGCGTTTATGGCCGCGTCGATGGGCGTGGTGCCCTCGCCGGCGATGGTCGCGGGCTGGTTCGGCGTGGTGTGGTCGTCGCCCTATCCGTGCCAGGACCACGCCTGCGGCTGCGCCTCGGCCCATGAATGCTGGACCGAGTGCTGTTGCCACACCGAGCACGAGCGGCTTATCTGGGCGATCGAGCACGGCGTGCTGCCGCCCGCGGGCGTCACATTTACCGATGAACAGTGGATCGCGGCGGCCAACGCCGTCCGGCCGGGGATCGCACACTGCTCGCTGTGCGTCGAGACGCTGAAAACGTCGCTGGCGAGGGGCATCGCGGTTCATGGCGAGTCAGAGAGCGATCACTCGCGTGTCGCGTCGTGCTGCGGGGAATCGAAATCATGCGACGAGCCGGCGCCTCGTGCGGCGTCCAAGGCCGGTTCGTGCTGTGAGACTTCGTCGGCCGCGCACGCGACCGAATCCAAGGAGGCTCCAGCGCGCTGGGGCATGTCGGCCCTGTCTTGCAAAGGAAAGAGCGTGCTCCTGGCGGTCGGCTTCCCGCCTATGCCCCGCGTTGCGGGGATGGGCGACCTGTTGCCCGCGCCCGAGTTCTTTGAGCCGATCGCGACGGTCGACGATCACGCGGCGTCGCGCCCGCTCGATCCGACGGTGCCTCCTCCCCGAGCCTGAGGCGAAGTCTCCGGGGCCCGCCCGCGCGTGACACGCTTCGGGCCTGCGCCTGACGCGCGCATCGCGGCGCCCTCCCGTGACATCGTGAGTCCCGACTGATCGGCCTCGTGCTTCGGCGTGGTTTCATGCCGGAAAGGAGCCGCCCATGGTTTGGCGCCGCGCCACATGCGCGATCGGCTTCACGCTGATCGAGCTGCTGGTGGTGATCGCGATCATCTCGCTGTTGATCGGCCTGTTGCTCCCCTCGCTGGGGAGCGCGCGCGAGGCCTCGCGCGCGGCCAAGTGCCTGTCCCAGCTGCGCACGCTGGGCCAGTTCACCCACGCCTATGCCGACGCCAACCGCGACCAGATGGTCCACAGCGAGCACTCCGCCAGCGCGACTCGCACCATGCCCTGGGGCTACGCGTTCTTTGAGTACGTGAACGGCTCACGCTTCACAACCAAGGACGCGGCGTGGGATGCGGTGTTCAACGGCGTGTACCGCTGCCCGTCCGACCGGCGTCGCGAGCGATGGAGCTACGGGTACAACTCGTACTACGAGCTCGTCTCGTTCGAGACCAAGGGACGTACGTGGCACAAGCTGAGCCAGGCACCGCGTCCGTTCTCGACCGTGGTGTTCGGTGAATTACTGAATACCACGAGCGCGGACCACGTGATGGCGCACTTCTGGGTTCAGCAGGACGCGCCGCCGGAGATCGATCCGTTCCGCCACAAGTCGTCCACGGGCGTGCTGTTCCTCGATGGGCACGCCGCGGACGTGAAGTTCGAGAAAGTGTTCAATCGTTCCGAGAGTCTTGACTGTTTCAATCCCGAGACGGCCCGCTAGGCCGCCTCTCACAAAGAGAGACATGACATGAAGGTTTCGATCGTTGTCGTTCCCGTTCTGCTCGCCTCTGCCGGCGCCGCGTCGGCGCAGATGCCGCACATGGGCGGCGACATGAAGCACGTAATGGTTCATCGCATGATGGACGACGTGATGGTGATGGTGGACACGATGGTCCCCACGCCCGAGCTGCGGAACTACGCCGAGATGTACATGGGCAACGCGTCGGTGCTCAACGACACGTGGTACAACGCGCAGTACGGGTGGGTGAAGGAGGGCACCTGGACGCCGCCCACCGGCGCGTTCGTCTGGATCGAGCAGACCTCCGCCACCCCCGGGCTCATGGCCTACAAGGGCGGACGCATGAACAACATGGGATCGCACACGTTCGAGCCGATCTTCGGCACGGACGGCTCGTCGCCGCGCATCATGTGGGACGGCATGATGCTGCACAACTGGTACGCCGTGTCCGCGCCCGGCGGGACGTACGAGGCGACCTACAAGGTCTACTTCGGCGACGCGAGCGGCACGCCGCTCGACGGCTACGGCGCGGGCGAGGCGACGCTCACCTGGAACGCGGTGCCCACGCCCGGCGCGGCGATGACGCTGGCGCTGGGCGGGCTGTGCGCCAGGCGTCGGCGTCGTTCGTAGTCGTTGCGAAGTTCGAAACTGTCCGGCGTTTCTTCCGCGCCGGTCGGTGAGATCCGGCGTCCCCGCGGTTGCGCGTGGGGACGCCCATCCCGCCGACGGGCGCGCCGATCTTCGGCGGCACGTCGCGCAGTCAACGCAAGAAATGTCCTGAAAGGAACCTCATGAAATCAGTGCTTGCTTTGCTCTGTCCAAAACATCTTTCAGAATCAAAAAACCGCGGAGGCCCGGCGTGCGTAGAGCATGGCATGGCACAGAAGCGGCGTGAGCGTGGGCTCTTCGGGCAGGCGGTCGTCTCGGCCGGGGATC
>JADYYE010000119.1 GCA_020853815.1 Phycisphaerales bacterium
CGGCGGCTCGGGGGCCGCGGGCGGCGTGTCGGCCAGGTTGCCCTTCGCGGCTCCCCGCTCCCACGCCTTCATGGCCCGTTCGTGCAGGAACATCGCAGCGGCGTGTTCCTTGGTGGCTTCCCTGTGGTCGCGGAGAGCCTCGCTGTCTCGCCGCTCAGCGGGGCGGGTGACGAGTTCAAGCGCGGGCGACTTGCCCGAGCCCGAAGGCGCGACGACGACGGCCCACAGGACCGCAGGCTCGCGCCACGACGCGAAGAGCTCGATGACACGAGCGTTGCCGATCGCAGAACTCATGGCTGCCAGCGCGAGCGGCGCAATCATCCCTTCGTCGACCTGCATCGCCTGCGCGCCGGCCCGTACTAGATTGGTCGCGGCGCGCGGGAGCGTGTCGGTCGGGAACGGCGTGAACTCCGGGTCTTGCGGCTTGTGGGCCGACTCGGGCTGTGTGGGAGCGAACGGCTCGGCCTCGTCGACGAGCTTCGAGAGGTCCGCGTCTCCGGCACAGCCGTCGGCGACCCATGAGCGCACGTCCTTGTGCCCTTCTGGCGGGTACGCGAAGCGCACGGACGTGCAAACGTCGACCAGCGCCGCGCACAGCGTCTCGACGCTCCGCCGGCCTGCGTCGTCACTGTCACCGAGGACGACGACGTGCCGGTCCTTCACCAGTTCGGGGAGCTCGTGCGCGCCGCGCCCGGCCATCGGCACACCGATCGCTGTGAAGCCAAATGAGATGAGGCACACGGCATCGCTCGCGCCTTCGGCCACGAGGACCGGATCACGCCCGCTCGTGCCCGCATATGCAGGCAGGCCGTCGGCGGGGAAGATCAAGCCGCGCTTCGACCCCTTCGCAGCGGTGTAGCGAGCCCCCGACGCTGGCGCGTCCCAGCGCGTGATCGTGCCGATGCGCTCGCCCTGGGCATTGCGCTCGGGGTAGCGCCAGCCGCCTTCGACCCGCTCACCGCCGATGGCGAGCCAGCCGTGCGCGGCCGTGCCCGGGGGCATGTTGTTCGCGTCGAGCTCCTCGCTCATCGACGGGCCCCCCGCCCGCCCAACGCCGCCCGGGACCCGGCGATATCGCCGTCGGCCTTGCGGTCGAGGTGTTCGCGGAGATCTGCAAGCCTCCAACGCAAAATCCTGGGTCCAAGCCGAATCGGCGAGGGAAGCTCGTTCCGCTGACACAGCCGCCAAATCGTGCGAGTGTTCACCCCGAGAAGCTCCGCCACCTCGCGGACGTTGATCACCGCGACGTCCGTCTTCCGTACTTGCAGTTCGTCCATGAATGCACCCAGAATGCCGCCGCGACCGGGATCAACCCGCCAGCAGGCGCAGGACAACGGGAACCCCGGCGCACCTTGCGGCGGGGCGGGCTGGTGATGGATCGCTTCAGGTTGGCTGGATTGGGCTGGGTGGCTGGTTCGATTGGTGTGTAGGCGGGTGAGGCGCTACCTCACGCATCTACGCGAAAGCCACGCGGCGTGGCGAAGACTCGGAAGGATTTGCCGAGACCTCGGAGGTCTCGGTACTCCCTATATGTGCACGACCCCGCAAAAGTGTCGCGCGGCTCGTGTTCCTGTCGTCATGCGTCATGGCCTGCGTCCCCCAGTACCTCTCTGACGTTCACGCCAATCTGTCGCGCGGAACCGGCCAACGCGTGCCGCAGGTGCATTCCGCCATAGAGCACCTAACCCGTTCGCGGACGGTTTCCCGAAGATGTGGGTCATTTTCGTGCAGATTCCTGTCATGGCTGGTCCGCGAGGGTCTCCCTGCATCCCTTTATGCATTTCCGGCCTGGGCTGTGCCGCGAAGCACACGGTGAACCCTCCCGGCTACATACGCCGTGCCGCGATGCCCTGTCCGCCAGGCACGCGATGATTCAGGCCGGGGTGGCAGGGTCAGTGAGGGTCATCGCATGCCCCTCTGTGTTCCCTATGCAGCCGAGGGGCCATCTGCCCGGAGATCTCGGGGCTAAGCGTCCAAAGGCGTGCGAAAACCCATAGGTCATCTCGCACCGGCGGGATCGACTTCACGACGCGGACGGTCGTTTGTGCAGCTGTGGAAGGAGCGGCGGCGTTGCTAGGCGTGCCGTTGCCAAGCGTCCGTTACAGCCCGCAACGCGCTACCTCAACCCTGGAACGTCGGTGACGGACAGATTCGGCGTGGTTGTCCACTTCGGCTTCCAGCCGGGGCGATCGACACGATGGCGGAACACGACCGTGTTATCGAGGTCAAGATCGCCCGTCCAGATCCATCTGGCGTCTTTGAAGTCGTGTTGGAAGAACGGCTCTTTCGGCTGGATGCGGTCCTGGGAATACTCAACGGCGTTCAGCCAGCCGCTGTCATCGAAGTCACTGGCGAACCAATTGTCGGGAACAGGCTCGCTTCGCACCTGTGGGCTCGCGGTGTCCCGATCGATCGGGCCGTGATGAAAGCACTTGGCCTTCCAAGCGGCGCTTGTGACCGTGCCATCAGAGAACTTGAGAATGAAGCCGCCGTCGCCGATCTGGTTTCCATACTCGCAGCCCGTGGCAGGGTCGGCGTTGTCCTTGGCGAGCACCGCGATCGTCATCGGATACTCAGGGAGAAGGTCGATGGCCACAACGTTGTGAGGCAGGAAGTTGATGGAATCCACCGCGACAGGCTTCCCGTTGATGTACATCACGAACCAGTTGTCGGCGTACATCGCTCCCCGGAGCGTATCGGTCATCGTGGGCTTCACGATGCCCCGCTGATCGGGGCGGGGCCGCTTGCCGTCGCGACCGGGCTGCGACGACAATGCCGCCCCAGCGAGCAAAGCCAAGCACGCTCCACTGACCACGACCAGTGTTGTCCTGCGATGGCTCATCGGTGACTCTCCGGCTTGGCCATGGCTGCCGCCGTGGCGGGTTCGATGTTGTACGAGTGCACAATTGCGGCGTTGGCTTCGCCGCCAGCCCCACCAGTCCCGCGGCGGTTCTGATTGCCACTCTCGTTCCCCTCGGCACCGGCCAGCGCGGTGCGGACAAACTCGACCGTCGCCTTGTCCGTCTCCACACGAACACGGACATGCCCCGGGCTGCCATGGACCGTGCCGGAGGTGTATCCGTACTGCGTCGCAGTCCTGGTGTTGCCGCGCGGATTGCCGGGTTGCGGCACGCACTGATACACGACGCCGTCGCGCTGGCTATTGACATACAGATGATCATGCCCATGGAAGACGGCCGATACGTCGTGCTTGACGAGCAGATCGTGAATCGGCGTTGCCCATCCCGCGCGATGTTGAGCGAAGCCTGGCGAGCCGTCGGCGTTCTTGCCGCCCCATTCGAAGTACGGCGAAGACTCGACGCCGCCGCGAGATTCCGCGCCACCCAGGCCGCCGACAAGGTGGTGAATGAAGACGAAGCGGTACTTCGCCTTGGTGCCTTCGAGTGTCTTGGTGAGCCAGTCGTACTGCGTGCGGCCGAGGGTGCTGGTCCAACTGCTGTCCGTGGGCTTCAGCGGTTCGTCATTTGGACGTTGCCCGCCTTGTCCTCCCTGTGCACCACCGCCAGCACCGCCGCCCGCGCCGCGATTTCCTCCACCGCCGCCGCCCCCCCGAATCCGCTCCGTCGTGCTCCAGTACGGATCGAGCACGACGAAGAGCGCGTCGCCCCACTCGAAGGCGTAGTAGTTCAAGCCGACGCCATCCTTCATCGCCGTGGAACCTGAGTAGAACGTGCCCTCGCCTACATCTGCATGGAGCGGCCCCTCGCCCGTCACCGGCGGCGGAAACCGGCTCGTCCGCTGCGTATACGACCACGGCCCAATGTCATCCGCGCCCGTGCCCGATGTGCCCTTTTCGCCATCGTGATTCCCCAGCACCATGAACAGCGGCACCGAGTGGGCCACGCGGCTGAAGTAGTACCGCTGCGCGTCGTACTGCGGCAGTGCGGACTTGAACTCCCTCCCGCGCTTGTCGGTCATGAACGTGTCGCCCAGATCGATGATGAAGTCGGGCCGCGTCGGCGCGATCGGGGGCAGCATGTTTGCCAGCGTCTGCTCGTAGAACTTCGGGTCCACCCCTTGGTCCAGATGCGAGTCGGCTTGAATGACGAACGTGAATGCCCCGTTCTTCCCGCTCGGACGTGGCGTATGGAACGTGAAGTACTCGGTGGAGACGTACTGGCCGGGTGCGCCACTCCCTATGGCCGCTCGGCGGTAACGCACGCGATAGGCGTACGCCGTGTCGGGGCTCAGCCCGTCGAGCGCAAAGAGGACTGGCTTGCCCGTCGGCAACGGCTGCAAGGGTGTCTTCGAGACCGGCGCAGCGTCTTCGCGACGGAACTCGACATACCCCTCATGCGGATCGACTTCGTAGCACGCGACGCTGACGGTGATGGACTGCTGCGTAGGCCGCGCGAGCACAACATCGACGCTGCGAAATGGCACTTCCGTCTTGAAGGCTGTCATCTCCGCCAGCAACCCACGCCGACCATCACCGCGTCCCTCTCCGCCCGGGCGGCCCTGCTGGTCCCGGCTTGGGGTCGTCGGCCGGCCGGGCTGCTGCGCGATTGCGCTCTGGCCGAAACAAAGGACCTCGCTCAGCGGACTGAGAACCATCGCCGCGCCGAGCAGCGTGGC
Organism: Phycisphaerales bacterium; assembly: GCA_020853815.1. Classification (GTDB taxonomy): domain Bacteria; phylum Planctomycetota; class Phycisphaerae; order Phycisphaerales; family UBA1924; genus JABWBC01. The sequence continues at coordinate 4,597 of JADYYE010000119.1, forward strand.
GACAAAGGCAGCGAACTCTCGGTGAGTCTTGAATCTCATGGCATCCTCGATTGCACTCTACTTGGCCGCCCGCGCGTACTTCACGTCAAGCGTCGCGGTTCCGAGTGTGTTGTCCTTGATCGCCGCAAGCAGCGCGTCGCGAGTGATTGGCGTGCCAGCCGGAATCTTCGCCTCCGCCGAAAGCGCGTAGAGCGTGATGGTGTATGTCTTGTCGCCCGGCCCTTGCGAGCAGGGCGGCGCGTACGCGTTCTTGCGGTTGACAGTGTTCTGGCCCCACGTTCCAACGCTCGACTCGCCGCTCTTGAGTTCGCGTGCGGCAGCGGGGATGTTGGCAACGACCATGTACACGTGCGTGTCATTGTCGCGGGTGACGTGGTGCATGACGACGGCGAAGACCTTGGTGCCCTCGGGCGGCGTGCCCCACGACAGCGCGGGCGCACGGCTCTTCCCGTCGCATGTACATTCGATCGACAGGCGGCCATCGGTCACATCGGGACTCGAAAGTGTAAAGCCGGGTGCAGCGGGCTTTGGTGCAGGCTCGGGTGCCGTTTGAGGAGCCGCGTCATGCGGCGGACGAGGCGGGCGATTGCCGCCACCGGCACCATCTTCGCGCGGCCTGCGGTCGCCCCCGCCTTCGCCACGCCGACCGCCACCTCCACCCTCCCGGCGCTGCGGGCTCGTGGGGTCGTACGTCTCGGTCTTGGTCGCGCCGCTCGGGTCCACGAAGTCGAAGATCCACTTGCCGTTCTCGAGCCTGTAGTTCACGAGGTGCTTCTTCCCAGCGATGGTGTACTCAAGCGACCAGCCCGGTTCGCCCTCCTTACCCATCGCCCCCCCCAACCCCTTGAACCCCGTGATCTTCGCCCCGCGCAGCGGCGGGAGCGCGGCTCGCGGCGAACTCGCCCGCGGCTGTGGGTCGATCTGGTCGTCCTTCACGGTCACTTTGCCGCGCATGCCGCCGTTGAGGTACGGGTACTTCACGCTGGCGTGATAGTGGTACAGGCCTTTCGCGCCCGGGGGCAAGCCCTCGGGCGCCGGCGCGTGGTGCCCATTGAGTTCATCGAGCTTCTCGCGCGAGCCGAGCGGGCAGCACTTCTCAGCGTCGGGGCCGTCCGGCTTTGCCGAAGGATCAAACACCCCATAGATCGGGAAGCCATCGAGGGCGTACGCGATCGGCTGCCCCGCGCCGACGTATTTCTGCAAGTGCGTGGGCGCGATGTGGTAGTGATAGTCGTCTGCCCGACCGCAGTGCCCGCCAAACTCGTCTAGTTCGCCCGCGAGGAACGTGTCGGTGCGTCCGTCGTTCTTGATGGGGTTGAAGATCGGCACGCCGTTGGCCGCCAGCGCGATCGCGCCGCGGAACAGTTGCTCCTTCGCCGACACGGGCTTGTCGGCGATCTCCGGATTCAGCGGGATCTGCCACGCGTTGGCCCCGGTGTACCGCTGCGGCAGCGGCACCTGCTGCTGCCACGCCGTAATCCCGACCATCATCGGGTGCGAGAAGGCGTACGTGCCCTGCTTGCCACCAGGAACATGCGGCAAGCCGTCACTCTCGACGTACAACCACCGGTCGTTCCAGCGTGTCGCCACGAACGGCGCGAACGCGTTGAATGGAGCGGCCTGCACCGGCACCTTTGGTGAACCATCGGCTGAGGTCGACGGCTGCGCGGGCCCGGCTGGCTGCACGACTTCCGCGGCCGCGAGCCGCTCGTTCGTGGCCTTGACTTCATCGATTCGCCGCTGCGCCTCGGCACGGTCGGCCTCGGTCAGATCGGCCAGCGGAAACACGACGACATCTCCGGTCTCTCGCTCGATGCTGACCCGCACCACCCCGTCGACCGTTCGCGCCGAAAGAAACGCCCCGCGCACGAGCTCGCCGGTCTTGGCGTTGGTCCATGCGCGGCTCTTCGCCGGGTCGGCGTGATGGTGGTCATCATGCTGTCCATCCTCGCCAGGTGGATGTGCCGAAGCGCCGGCCGCAAAGAGCAACGCAGCAATGACCGCCGCAGCACGCAGTCTTGGAAGCGAGTTCATCGTGTTGGCTCCTTGTGCGCTGGGGCGGACGCCACTGCGCGAGGTTCGACCGTGTACGTATGAACGATCGACCCGTTCTTCCCATGTGCTGCCTCATCGCCGGGACGGGCGGCACGCACATATTCGACCTTGCAGGAGGCGGTGTCACCGCCGGTGATGGTCACGCGAAGGTGCCCCGAGTTCGGGAAGATGTCGCCGCTCTTGTACGCCTCGCGGTTGAACGCCGTAAACGTCGGATCGGCGGGGTTGGGGCAGGACTGGTAAACGACACGGTCGAGCTCCTGGCGGGCGTAGAGATGGTCGTGACCTTGAAAGAAGATGGTGACGCCGGTGTCACGCATGAGCGCGTGGATGGGCTTCTCCCATGTGGGCCTCATCTGAAAGAAGCGATCGAGACCGCGCGCGGGTGCTGCAGGCGGCTCGGGCTGACCGTCCATCGCGGCCCCGGGGCGATTGCGACCTCCACCCCCGCCACCGCCCCCCCGGCGATCCTGCCCGCCCCACTCGTAGTACGGCGCGACCTCAACGCCGCCGCGCCCCGTGCCCGAAACGTGATGACTGAACACGAACTTGAACTTGGCGTTGCTCTTGGTAAGCGTGGCCTGGAGCCACTTGTACTGTTCGTCACCGAGGGTGATCTGCCAGAGGTCGCGCTGTCCACGACCGCCGCCGCCACCTCCGCGGCCTCCTCCACGAGGCTCGGGTTGCGCCTGCGGCTGAGCGACGGGGGTGCGTGCGGGCGTTTGGTTCGCTCCCGAGTCTTGCTGGGCACCATTCTCACGGTCGCGCCGACGTTGACCGTTGGCCGGCGCACCGTCTTCGCCGCGTGCCGGCGCTCGCGCTCCCGCTTCGTTGTCAACCGCAACCGGCGAGTGCCAGTACGGATCAATCACCACAAAGAGCGCATCGCCCCACTCCCAGGCGTAGTAGTCACGGAGCAGCCCGACATGCTCGACGGGCGTGCTATTGCCGGTGTAGATTCCGCCTGGTGCAGGTAGCGGGAAGTAGGCCGTTCGCGCCTTGCCTGCAAACACGGCAAAGTTGTTCGCTGTGCCGTCAAGCAGGTACTTGGCAGCTTGCTCGTGGTTGCCGTTGACCAGCATCAGCGGGGTGTTCCTGCCGACGATGCCGAGATAAGACCGCTGGCTCGCGTAGATCGCGTTGACCGCACTCTGACTCTTGTTGCCTTGCTCGATCAGCCGCTCGATGCTGAAGTCGTCACCCATCATGAAGTGGAAGTCGGGCGTATCCGCGGCTATGTTGGAGAGCGCGTGAACGTACAGGTCGGGGTCGTACATTCGGCCGAGACGCTCCGGGTGCGAGTCTCCCTGCACCGTAAAGGTGAAGGCCCGCCCCGACGGCCGCGCCGTTCGAAAGCTCCCGGACGCCTGCGGTCGCCAATCAGCATCTCCTGCTGCACGGAGCACCACGCGATAGACGTACTGCGTGTTCGAGCTCAGACCGGCGATGTCTACGTGCAGCGGAACGCCCGCACTAAGCGAGAACGGTTCAGTCTTCTGATTCAGGTCAGCGGCCGAGGTCCCGTATTCGATCCGGCCCTGTGCGGCCTTTGCGCTCAGCACGCTGATGACCGCGGTACGATCCGTAGGAGATCCCACGAGCGTGGAGAACTCGGACTCGGGTCCGCCGGGCGATGTTCTCGCTCTTCCCTGGGCAAAGGCGACAGTCGGGGCAGCCAGGACCATGAACAGAGCGACAGCGGTCGCGAGCCAGAAGCACTTTCGCATGTCTGGCCAAACGACGAACAGAACTGGGTATTGCAGGCAATCTCGCGACCGCCGATGCGGGTCCACCACCCGACCGTCCCGGCTTGGGAGCAAGGCCTGATGTACGCCTCACTCGTCGAGGTTCGGGAGCGGGCCGTCGTTCGCTTCGTCCCATTCGAGGGCGTAGCGTTCGGCGATGTCCTCGAGGTCGTGGTCGGTCAGGTACTCGGCGGTCTTCCGCTCCTGGCACGCGGCGACGGCCCGCGCGAGGTCCGTCCACTCCTCGAGGGTGAGCATGTGGTCTTGGCGTGCGCCGAGGAGGTAGAGAGCGGCCTGCAGCACGGCCTCGAGTTGGGTGTGGGCGGGCGTCGCGGTCATGCCTCAGGTTCTCTTCCCCGCGACGAACACGCCGCGCTCGTGCTTCTTGAACCGTGCGGCGGTGCCCTTGGCGGCGATCTCCCGGATGATGGCGGCGTAGAGCGTGGCCTCGGGGGTCTTGCCGCCGGGGCTCGTCCACAGACCCTTCGCCTCCATCGCGGCGATCATCTCCTTGGCCCGCATCGGCACCTCGCTCGCGGCGAGCACCTGCGCGGCCGCGTCAAGGGCGCTGACGCGCTTGGTCGGGGCGGGCGTCGCCTCCTTGGCGGGCGGCGCGGCCTTCGCCGCCTTGCGGGACTTCCGCGCGTCGCTCATCTCGCGGTGGACCTTGGCCATGTTCTTGATTGTGCCTTTGCGTGCCATGTCGGACTCCTTCTGTCGGGTGCGGAATCCCGCCGCACGTCGCGGCGGGGAAACGTGGCTGTCGCGGTTCCCCGCGACGCCGCGCGGTGATCACTCGGCGTCGTTCAGAAAGGCCTCGACCTGCTCGGGGTCCATGTTGCTGAGGAACCCGACCCGATCGATCAGGTCGCTGCGAACCTTCCCGAGGCTTCCCGCGAAGCCCCAGTTGCGCGGGTCGGCCTTCGCCCCCTCGGCGTGCTTGTCGAGTTCCATCTGCA
>JADYYE010000289.1 GCA_020853815.1 Phycisphaerales bacterium
GGGCGCGTTGCGATGCCACGGAGGACTGGCGGTAGGTTCGGGACGTCACGATCAGCCTGACCATGTGTTTCACGTCCCATCCGCTCTCGCGAAATTCAACTGCGAGCCAGTCGAGGAGTTCGGGGTGTGAGGGCCATGCCCCCTGGGAGCCCAGGTCTTCGAGTGTCCGGCAGAGGCCCTGTCCGAAAAACTGGTGCCAGAGACGATTCACGAACGTGCGCGCGGTGAGCGGATTGTCGGGAGCAATCAGCCACTCCGCGAAATCGAGGCGCGTCATCGGACTTCCGTCGGCGTGTTTGATCTGGCGCATGAACCCAGGCACGCCCGGCTCGACGATTTTCCCGCTGTCATCCATCCAGTTTCCGCGCGGAAGTACGCGGATGGGGCGACGGTCGACGCTTTTCGAAACGGGCATTGTGGGGATTTCCAACGCGAGGTGCTCGCGTGCCGACACAGTCTTGACAAGCGCCGCATGATGCGTCGCCAGTTCAGGGGCTATGGAGCGATAGTACTTCTCGAGGTCCTTGCTATGTTCCGGCTTGCGCTGGGCGATCGGCACTTTCAGAGCACGGAGGACAGTGGCAGGCAGTCCGTCGGGCGAGGCGTCGACTCCCGGTAGGGCGTGAACTGCGAACCGGAAACGGCCGAGGTTCTGGAAGGGATGCTGGTGTGAATGCCGCAGGATGATCGTGAGCGATCGTCCGGGGCCGCCGCTCCAGGGTTCCTCAAGGTCGAAGGCGACGGCTCCCCGAGCCTTGCGAACAAACGAGAGTGCCGTGGCCGGATCGCCGTCGATCGCGGCCGAGGCGGGATATCCGGCTTGTGCGGAACTGTTGATTCTCGCATTCGCGAGCTTCAAGCGTCTCCCGGGTGAACCGTCTGCGGCGGTTTCGGCAACTTCAATTTCCGAGAGGAAAAAGGCCGACCCCGAACGGGAATAACTGTCGCCGGGAAGCCGCAGGTCAGAAACCGATTCGATCTTGATGGACGCGATCGAGGGCTGGGGCACCGGAATCACCACGACATAGGTATCACTGCGCGGATTGATTCCGCTCGCGAAGACGGAATGATCGTCCTCGAGGGTGAGGGTGGTTCCGTAGGGTGAATGAAAAGACGCGGGTATCACTTCCGTCCACTCGAGGACGCCGGACTTGACCTTTGCGAGCGTCTCACGTTCCCACTCGGTGCGTCCTGACTCAAGCTGGGTATCGGTGAGAGCGGCGATCTCCCGAGTCAGGCGCTTGATGTCATCATCCAGTTCCTGAATCTGCTGCTTCTGTTTCTCCGACTGGAAAATGAATTCCTCCGAAAGATTTTCAGGTGTGAATCCACCGCTGAGATTGTAGGCCCCTTTCTCGTGCAGGTCGGAGAAGATCGCCTCGAAGCGATAGAAATCCTTGATGGTATACGGGTCGAACTTGTGGTCGTGACATTCCGCGCAGGCAAGGGTGGCGCCCATGAATGCGGTGGCAGTGGTGCGCACGCGATCGGCGGCGTACTTTGCGAGATATTCCTTGTCCTGAATTCCGCCCTCACCGCTGATGCGGTGCAGCCGATTGTAACCGGAGGCGATGCGTTGGGTGATGGTGGAACCAGGCAGGAGGTCGCCGGCTAGCTGTTCGCGGGTGAATTGGTCGAAGGAGAGATTGCGATTGAAGGCGTCGATGACGTAGTCGCGATACGGCCAGACTTTTATTAGAACGTCGTTGTGAAAGCCGATGGTGTCCGCGTAGCGCACAAGATCCAGCCATGGGATGGCCATGCGCTCGCCGTAGTGACGCGATGCCAGAAAGTTTTCGACCAGCGCGGCGTAGGCATCGGCGCGTGGGTTTTCGACAAAATCTTCAACGCTGCTGCTGGGTGGAGGCAGTCCCGTCAGATCGCCACTGAGGCGACGGATCAGGGTGCGCTTGTCAGCCTCAGGGGAAAACGGGAGTCCGGACCGCTCCAGAGACGCGCCGATGA
>JADYYE010000120.1 GCA_020853815.1 Phycisphaerales bacterium
CCCAGGAGGCGAGCGGACTTCACGCGGTACACCGCTTTCAGGAGTGCCCTGGCACGGCGTTCACGGGAGGCCGCCAATCCCTGATCGATGTCGCCGAGGGCTCCGAGCGTTGCTCGGTACTCACTGATCATGCCGTCCATTGAGGTGAACGCGGCTCGAATGTCGGCGTCAGGTACACTGTTCCGAATCCGGTCCGCGAACTCAGCCACCGCTGATGGCTTGAAGTTCCCGCAGATGCGATCCATCTCCTCTCGAATACGTGCGAGGTGGACCGTGTGCTCCCCGACGGCCCATCGTGAGCCCGCCTGTGCCAGCCGCGCGGCCAGGTGGCGGACGCTTTCCGCCAGTCCGACGATGCGCCACCCGTTGAGCGTGAGCGCGGCGAGCCGCTCAGAGATGTACTTCTTGACCAGCCCTACGGCCGTGTCGAGTTCAGTGGAGGTCCACGCCAACAACGGCTCGCGGCGCTTGTTGACGAGACGCTGTTGCATGACCTCGTTGGCAGCGCGGTAAAGCGCGTAGCCGAGAACGTCTTCCCACAGCGTTTCGTTCTCGAGCTTGGCCCGCTTGGTGGAGGAGCGATCGTGGCGCACACCGGCTGCAGGGTGCATGACGATGTTCAGGCCAAGTTGGTCTCGCATCAACTGAGAGATCAGCATGTCCGAGCGGCGGACATACCGGTCACCGAACCGTGCCAGGGTCTGCGGGTACTCCAGGAGGACGCGCGGGTTGAAGAAGATGGTGGAGCCGCCCCGCTGTGCGGACGCCTGGCCGCTCGATGGTGGCAACTCCTGAGGATTGACCCGAAGGGGGCGGAAGACCGCCTCGCCGGCCAGAAGGCGATCGATCCTGGAAGCGACGAATGCGAGCGTCTCGGCAGCGATCTGGCAGTTCGTCTCGCGGGGCAGCGAGAACGGGGTCTCCAAGTGCTCGGTGTACTTGGAGAGGTCGTAGTAGGTGTCGCGCAGAATCGCCCGTGCTGCGAAGTCCGCGGCAGAACGGTCCGGCAGCAGTGCATCTGGGGCCGAACTGCCAAGCACTCGAAGATGATTGTCAAGGTCCACCAGCTGAACGCGAAGGGTCGCGGTGAACGGAAGCGGAGCGGCGTCGGTATCAGGTCCGATGACGACGTCGACACCGGCGTCCTGCAGAGCGCACAAGGTCGCCAGGTCGGGTGACGGCCGGGAAACCGCAAGGCCGTCCCCGCGGTCAACGTGGATGGCCAGACGTTTGTCGTCGTCGAGAATCCATGCCCAGGCGCTGGGGATGTCTGCCGCCGCTCGAACGACGTAGGTGTTGAGAACGGTTCGTGTGACTGCGATCGGAAGGCGTTTGCGTGTCGGATCGGGGGTGTCGATCAGTCGTCCTTGGGCCCAGTCCTCTCGCTGTTGCTCGATCGTCACCAGATGGATGTCGAGGCCATCGGTTCTGAATTGTTCGACGAGGGCGCGGAGCGGGCGCTCGTCGCCCGCTGGGAAGGGACCATTCTCGATGACGACAGCCCGGACCCTCCCGATACCTGGGTCCGACGCGAGCCGGCGCAAGTCGTCGAGCAGCCCACGAACGTGGTCGCGGGGCTTTGCGTCGGTGACGAACCCGATCACTATGTCGACACGCCGTGGCGGCGACAAGAGCGGGGCGATGTCCGTCACGCGGGCGTCCGGCGCTTGCGGACTCCATCCGAACCGCTCGTGCGCTCGCTTTGCGGCATTAACTCGGGCATCCTCGTCGAAGTGATCAGCGTGTTTTCTCCAGAATCGAGTCAGGCCGTCGAGCTTGGCCGCCGAGGACGGCGCAGAGAGTCGGTCGGGCCGCACATCCGCGAAGTGATGCACCGTGTGCTTTTCGACACGACCAAAGCGCAGGTCCGGCAGCGCCGCAAGCCTGATGCACAGATCCCGATCGGTACAGCTGGGCAGATGCTCGTCAAAGCACCCTGCCTTCAGCATGGCATCGAGGCGAACGAAGAGGTTTGATCCTTGGATATGTTGGCCACGGATGAACTGCTCGCGCGCGTCAAGCGCTCGGGGGATCGCGTGACGGTGTCCCTGGTCGTCCGGAGATTCGTGGCGAATGAGTCCCGCCGCCACCATGCCGCAGTCGCCCGCCACCGCCTCCTCGAGGCACATCTCAAGATGATCGGGCTCCCACGCATCGTCATCGTCGAGGATGGCAACAAAGCACAACTCTGGCCGCGCGAGGAGCCGGGCATCACGGTGGAGTTGATCAATGCCGGTGTTCCAAGCGCCCGCCGCGCGACGGGCCGTGCGCACGTTGCGCAGCACGGTCACGCTGACAGACTTGTCACCGACCGACTGAATCTGCCGCGCGAGCGCCGCCATCTCTGCGCCCGACATCTCCTCCTTGGAATGATCGACCACCACGACGAGCCTATCGGGAAGTCTGGTCTGCCGGAGGATCGACGGGATGGCGCGGGAGAGGAGTAGTTCCCGGCGATCACGGGTGGCCACGAGCGCAACGATGGTGCGCCCATCCGAACGAGATGTGGAAATCACTTGACGCCCTTGCCGCGATGCCGGGTCACCCTTGCGGGGTTCGAGCTCGGGAGGACGGCAACACGCCGACTCCGTATGGTCGGGGCAGCCCAGATTTGCGTTGGGGCTGCCGGGGCTGTGACCACATCCCACTCCCGGAATCAGGACGCGGCGGGCGGGTCAATCGACCCGGGGCCGGCGGTGGGAGGTCATCGTCATACCCACGCGACCAGCTTTCTCGCCAACGTCCCCGGGCGGGGACGAACTGAGCACATGGTTATATGCTCGAAACAGATCCAGGTTTCAAGTCCACCCGTTGTCGCACGTAAACACTTGGTGAATAGCCCGTTATGGATCGTGCGGCCGAAGAAAAAGCCGCAACCCGCGTCGCGGCAAAGGGGAAGCGTGATGGTGACGTCAGTCCTCGTCGCTGGCGGGGGGCGACCCGTCGGTCGCTTCATCCCACGCGAGCCCGTACTCGGCCGCGTCTTCTAAATCGCGTTCGATGAGCAGGTCGGCCGTCTTGCGCCCCGTGCAGGCGGCGACCGTCCGGGCGAGATCAGCCCACTCCTCAACCGTCAGCATCTGGTCTTGGCGTGCGCCGAGCAGGTGGTTGGCAGCAGCAAGGACGGCCTCGAGTTGGGCGCGCGTGGTCTGCATGGCTCAGGCTCCCTTCCCCGCGACGAATACGCCGCGTTCGTGCTTCTTGAAGCGAGCGGAGGTTCCCTTGGCGGCGATCTCGCGGATGATGGCGGCGTAGAGCGTGGCCTCGGGGGTCTTGCCGCCGGGGCTGGTCCAGAGTTTCTTGGCCTCCATCGCTGCGATCATCTCATTGGCCCGCATCGGAACCTCGCTCGCGGCGAGCACCTGCGCTGCCGCGTCGAGGGCGCTGACGCGCTTGGGCTTCTTCTCCTTGGCGAGCTTCTGGGCCTTCGGCGTCTTGGGGGCCTTCTGGTCCTTCGCCTTGGCGGGGTTGGCCTCGCTGGCGGTGCCGTCGAGCCGGTCATTGATCTCGGCGATCGCCGCGTTGCGGAGGCGGTCCGCCTTGGCGGCACCCTCTGCGCGGGCGGCGCTCTTGGACATCGTTGGGGTGCGGGGGGTGCGGGGCTTGGCGGGCTTCTTCGTCTTCGTGCTCATGGTCGTCTCCGAACTAGGGGTTGGAACTCCCGTCGCACGCTGCGGCGGGGAAGCGTGGCCGTCGCGGTTTCCCGCGACGCCGCGTGGGCGGGGTGGGGGTCAGCAGCCCGCGACGCGCTCCATCTCGTTCATCACGTCGTGGACCATGGAGTTGGTGGCGGCGGCCCGGCCCCGGCGGTCGGTGCCGTAGACCACCTTGGCGACCTCGGCGGCCTTCGCATAGCGGCTCTCGCGGTTCTCGTCGCGGGTGATGTGCGCG
>JADYYE010000121.1 GCA_020853815.1 Phycisphaerales bacterium
AAGTTGCAGCCCATGTCAAAGCCTCCGGTGCGGTCTGGGCGGGCGACGGCGACTGCCATGGTTGTCTTGGCGTCGAGGTTGTCGAGGATCGAGACGAGGATCGCCTCGGGCGTGGCGGGGACCTTGGCGGCGCCGAATTCCAACTCGCCGTGGTGCGACACGATGATGTGCTGGAGGACCATGATCGCGCCGGGGGGAAGGCGCTGGCCGGTCTCTCGCATGACCTGCTGGGCCTTGTCGTGGAGCATGATCGCCCCCTCGACGATGTGCCCGATGAGTTCGCCGCGGTCGGTGTAGGAGAAGGCGCGGTCGTAGGCCAGTTCGCGGGTCTTGCCGAGGTCGTGGAGGAACAGGCCCATCATGACCAGGTCGCGGTTGATCTTGGGATAGAGCGGGCAGACGCGGTCGGCGAGCTTGAGGAGCGAAAGGGTGTGCTCGAGCAGGCCGCCGAGATAGGCGTGGTGCATGCTCTTGGCGGCGGGGCATTGGCGGAACGCATCCATGAGGAACGCGTCGTCGAGGTAGGCCTTGGCGAGCGCCTTCATCGCTGGATGCGTGAGGGTGTTCAGGAGTTCGAGCAACTCGGGGAACATCTCCGCGGCAGGACGCTTGGAGCAGGGGAGCAGGTCGCGCATCTGATCGGGCGTGGGCTCGATCGGATCGATGGTGTGGATGATGAACTGAAGCTCGCCCTGGTAGGGCTGGGTCTCGCCCTCGACCCAGACGAAGCCGTCGGTGGGGAGGCGGCGGAAGGTGGCCTCATCGATCGACCACATGCGGCCGGGCATCTCGCCGGTCTTATCGCCCAGGAGGCAGCGGAGGTAGGGCTTGTCATTTCGGGTCTTGCCCAGCTGCGCGTTGGCGATCGAGAAGGCGCCGGCGACCCGCTCAACCCCCGCGAGTTCGGCGATGAACTTCCGCCCCAGCGCCGGGGTGCTCGTGCTCTTCGGATTCGCGGGCGCACCAGTAGACATCGACATGCAGCTTCCTTCCCTCATCGCCGGCGTGTCCGGCGCGAAATTCGTGAACGCCGAATGATAGCGGAACATCGAACGCGGCACGAGGGCTTCGAACCCGAAAGCTTACTCGCGGCCGGTCAGTGCCTTCATGGCCTCGGCGGCGTCGCCTTCCAGCACGGGACGCGAGCGGAGTCGCTCGATCGCGGCCTGCTTCTCGCCGGTGCGGGCCATGAGCATCGAGGCCAGCGCATCGTGGTCGGGGTAGCGAAGCCAGTAGGCCTCGGTCTGCCAACGCTTGGGACCGGCGAACACGAGCTCTCGGGCCTCGTCGAAGCGATCCTTCTCCGCGGCTCGCATGGCGGCGACCAGCGCCAGACGGCCGACGCGGCGATAGAAAATCTCGAACTCCTGGGCATTGGGGAGCCAGCCTTCGAGCATGACGAAGGAGTCGAGGACCGCGCCGGCAAAGGCCGTGGCGTCCTCGCCGCGTTCGAGCTTGTCAAAGGCGAGCGTGAGCATTTCGTCGGTCGAGAGCTTGCCTTGTTTGATGAGGGCGGCGATGTTGGCGGCGGCGGTCGAGCGGCTGGTGCTCGCTTGGGCGATCACCCCCGCGACGAGCTGGGGCTTCTGATCGCACGCGGGCAGGAATGCCGTCGCGAGGCAGAGGCTGAGGATCAAGGTCGCGCGGGAGATCATGCGGGGATGTACCGGAGCCATGCAGTGGGGTTGCGGGGCGCGCACGCGGTCAGCGGCGATATCCCAGGGGATGCTCGACGAGCGAATAGGCCTCGCGCAGCACGCTCATGGAGAGATAGCCCGCCAGGGCGACGGCACCGATGATGATCGCCTCGGTGCGCAGGCCGGCGCCGAGCAGCCAGGCCACGCCGTAGAGCGGCATCCAGAGCGCGGAATAGCGAGGGAGTTTCTCGGCCATACGCGGGCCGACGCCCAGGCCCATCGCGCGGCGTGCGACGAGCCCGGCCATGACAAGCGTGAGCGCCGCGATGACGCCGGGCGTCCAAGGCTCAAGGCCGCTCGGCCAGAGGACATGCGATTGTCTCCAGCCGAGCCACGCAAGACCGGCGGAGAGCGCGATCCAGGCGATCGCGCAGGCGGCGAGGGCACGCGAGGAAGCTCGCGGCGGCTTGCGTGACCAGAGATGACCGAGGGCCGCGGCAAGGGTGGTTTGCGTGAGGATCACCCACACCGGCGCGACAAAGGCGAGGCGTGAGGCGGGGATGAACATGTGGGCGGCGAAGATGCAGCCGAGCGCGGCAAAGCCGAACGCGGGCACGAACTTGGCCGCCCCGTTGAAGACGAGGATGGCGGCGGCGAGTATCGCGTTGAGCATGACGGCGTGGTTATCGATGAGGGCGGCGCCGATGAAGCTGGCGAGCAGGGTGCCTGTGGCGCTGGCGACGGCGGTTTGTTCGGTGAGCAACCCTCGCGCGAGCGGGCGATCGGGGCGGAGCAGGCGATCTCGCCTGCGATCGAGGATGTCGTTGAGGGTGGCGCCGAAGCCAAAGAGCGAGACGGCGTTGAGGCCTGTCGCCAACAGCAGGAGCCAGAGCGGGCGGATGGAGAGGTCCAGGTGCATAGGCTCGGTGGGCACGCCGCGAACCCAGAGAACGACGAACCACGCATTGGCGACGACCGCGAAGGCCGAGGAGACGCGGGTGAGGCGTAGGACGGGGGCGATGCGTTCGAGGAACCGCTGCACGGGAAGATGGTACGGGGGCTGCTTGGCTTGGCGTTCCACGGACGCCGACCAAGCGTTGGCGGAGAGGTGCGATTCGGCGTTGGTGGGGGTCTACCATCGTGGCCCATGCGAAAAGCAGGCAGAAATACGAGTGGCGGCGCGAAGGCAGGCGGCGCGGCGCGGGTTCTGATCGCCGTGAGCCGCTACAACGCGAGCGTGACGGACGCGATGCTGGAGGGCGCGATCGAGGCGTACACGGATCGGTTCGGCGCGGGGGAGTCCCTGGAAATTGTCGGCGTTCCCGGCGCTTTTGAGCTGACGGTGGCGGCACGGGCGGGGGCGGTGTGTGGGCGATTCGACGGCGTGGTGGCGCTTGGGTGCATCATCCGCGGCGAGACGCCGCACGATCAGTACATCGCCGGCGCGGTGGCGGAAGGGCTGACCGCCGTGAGCGTGAGCACGGGCATGCCGGTCGCGTTTGGCGTGCTGACGGTGAACAACGCGGCCCAGGCACGGGCCCGCGCGGGCGGGAAGAAGGGCAACAAGGGGCGCGAGGCGATGGAGGCTTTGCTGGACACGATCGAGGTCGTGCGTGTGATCGAGACGGGTGAGGACGCGGACGATGCGACCGTTCCGGGCCGTGACATTCCCGACAAGGCGGCGCGGGCGGGCGGGACCGCGCGCGGCGTGAAGGGGAAACGCTGATGGCGACGCCGCGTGACATCCGCAAGCTTGCATTCCAGCTTTTGTTCCAGCTCGACGCGGGCGCGACCGACGAGGCGATCCTGTCGACGACGGCGCCGGAGCTGGAGGCACTCTCCGAAAAGGACCGGTACAAGGCGGCGGACATGGCCAAGGCGGCGTTTGACGCCCGCGCCGCGGCGGACAAGGAAATGGCGGAGCTGGCGCCGCAATGGCCGGCGCACCGCATGGCGGCGGTTGATCGCGCGATCCTGCGGCTGGCGCACTATGAGATCTCGTCGGGGCGCACGCCGCCCAAGGTCGCGGTGAACGAGGCGGTCGAGCTGGCCAAGGAATTCAGCACGGAGCGATCGCCCGCGTTCGTGAACGCGCTCCTGGACAAGGTGCTCAAGCGCGTGCTGCCCGCTCGCGAAGAAACGCCCGCGGAAGGACAATCGACCGAACAGGTGTGACGCATGGCGTTCTTCAAGTCCATCCTGGGCAAACTCAAGCAGGGGCTGGCGAAGACCCGCGAGGTGCTGTCGGTCGGGCTGCGCTCGCTGCTCCTGGGGCGGAAGCTGGACGAGGCGCTGATCAACGAGCTCGAGTCGAAGCTCATCGCGGCCGACGTCGGCACCAAGACCACGTCGCGGCTGGTCGCGCAGATTCGCGCGGATTTTCGGGGCGGCAAGATCTCAACGGGCGACGAGGTGCTCGCGTATCTGAAGGACGAACTGAAGAAGCTGTGGCCCGAGGAGGATCGCAAGCTGCGGCTTGTGCCCGCGGGGTGCGGGCCGACCGTGATCCTCGTGACGGGCGTGAACGGCGTCGGAAAGACCACGAGCATCGCGAAGATGTGCGCGTACCTGCGGCACGAGGGCAAGAGCGTGCTGCTGGGCGCGTGCGATACCTTCCGCGCGGGCGCGGTGCGCCAGCTTGAGATATGGTCAGAGCGTCTGGGCGTCGGGGTGGTGAAGGGGCAGCAGGGGGGCGATCCGGCGGCGGTCGCGTTCGACGCGTGCGCCGCGGCGAAATCACGCGGCGTCGACGTGCTGATCCTTGATACCGCGGGGCGACTGCAGACGCAGGACCCGCTCATGCGTCAGTTGACGAAGCTCCGCTCGGTGATCGCCAAGCAGATCCCCGGCGGGCCGCACGAGACTCTGCTGGTGCTCGACGCGACGACCGGGCAGAACGCGTTGCGCCAGGCCGAGGAGTTTGATCGGGCGCTGCGCCCGGCGGACGCCGGCGCGACGGGGCTGACCGGGATTTTCCTCACCAAGCTCGACGGGACGGCCAAGGGCGGGATCGTGATCGCGATCAAGGACGCGACCAATGTTCCCGTGAAGTTCGTGGGAACCGGGGAAACCCCGGAGGACGTCCAACCCTTCGATCCCAGCTCATTCGTCGAAGCGCTCTTTGCGGAGGACGCTCCCGCGGCGTGACGGGTTGCGTGTAACCGACGCGGGACGATGGAACGCGGCGAAGATTGCTTCAATCGAGCGCATGGCTGGCCGATAAGCACCGGCGCGATCCGCGCGGGAGCATCGGCCATGAACGAGATCAAGGGCATCACGGGCGACATTCTCCTCGACGCCGGCACCAATGAGCTTGAAGTGTTGGTGTTCAGTCTGTGCGGCGGGTGGTTCGGAGTGAACGTGGCGAAGGTGCGCGAGGTGATACGCCCCGTTTCAACCGTCGCCACGCCGCACCAGCACCCGTCGGTGGTCGGGATGTTCAACATCCGCGGGCACGTCGTGCCGGTGGTTGATCTGGCCAAGCACCTCGGGCTGACGCGCCCGGAGCATCAGAAGAAGACCGAGGGTCGGGTCATCATCACGGAGTTCAACAGCCTTCGCACCGGGTTCCTGGTCGACACGGTCGAGCAGATCCACCGCATGAGCTGGTCGCGCGTGAAACCCGCGCCGGACCTGTCGGTCGTTGGCTCGGAGGGCGGAGCATCGATCGGCACGACCACGGGCATGATCGAGATGGGTGATCGTCTGATCCAGATGATCGACTTTGAGTCGGTCGCGGATGCGATTCTGGTCGAAAAGCGCCTGCACATCGAAAAGGTCGACAACCCAGACAACGTGGCACGCGACAGCAAGCGCGTCATCATCGCCGAGGACTCGCCCTTCATGCGGCAGTTGCTTCAGGACATTTTCGTGGCGTCGGGGTACACCAAGGTCGAGGTCTACGCGGACGGCGAGCAGGCGTGGAACGCCATCCAGAAGCCGGGCCCGACCATCGATGCGATCGTGAGCGACATCGAGATGCCGCGGATGGACGGCCTGCACCTGACCAAGCGGATCAAGGGAACGCCGGCGCTAGCGGGAACGCGGATCGTGCTCTTCAGCTCGCTGATCACGCCGGACAACCTGAAGAAAGGGCGGCAGGTGGGGGCGGACGCGCAGGTGAGCAAGCCCGAGCTAGCCGAGATGGTCCGACTAGTGGACCAGGTGGTGACCGGAAGGCCGATCGGCGGGGATCTTCAGAAGGCTGCCTCGTAACTAGGGTATTCACCTGATATCCGCCTAATTCTCACTGCATTGGACACTTGCGAAAAAGGACCGCTGTAACTTCTTTGCCGTTCGGGCGATTTTCCGCGCCACCCCGACGCGAAAATGGCAGATTGCGTATACTTTTCGCTGTTCTCACAGCCCCCCGCGCGTTTGCGGCCGAGCAATGAGATCGCGGACGGGGCTTTGCCCGAGTTCTAGTTCCAGTCCGACTGTTCTTCTCGGGCACGGTAGATTCACATGAAGCTGTACGTTGGCAACCTCCCGTTCAAGGCCACCGAAAACGATCTGCGCGAGCTCTTCGCCCAGCATGGCGACGTCGCCTCGGCGACGATCGTGATGGACCGCGAGACGGGGCGTCCCCGCGGGTTCGGATTCGTTGAGTTCGCGAACGACGAGCACGCCCGCGCCGCGATGGCGGCCCTGAACGGTAAGAATTACGACGGCCGCGACCTGACGGTCAACGAGGCCAAGCCGCGTGAGGGCGGCGGCGGTGGTGGCCGTGGTGGCTTCGGTGGTGGCGGCGGTGGGCGTGGCGGCTTCGGTGGCGGCGGCGGTGGCGGCGGTGGCCGTGGCCGCGGCGGCTGGTAATCAGTCGCTCCGTACCACTCAACATCGACCCATGTCGAGTGAAGGCCCCGGCGACGGGGCCTTTTTCATTGGCGTGGCAGCGGGACAGCGAAAGAGCGAGACGGCGAGACGGGGAGAAGGCCAGGTCGGGCGGCACCTCATGCCCGGCCGCTGACCTCGACCTTTACGACCGCGCGATCTCTGTGGGAAATCAAGGCCGCGTCGAAGAGTCGATGGCTCAGTTCTACCTCGCCCGGCGTGGCGCAGGTGAAGGATTGTTTCATTCCCGAGGTGCTGGCGGCGAGTTCGTCGCAATACGCGGCCCACATCTGCTGGATCGCGTCGGTGAAGCCGAACTCAAAGATGCCGCCGGTGATCGTTGGATACGCGGACTGATAGCCGATGTCCTCGCGGAGCCAAGCCTGCGGCTTGCCGCGCTCATAGAAGAGTGTCTCGAGCGTCCGGGGATTGCGGGTGGAGAAGCGTGCGGAAGCGCGTGTGCCGTCGATCTCAAAGAACCATGTGTTGGTGTTCCCGGGCGCGATGCGTTTCATCTCGAGGATCATGGGGAACTCTTCGTCGGGCCCGCCGCCGCAGGTGCAGGTGAGCATCGCGTTGTCCCAGGTGTCGCACGGGAGTGTGCCGCCGTTGCCGTCCGGGCGCTCCTTTACGACTTTGGTCAGCACGGCGCGGACATCGCGGGGCGCGAAGCCGAGGCGGAAGGGCACATGCGCGGCGTGGAGGCCGAGGTCGCCCATGCAGCCGTACTCCCCGTTGAACTTCGCCATGCGCTTCCAGTTGATGGGCTTGAGCGGGTCGAGGTCGCTGGAGTGGAGCAGGCCGCATCGGACCTCGAGCACGCGTCCGATCGCGCCGGACTTGACGAGTGAGACGATGCGCTGCACGCCCGGAAAAAACGGAAACTCCGACGAGCATCGCACCACCAGTTCGGGGCGTTTGGCAAGCTCGGCGTTGATCGCGGCGTTCGCCGCCCGGTCGATGCCGAAGGGCTTCTCGCCGAGAAAGTGCTTGCCCGCCCTGATCGCGGCGGTGTAGATCTCCGCGTGCAGGTGGTGGGGGACCGCGATGTAGAGCGCCTCGACAGCCGAGTCGGCGAGGATGGCGCGATAGTCCGGCGCTGCACGAACACCGGGGTTCGAATCGCAGAACGCACGCAGCACGAGCTCGCTGGTGTCGCACGCGGCGACGATGCGCGGACGCGCGACTTCGGCGGTCAGGTGGTTCCAGCGTGCGGCGGCGGAGGCGAACTCGCGGCCCATCAGGCCGCAACCGATCACGCCGAAATTGACCGCGCGCCGGGTCACTTGGATGCTCCGGCGACGATCTTCATGGCCTGCTCGGGCGTGGCATTCTCGTGCACGATCGCCATGAGGGCCCTCGTCATGCCCGTCGGGTTGGCGTGCTGGATGACGTTCCGCCCGTAGACGATGCCGCTCGCGCCCCGCTTCATGACGTCGAAGGTGCGCTGGAAAATGACCTCGTCCGGAGCACGCCCGCCGCCGCGGACGAGCACGGGGATTCCCGCCGCGGTCTCGACGACCTTGTGGTAGATCGAGAGGTCGTCGGTGGGATCGGCCTTGATGACGTCCGCGCCGAGCTCGACGGCCTGGCGCACGAGCGGGATGATCTTCTTCGGATCGCCATCCACGCCGTAGGACTCGGTTCCCTTCATTACGAGCGGCTCGACCATGAGCGGCATGCCGGCGGCGTCGCACGCGGCGCGGAGCGAGGCGACGTTTTCTATGCACGCCTCGTGGATCGCGGGCTGGTTCGGCAACTGAAGGATGTTGCACACGACGCACGCGGCGTCAAGACGGACGGAGATCGCGACGGCGTCGTCGACCAGGCGCGAGAAGAGCCGGGAGGGGAGCAGATTGCCGTAGACATTGGCAACGTCGGTCCGCAGCACCAGGGCGGGCTTGACGCCGGTGCGGGCCTGCAGATGGCGGGCCATGCCGGGCGAGAGCTGAACGGCGTCGGGCATCGCGCGGCACACACGGTCGACGGCGACACGCATGTCCTCGATGCCCGCCAGGAACGCGGGCTCGTCGAAGAAGCCGTGGTCGATGGCGACATCGAAGCACTTGCCGTCGGCGGCGAGGAGACGGTTGAG
Source organism: Phycisphaerales bacterium (assembly GCA_020853815.1). Taxonomy (GTDB): domain Bacteria; phylum Planctomycetota; class Phycisphaerae; order Phycisphaerales; family UBA1924; genus JABWBC01. The sequence goes on from JADYYE010000121.1 coordinate 8,566, forward strand.
GCGGGGAAGTGATGGCATGAGAGCCTCAGATGGGAGACGGAAGAAAGGGAAACGCTCTCTCTCAAGGTTGCGCGGAGTGACGCGGTGGACCTCTTTAGAGACTGATCCGCCGTGTTCGAGCCGCCGAGTGTCCCTTGTATCGGTGATGAGCGGACGCGCGAGGATCAACGAAGCACGGACCCGAAGACGGGTCCGTGGCACGCGGGCGGCTTGCGATCAATACACGCTGTCGGGGAAGTAGAACTGCTTGGCGTTGTCGGGCGTGACGAGTTCGACGTCGATCATGAGGTGCTTGGGGAGGAACTTGGCGACCTCGTCGCGTTTGCCGTCGCGCAGGGCGCTGGCGGCCATGTGGATGCCCGTCGCGATCATCGACGGCGGGTAGGTCATGTTGGCGGGAACCATCGGGTCCTTGTCCATCACCATCTTGATGACGTCCTTCATGCCCGCGCCGCCGACAACCCACATCTCCTTGGCCCGCCCGGCCTCTTTGATCGCCTGCATGGCTCCCAGGAGGATGTCGTCGTCCTGGGCCCACACGGCGTTGATCTTCTTATGTTTGGCGAGCAGATTCTCCATGACCTGCAGGCCCTTCTCGCGATTCCACATCGCGGGCTGCTGGTCGAGGATCTTGATGTCGGGGTACTGCTTGAAGACCTCCAGCGCGGCGTTGACGCGGTCGGTGTCCACCGTGCAGGGAATGCCGGTGAGGATGACCAGGTTGCCCTTGCCGCCCATCTGCTTGGCGACGAACTCGGCGCTCTTGCGTCCGAAGGCCTTGTTGTCGCCCTCGAGGAAGACGTCGGCGATGGGCGCCTCGCCGGGATTGTTGATGAAGCCGCGGTCGACGTTGACGATGAAGAGGCCCTTTTCCTTGGCGCGCCGGGCGACGGGTGTGACGGGCGCGCTCTCGGTGGCGAGGATGACCAGGCCGTCAACGCCCTTGACCATCATGTCCTCGATGTCGGCGATCTGTTTTTCCGGGCCGCCCGCGGTGGCGTAGACCCAATCGATCTCGGGGTGAAGCTCCATCGCCTTCTTGGCCCACCAGCCGATGCCGGCGGTCCAGCCGTGGTCGGCCGCGGGGACGGAGACGCCGATCTTCATCTTCTTGGCGGGTTTGGCGGGCTGGGCTGATTCGGTCGTGGCGTTGGTGGAGCCGGCGTCGGTCGCGGTGGGGGCGAGGCCCGCGAAGAGCGCGAGGCACGACACGAGCGTGAGTGAACCAAAGGCTCGGCGGGTGAGAGTGGCGTGTGTCAACTTGTTCATGTTATTCTCCGGGAGCCGGTCGAGCCGGCGACCTGTCTGCAAGGCGCACCGCTCTGGAGAGCGGTGCCACCAAGAACCTACTCCGTGGGCTTGCGGACCTGCAAGAGCACGGCACCGATGACGATTAATCCCTTGACCATGTTCTGGTAGTATGTGTCGATCTGCAGCATCGTGAGCATGTTGGTCGTGACGCCGATGATGAGCACCCCGATCGCGGTGGTCCAGACGCGGCCCGCGCCTCCCTGAAGTCGTGTGCCGCCGATCACGACCGCGGCGATGGCGTCGAGTTCATAGAAGAGGCCGGTCGAGGAGCTGGCGATCGAGTTGAGGCGGCTGCTGGTGAGCAGGGCGGCCAGGCCCGCCGACAGGCCGCAGATCGCGTACACCGCGGTGGTCACCCGCCCGATGTGGATGCCGGCGTATCGAGCGGCTCTGTGGTTGTCGCCGATCGAGTAGACCTTGAGGCCGAAGGAGGTGAACGAGAGCACGAACTGGCCGATGATCACGCTCGCGAAGAACGCGATGACGGGATAGGGGAGCATGAGGGGGTTGCCGGCGGGGTTCTCGGCGGTCTTGTTGATGTGGATAAAGGGAAGCTCGACGAGCCCCGAGCCGATGTCGGCATAGGACGAGACGCCGGCGCGGATCTCGCTGCCCTTGGCGGGACCAAGAATGAGCGAGCGGAAGATGGCCATGGTGCCGAGCGTGGCGACGAAGGGCGCGATGCGCCCCCAAGAGATGGTGAGGCCGTTGACGAGGCCCAGGAGCACGCCGCCGAGAAGGCAGATGCCGACGGCGGTCGAGACGGCAAGCGTGGCGTCATGGCCGGATTCCGCGACGGCGTTCATGGCGTAGATCGCGGCGCCGCCAAGCAACGCGACCATCGAGCCAACGGAGAGGTCGATCCCGCCGAGGATGATGACGTAGGTCATGCCCACGGCGACAATGCCCCACATCGAGTTCTGGCGCAGGATGTTGATGAAGTTCTGTGGTTTCAGGAAGGCGCGGTCTTCGACGGGGACCTTCCAGGCCTCGACGATCGCGGTGCCGACGATGAGCACCAGAAGCGCGAGCAGGGCGCCGTACCGCTCAAAGAACCAGCGCCAGCCGCGGGGCTGGGGGCTGGAGCGGGCCTGCGGGCGAGGGGCGGATGAACTGGTTGGCGGCGGGGCGGACATTCGGCGCGAAAGCTCCCTTTGGCCGGGGCGACCGGCCGGACGGGCATGGTACAGGGAGCAGGGAAAAAGTGGGACGGTCAACATCCGGCGGTATTTGACGAATCCGGCGACGGCCAGAGTCGGTTCCGACGCGATCGGCTCAGCTCTTCATCGGGATATCCACACCTCGCTCACGGGCGCAGCGATTGGCGCTGTCGTAGCCCGCGTCGGCGTGGCGGAAGACGCCCATGGCGGGGTCGTTGGTGAGGATCCGCTCGATGCGGGCGGCCGCGTCGCGCGTCCCGTCGGCGACAACGACCTGCCCGGCGTGCTGGCTGAAGCCGATGCCCACGCCGCCGCCGTGGTGGAAGCTGACCCACGAGGCGCCGCTGGCGATGTTCACGCCGAAATTGAGCAGGGCCCAGTCGCTGATGGCGTCGCTGCCATCGAGCATGGACTCGGTCTCGCGGTTCGGGCTGGCGACGCTGCCGCAGTCGAGGTGGTCGCGTCCGATCACGATAGGGGCGCGGACCCGGCCCGCGGCGACGAGCTCGTTGAACAGCAGGCCGGCCTTGTGGCGTTCGCCGTAGCCGAGCCAGCAGATGCGTGCGGGCAGACCCTGGAAACCGAAGCGCGGCGCGCAATGTTCGAAATCGCCCTTGAGCAGGGCGTCCGGGTTCGCGTGGCACGACAGCACCCAGCGACGCAGGCCCTCATGCTGGGGGAAGAGCTTCAGGACTTCGTGATCGGTCACGTAGATGTCGCGCGGATCGCCCGACAGCGCCGCCCAGCGGAACGGCCCGCGTCCTTCGCAGAATTGCGGCCTGATGAACGCGGGCACGAAGCCCGGGAACGCGAACGCATCCTTGAACCCGCGGTCGAACGCACGCTGACGGATGTTGTTGCCGTAGTCGAAGGTGACCGCGCCGCGCGATTGCAGCGTCACCATCGCCCGGACGTGGCGTTCCATCGACGCCATGCTCATGTCGACGTAGTGGGACGGGTCGGCCTTGCGGACGCGGTTGGCCTCGTCAAAGCAGAACTCGATCGGGACGTACCCGTTGAGCGGGTCGTGGGCGCTGGTCTGATCGGTGAGCACGTCGGGGGTGATGTTCCGCTCGATCATGGTTTCGAGCAATTCGACGGCGTTGCAGTGGACGCCGATGCTGACCGCCCGGCGCTCCCTGGCGGCGTCGAGAGCTCGCGCGATCGCGTCGTCGATGCTCGTGGAGATTTCGTCGAGGTATCGATCCTTGTGGCGGCGATCGAGGCGCGAGTAATCGACATCGGCGATGAGGCATGTTCCGCCGCAGAGTGTGATCGCCAGCGGCTGCGCGCCGCCCATCCCGCCGCAGCCCGCGGTGACGCACAGGCGCCCGGCGAGAGAGCCGCCGAACTTGGAACGCCCGCACTCGGCGAAGGTCTCGTAGGTCCCCTGAAGAATCCCCTGCGTGCCGATGTAGATCCACGAGCCCGCGGTCATCTGCCCGAACATGATCAGGCCCTTGGCGGCCAGGTCGTCGAAGTGCTTCTGCGTCGCCCAGTGTGGCACGAGGTTGGAATTGGCGATGAGCACGCGCGGCGCGTCGGCGTGCGTGCGCACGACACCCACCGGCTTGCCGGATTGAACGAGCAGGGTCTCGTCGGGTTCGAGACGCATGAGTGTTTCGATGATCGCGTCGAACGCTTCCCACGAGCGGGCGGCCTGACCGCGACCGCCGTAAACGATCAGGTCCTCGGGGCGTTCCGCGACCTCGGGGTCGAGGTTGTTCATGAGCATGCGCATGGCGGCCTCGGCCTGCCAGGTCTTGCACACGCGGGTCGAGCCGCGCGGCGCACGCACGACGCGAGCGGGCGAATTCGTGGCCGCGGAACGGGGGGCGGAACGCTTGGGCGATTGGAGGGTTGCCATGGCAGGCTCCCGGCGGAAGGGGAAGCACGAGTCGACTGGATGAGCGTATGAGGTCCGTGGGGGCGGTACAAGAGGCGAGCGAGTGAGATAGAGCCAGTACGCGAGCGATCGCGTGGCCTTCTCGTCAATTCAGGGAAGGACATCGGCAAGGACCGCCGGGGCACCCAGTGCGATCAGCCCAATTCGCCAACTCGGATCATCGCCACGATTGCGTTGATATCGGCGGTGGGGGAGCGATCAAACGCCAGAGGCGGGACTTCCTTGCGGATGCGCGCGATCGCGTGCTCGACGGCCGTGCCCGCCTTGAGCGGGCGGTGCAGTTCGATGCCCTGCGCGGCGCACAGCAATTCGATCGCCACCACATGCTCAGCCAGTTCGATCGCGCGCCTCGCCTTGGCGGCGGCTCGCGGCCCGAAGGAGTTGTAATCCTCCGTGCCCGCGCTGGTCGGGATGTTCGACACGCTGGCGGGCGTCGCGAGCCCGATGATCTCGTTGCACGCCGCGGCCGCGGTGTACTGCGCGATCATCAAACCGCTGTGCAAACCGGGCTTGGGCGAGAGATACGCCGTCAGGTGTGCCTCGGGATCGGTCGCTGCGAGCATGAGATACGTGCGGCGCTCGCTGATGCCCGCGACATGCGAGACCGCGATCGAGAGCAGGTCGAGCGGGATCGCCAGGGGCATGCCGTGGAAGTTGCCGGCGGAGATGATTGCGTCGGGTTCGGCGAAGACCAGCGGGTTGTCGGTCACCGCGCCGAGCTCTCGCTCGATCACGCCCTTGACGTGCTGGAACGCGTCCCATGCCCCGCCCAGCACCGGCGGCATGCAGCGGAGCGAGTAGGGGTCCTGCACGCGAGGATCGTTCTCTATGTGCGAGCGAACGATCTCGCTCCCGTGCATCAGACGCGTGAGTTCCCTCGCGACGAGTGCCTGCCCGGGCTGGCGGCGAACCTCGTGAACCCGGGGATCGAGAAACGCGTCCGTCGCGCGGCAGGCGTCGATCGACATCGCGCCCGCGACGAGCGCGGCGCGGAAGAGCATCTCGAAGTCATGGCACGCAAGGGCTCCCTGCGCGGCCATGAGATGCGTGCCGTTGATGAGCGCCAGGCCCTCCTTGGCTTCGAGCGTGACGGGCTCGATGCCCCGGGATCGTATCGCCGCGCCCGCCGGCTGGGCTCGGCCGTCCACGATCACTTCGCCTTCGCCGATCAGGGCCAGCGCGACGTGCGACAGGGGGGCAAGGTCACCCGAGGCTCCGACGGAGCCCACGGATGGCACGACGGGCGTGATCCCCGCGTTGAGCATCGCCACAAGGCACTCAACGACTTCGACACGCACGCCCGAATGCCCGCGAGCGAGCGAGGCCGCCGTGAGCAGCATCATCGCGCGCACGCTTTCGCTTGGTAGGGGGGTTCCGATCCCGGCGGCGTGAGATCGGACGAGGTTCCGCTGCAACTCACGGAGGTCGCTGGCGTCGATGCGTTTGCGGGCCAGCGAGCCAAAGCCGGTGTTGACGCCGTAGTGCGGCAGGCCGTCGGTTGTGGCGCGATCAACCACGCCGCGCGCGTCTTGGATGCGTCTCTTCGCCTCGGGCGCGAGGCGGACATGCGCGACCGATCTCGCGACGCAGACAACCCGGTCGATCGGGAGCGGCGAACCGGAGAGATCAACGGCCTTCTCGGACGGCGTGACGTTCATAGGTCGCCATCGTACGGGAGGGTTGCCAAGAAGCCGGACGAGAGACCATACTCCTGCACGTTGCGAAGTCCGCTCTCTGGAACGTCCGAGAATACATGTTATGTAGAACAGACTCACACTGGACTGTTCCAGTCTGAATGACCAGACCTCGCCAGACCCGGCGAGTCGCCGTTCGCTCGCCTTGCGCTAGTGGGTTCCTAACCGCAGGCGAAAGTACACCGTCGTCGGGTCCGGGTCGTCGTTGTACCGCTCGCAGGTCTTGAAGCCTGCCGCCTCGTAGGTCCGGCGGGCCGCGAGCATGTCGGCGGACGAATCGAGGCAGATGGATGCATAGCCGATGTCTCTTGCCCGCACAACGGCGGCTGACAAGAGGCGGTGGCCGATGCCGCACCCGCGGGCCGCCGGTCTTACATAAAAGCGTTTGATCTCGCACTCGTCGCCCGCATGAGGGCGAATGGCGATGCATCCGAGGGCACGCTCGCCATCCATCGCAAGAAGAATCGCCCCCGCGGGCGCGGCGTATTTGCCCGGTAGGGAGGCGAGTTCGTCGGAGAATCCCTGGTACTCGAGGCTGAAGGGCAGGCTCCCGGCGTACTCGAAGAACAGGTCCGCTGCCAATGGGAGGAGTTCAGGGGCGATTCCGGTGTCGAAGATTCTCATTTGGGGACGCTGATGTTCGGTGCCAAGCTTTGGTGGGAAGCGCGAACTTCATCACGGCAGGCCGCGGACGGATCGCCATTCGACAACCCACGAGATCGGCAAGGTCGTGGCTAGGTCGGCGTTGGGTCCGGCGGGGGGTGAAATTGGTCGGACCGGTGGGGATTCCGGGGAGATATTGGGGGGCGGGTCGTCGGAAGGCGTGGATGAGTCCGCGGAGGGAGGCTTGCTGAGGGGAACCGGTTGGGCGGGCGAGGCGGCAGGGGCGTTCTGGACATCAGGCGTTGGCGAATCGGCCGGCTGATTTGCTTCGACCCATGTCTTGACGGCGAATCCCGCCGCCGCCAGGACGGCGATCGAAAGGATGACCCCCCCCACCAAAACCCCTGAAGACTTCCTGGGTCGCGCGTCCCAAAGGGCGGGGTCGTCCATGATCGCGCTCATCGCGGTGGAGCTGCGAAGGGTGCGGGATTCAGGCCCCGCCACCGACCCGGCCACGCTCGCCGCGCGTGCAACGACTTCCTTGGCCGGCGGCCTGGAATCAGGCAATGGCTGTCCGGGCACTTCCATCTGCGGGCCAAGCCCGAGACGCTGGCGGTCTTCCTCGGCCGTGAAGACCGCGCCGCAGTTGTTGCACGCAAAGTCATCCGCGTGCGACTCTTCCTGACAGCTGTGGCACACGCCCAAGAGATGCGCCACGCCCGGCACCTTGCCCGCGAACATCCAGAACTGGCGTGTGGACGGCCCACGGATGATCGTCGTGCGCGTGACTTTGCCGCGCTGTACCAGCGAGACCAGCGTGTGATAGGAGCAGCCCGGCCTGAAGGGCTGGGCTTCGTCGCGGATGAACCATGGTCCCATCGTGTTCGTCGTCGCCTGACGCGAGAGCGGATCAAGCAGCCCCCGGCACTGCGAGCATCGCGCACCGGTCGGGGTGATCGAGCCGCAATACGGGCACAAGGCCGCGGCGGGCTCTGACTTCACGGGCGATCCGGGATCCGAGACGGCGGTGGATGATGTCGATTCGATTGCGTCGCCTTGGTCATCGCTCATGACCGCACCCCTAAACCACGGGCACTGTTCGCTCGCCGGGGCACCCCCGGCGGACACCAGAGACTACCGATACGCTCAGAATCTGCATCGGTTGATCCCGACCTCGGAGGTTTGCATGAAGTTTGGTTCGGCGCGACTTTTCGCCGGGTGCCTGGTCATGGCGGGGGTTCCCCTGCTTTCGGCCTGCGGAGAGAGCCGCGATTTCCGGCTCAACGACCAGGAGAATGAACCCCCCGCTTCTACCCATGCGAGCAACGCAGGTCAGGCGAAGGGTGATGACCGCCCCATCGCGACGGTCGCGGGAGAGGCCGTGTACGCGGATGATCTCTCCGCGTGGATGTCGGAGCTCGCGGGCGGCACGGTGCTGGAAGAGTTCGTCGTGTCGCGGCAGGTCGAGAAGGAACTCGCCTCGCGCGGCTTGAAGCTCGAAGCGGGCGACATCGACGCTGAGCGCAGGAACATGGCGGTCGCGACCGACCACAAACTGAGCGACGCGGAGCTTGCGGTGGCGATGCGGCGCGTGCAGCAGGCGCGAGGGCTCGGGCCGTCGCGGTTCAAGGCGTTGATCGAACGGAACGCGGGCCTGCGCAGGCTCGTTCGCGACGAAGTGCAGATCGGCGACGCGGACGTTCGGAGCGAGATCGATCTGAAGTATGGGGCACGCACCCGCGTGCGGATCATCGTCACGCCCAACGAATCCGACGCGATCACGGCCCGCGCTCGCCTCGATGCCGCCGCGGCGAGCGAACGCTCAAAGCGGTTCGCGGAAGAAGCGGCGCTGATTTCGTTCGATCCCTCGGCCTCGCGCGGCGGGGAGATCGAGCCCCTGAGCGCGGCCGACCCGAACTACGCCTTGAGCGTGCGTCAGGCGATGACCAAGCTCGCGCCGGGCGAACTGTCGCCCATTCTCCGCCTGGAAAACGGCTACGCACTGCTCTTGGGCGAGGGTTCCGTGGCGGCCGTCACGCCGCCCGCGGACGCGGAAGAGCTGGCGCGCGAGCGTGTGAGGCTGCGCGAGGAGCGGATCGCGATGGAGCGGCTGGCCCGCAAATTCCTGCAATCGGCGCAGGTCACGGTCTTCGATCGCACGCTCGATTGGTCGTGGAATGCACGGCGAGGACAGGCCCGCTGATTACCTCGCGTACTCGATCGCTCGCGTCTCCCGAAGGACCGTCACGCGGATCTCGCCCGGGAAGGTCATCTCCTCGCTGACTCGCTTGGCGATGTTGTGGGCGATGAGGTAGGCCTCGTCGTCGCCGACCTTGGAGGCATCAACCATCACGCGCACCTCGCGCCCGGCCTGGATCGCGTAGGCCTCTTCCACGCCCGGATAGCCCAGCGCGATGTCCTGCAGCTCGGTGAGCCGCTGGACATACTTCTCCATGCTCTCGCGACGGGCGCCGGGTCGAGCAGAGGAAACCGCGTCGGCGGCCATTACGATCGGCGTGTAGAAGGTCGTCGACGGGATATCGCCGTGGTGCCCACCGATGGCGTTGAGCACGGCCTCTTTCTCGCCGAACTGCTTGGCGAAATCCATGCCGATCTTGGGATGTCCGCCCTCCATCTCGTGGTCCATCGCCTTGCCGATGTCGTGGAGGAAACCGCAGCGGCGTGCGAGCGTGCCGTCGAGCCCGAGCTGATCGGCGATGATCTGGCAGAGGTACCCCACTTCGATCGAGTGGCGCAGCACGTTCTGCCCGTAGCTGGTGCGATAGTGGAGCTTGCCCATCGCCTCGATGATCTTGGGGTGCAGGCCGCGGAGGTTGACCTCGAGTGCCGCTTCCTTGCCGTAGCGGAGGATGGACTCGTTGACCTCGGCCCGGACCTTCTCGACCACTTCTTCGATGCGAGAGGGGTGCATGCGCCCGTCCTGGATCAGGCGACGCATCGCCTCGACGGCGACCGCCTGTCGCACCTTGTCGAAGCAGGACACCACAATGACGCCCGGCGTGTCGTCGACGATGATGTCGACTCCCGTCGCCTTTTCGATCGCGCGGATGTTCCGCCCCTCGCGACCGATGATCCGGCCCTTCATGTCGTCGGACGGAATCTCAACCGTGCGGACCGTGCCGTCCGACGCGTGCTCGCCCGCGTAGCGCTGCACGGCCATGATCGTGATCTCGCGGGCCTTCTCCTTGGCGTCGTGCTCGGCGTCCTCAACGATCTTTCGGGCAACCTTGGCGGCCTCCTGGCGGCACTCGTTGGCCACCCGCTCCAGCAGCATCTCCCGCGCCTGGTCCTTCCCCAGGTTCGTGATCTGGTGCAGCTTCTGCGTCTGCTCGCCGATCACCCGCTCGAGTTCAACCTCGCGCCCCGCGGCCTTTTCCTCGCGGGCGCGGATCGCGTCCGCCTGGCGATTCATGTTCGCCTCGCGTTGGGCGATCGACTCTTCTTTGCGGTCGAAGAGGTCTTCCCGCTTGGCGATGCGACGCTCGGCTTCCCGCACCTCGTTGCGGGCCGCCTCGAGCTCCGAATCCAGCTTGGCCTTGCGCTCCAGGAGCGACTTCTCGGCGTCGATCCTGGTCTTCTCCGCGGCGGCGGCGGCGTCCCGCTCCGCCCTCGCCACGATCTCTTTTGCCCTGGCCTCCGCTTCCGCAAGCTTGCGGGCCGCGATCGCGCGATACCCGATCGCCCCCACCACGGCTCCCACCAGAACACCGATCACGATGAGCGCGATCTCGAGCGGCTCCATCGCCGCGAGAATCAGCTGCGCGTTGTCCATGCCCATGCCTCCCCCGCGTCGGCCTCGTCAATGAGACCGCGCGGCGTTCATGGCACGCGCCCGAACCCCATCAACCGCCCCGCTGGACTTGCCGATTCACCGTGCCGCGCCTCGAACACCTCAACATCGTCGCGCGTCGGGCGTCGCGTGATGCGACAACCCGCCGCTCTCTGTGTTCCTCGAAATGGACAGATTCCGCGTCGACACGATCAATTCACCATCCGACCGACGGCAGGCCGCCGGCGAGTTTGGAGAGCCAGCACGTCCAGCGGGCTTGACGGAAGAGTCCGACCGCGTGCCCGCCGCGACCCACACGCCGACCGTCCGGCGCGCGAGCCGATCTTTATGATAGGCAAAGCCGACCCTCCCCCGTCAAGGCCCCGTTTGGGCCTTTGCCAACTCTGCGGAGGACGGAACCCGATCGGGCCGATACATTGCTCGACCGGCGGCCGCTCTGACCGCCCTGGGGAGTATTCTGATGATCCGTTCCGCCGTTGGATTCTCGATCCTTGCCACCCTCACCCTCGCCCTCTCGGGCTGCTCCTCGCAACCCCGGGCCAGCCGGGTCGAGATTTCGGGCTCCTCGCTCGCCAGCTCCGGCCCGCTCGCCGTCGACGTCGACAACCACGCTGGCGACGTCAAGATCGAGGTCGATCCCAAGCTCTCGGAGCCGATCGTCGAGGCCTTTGCTTTCGATCAGGCCTCCGCCCCCAATGAGCCGGACAAGACCGGAAAGGTCGGGCCGTGGGTCGGCGCGTCGCGCAAGGTCATGGAGGGGGGCACGGTCCTCAGCGTGATCTCGGTCCGCAACCCTGATTTTCCCCGGGCCGTCGACATTCGGATTCGCGTGCCTTCGTGCGCGGGTGTGCGCGTGGTCAATGGCGGCGGAAATGTGATCGTCAAAGGCGTCACCGGCGCGGTGGACATCAAGAACGACGCGGTTCAAGGCCGCTGGTCGAATCTGGCCGGTCGGGTCGACGTGACGACCGCGGGAGCGGTCTCGGGCCCGATCCGCCTTGAGTCAAGCGTGGGTGACGTCGAGCTCATGTGCGGCGGTGATTCCGACCTTGCCTTTGAGGGCAAGGCCGACAAGGGACAGGTGCGGGTGCTCGCCGGAAAGACCCGCCTCGGCTGGCTCTACCGCGATCCGGGCCAGGTTTCTGGCGTGCTGAAGAACGGCACGTACCACGTCCAACTGCTTTCGCACGCCGGAAACTCGATCCTGAAGCTCAACTGATCGCGGCGCCGGCGAGATCGCGGACGCCCCGGAGGCTCGCTTGGGCGATTACGCTTGGATCTCGTGGACTCTCTTCGGGCTCGATTGGCTCGTCCGCATCGCGCTGGCGCTCCGCGTCATCCTGCGGCGAACGCCCGTTCCCACCACGCTCGCGTGGCTGCTGGTGCTGCTGCTCCTCCCGGTCGTCGGCTGGGTGGTCTATGCGCTCGTCGGCGAGAACCGCCTGGGCTCGCGCCGGGCCGCACGGGCGCAGAAACTGGCGGCCGAGATCATGGCCCACGCCGCGCCGCTCTGGACGCGCGGCACGCAGACCTTCCCCGAATCGATGACGCCCTACGAGCACATCGCGTCGCTGTGCTCACTCTCCAGCGGCACGCCCCCGCTCTCGGGCAACAGCGTCGAAATCCTGAGCGAGTGGGACCAGCTCGTGAACCGGCTTGTGGACGATATCAACGGAGCGCGACGCACCTGCCACATGCTCTACTACATCTGGGGAGAGGCGGGGCGCGCCGGCGACGTGGCCGACGCGCTGGTTCGCGCCGCCAGGCGCGGCGTGAAGTGCCGCGTGCTCGTCGACGCCGTCGGCAGCCTCGACTTCGTCGGGAGCGCGACGTGGGAGCGGTTGGCCCACGCCGGCGTCGAGGTCGTCGAGGCCCTTCCCGTCAACCCGCTCCGCCTGCTCTTTGCCCGAGTTGACCTTCGGAACCACCGCAAGGTCGCCGTGATCGACGGGCGAGTCGCCTACGCCGGAAGCCACAACCTCATCGAGCCCGGTTTCAAGCAACGAAAGTCCGACAAGGTCGGCTTCTACGTCGACGCCACCGTCCGCCTTCGCGGCCCGTCGGTGCGGGCGCTCCAGACGGCGTTCCTCTCCGACTGGCTCCTCGACAGCGAGGATGAAGTCACCGAGGTTGACAAGCAGCTCTCGGAACTCCTGTCGCTCGACCCCGAGGGCCACGACGGAACGTCGATCGTGCATGTCCTCCCGACGGGGCCGGGCATGGACCCCCTGGCGATCAATCACGCGCTCATCGCCACGATCCACTCCGCCAGCGACGAACTCATCATGACCACGCCCTACTTCGTGCCCGACGAGGCGACCAAGACCGCCATTCTCGTCGCGGCGCGACGAGGCGTGGAGGTGACGCTTGTCCTCCCGCAGAAATCCGACCACCCGATCGTCTGCGCCGCGGGCCGCTCGCACTATCAAGAAATGCTCGATGCGGGCGTGCGCATCCGTCACTTCACGGCGGGCCTGCTCCACAGCAAGACAGTGACCGTCGATCGACGCGTCGGGCTGGTGATGTCCGCGAACTTTGACATGCGCAGCTTCTTCCTCAACTACGAGGTCTCGCTCTTCATCTACGACGACGACCTGGCCAGCATGTTGCGGTTCCTTCAGGTGTCGTACATCGACAAGTCGGTCGAGGTCTCGCGCGATCAGTGGGCGCAACGCTCCCTCGTCAGCCGATTCTTCGACAACACGGCCCAATTGCTCGGGCCGCTGCTTTGATTTCCGGGAAACACTCGACGGTGTGTCGGGGTCGCGGCGCTGAGGTCAAGCCGCCCCGCTACATCCTCCACTGGCTTGCCAACGACGCCCCCACGATGCGTGCCGCGTCGTCGCCCGCGGCCCCAATCAGACGCGACATCGGTTCATGGGCCGGCTCGTCGCTGAGTTCGAAGGTCGAGTGGTGGATCGGGAGCAGAAACTCGCCGGGCATCTGCTGGAACATGTCCCACACCTGCTCGGGGTTGGCGTGGTTGGCGATCCAGGGGTCGTACGCGCCGATGCCGAAAATCGCAAGCTCGGAGCGCACGCCTTTGAACGCGTCGGTGTAGGCGGTATCGCCGGCGAAAAGCACCTGGGCGCGTGGTCCCTCGATGACGTAGCTGTTGTACCCGCGGTGGCGATCCCATGCCGTCCGCGCGCCCCAGTGCTTGGGTTTCATGGCGGCGATACGCAGGCCGTTGATATTGGTGGCGCGATCCCAGGGCAATTCGATGACCTCGCCAAAGCCGGGCGGGATGAGCCGCGTGGTATTGGCGGCGGTGATGACGCGGGTCTGGCGATCGACCAGTCGTCGGAGCGTGGGGCGATCGAGGTGGTCAAAGTGCGAGTGCGAGATCAGAATCAGGTCGATCGGCGGGAGTTCATGGACGGGCGCGGGCTCGCGGCGGCGCAGGCCGAGCGTCCACGGCCCGAGCTTCAGCCCGATCCGCTCCGAGAAGACTGGGTCGGTCAGGACGGTCATGCCGTCGAGGTTCAGGAGCACCGCGGCGTGGCCAAGCCAGGTGGCGGCCAGGCGTTCGGAGGCCGGGCGTGGGCCGGTGGCGACCCCGATGGGGTGTGACCCAACCGCGCCCCGGAGCCCCTGCTGGAAGCTATGGGCCAGGTGCCGCGGATAGCGCCGGGCCGCCGACGCGGCGACCGCCCATGCCCTGGCCAGCCGGGAGTCTCCCGTGATGCGATCGGGACGGTCAGGATCGGGTTGGTGAGCGTCCATTCCCACGGGCAATCTTTCGGGGCCAGCGGCCCTCAGATGTACCAAACTTTAGGCAAACACCAGGGACGCTGTGCCCTGCCAAAGAACTTTCTCGGACCTCCGATCGCATCGTAAGTAACTGCCTTTTCGATGGTTCGGAGGCCGATCTGCAAATCTCAAAAACGAAGTGGTCATTTTCCTGGCATTGGCACAGACCTGTGGCATGTTTCTGGTGTCTTGTCTCTCTCCTAATCGGTCGGCTGCGGGCGGAAACACGCAGTCGGCTTTCCTGAAGGTGACGGGCGGAAACGCCGGGAGCCCTCAAAAAGACTGTCTCTCTCCTAATCTCGGTCGGCCGCGGGCGGAAACACGCAGCCGACTTTTCTGAAGACCAGCGGCGGAAACGCCGACGACCTTCAACGAACTGTCTCTCTCCTAATCTCGGTCGGCTGCGGGCGGAAACACGCAGTCGGCTTTCTTGGGGCGACGGGCGGAAACGCCAAGAACCTCGAAAAAGACTGTCTCTCTCCTAATCTCGGTCGGCCGCGGGCGGAAACACGCAGCCGACTTTTTCTTTTTTTGGCGATCGCGACCGCGACGATTCACGGTTCTCCCGCGAGATCGGTTCTGCTCGACGCGTTTCCCCCACCCACGTGAATACGCCCATCGGGGCCGGCTTGCCGATAGACTCGTGCGCTCGCACGCGGAGACGTGCGATTGGTCGACATCGGCAGGAGGCCGCCCGTTTTCGAGACCGCTCACTCAACTCATGTTCCGTTGGCCGCGCTGAGCCCGATGCTCGGTCAGGATGCAGGTGCGCCCAGGTTGGCGCTCGCGGACTGGCTGGTGCTGGCGGCGTACTTCACGCTCCTGATCGGCTCGGGCGCGTTCTTCGCCTGGCGGGCCAAACGCAAGCGTCTCAGCAGTGAAGGCTACTTCGTCGGCGATCATTCCGTGCCCGTGTGGGCGGTCGCGATCTCGATCCTGGCGACGGCCCAATCGGCGGCGACGTTCACCGGCGTGCCCGAGCAGGCGTACACCGGGAGCATTGTCTACCTCTCGACCAATCTCGGGAGCGTGATCGCGGCCGTGGTGCTCGCGGTGTTCTTCATCCCGGCCTATTACCGCCTGGGCGTGACCACGCCCTATCAGCTGCTGGAGCGGCGATTCGGCCCCGGCGCAAAGCTGGCGGCGAGCTGGGCGTACATGTTCGGGCGGGTCTTCGCCAGCGGTTCGCGGGTCTACATCGGCGCGATCCCCGTCTGCATGGCGATGTTCGGCGACACCAGCAGCGAGCACCTGGCCATCTCCATCGGCGCGTTCATGCTCTTTGGCATCATCTACACGCTCGCGGGGGGCATCACGAGCGTGATCTGGACCGACGTGATGCAGGTGTGCGTGTACCTCGGCGCCGCGGTGGTGGCGATCGCGATCCTCGCTTCGCGTGTTTCGGCGCCGTGGAGCGAGGTCATCGATGCGCTGACGCACGGCGGGGCGGGCGGCGCGAGCAAGCTGACCCTGTTCCCCACCGCGATGGGTACGGGCGGCTTTGACTGGGCCGACGAGATGAATATCTTCACGATCCTGACTGGATTTGTGCTAATCGCGCTGGCGAGCCACGGCACGGACCAGGACCTCGTGCAGCGCATGCTCACATGCAAGTCCGCGGCGGCGGGGAGCAAGTCGGTGATCACGGGGATTCTTGTCGCGATCCCGACGGTCGCGTTGTTCATGGTGCTCGGGCTGTTCCTGTGGGTGTATTACCAGCGGCCCGATCTGATGTCGCACCCGCCGGGTGCGCCGCCCGGGAAGTCGAGCGAGGTGCTGCTCGGGTTCATCATGCGCGAGATGCCGTCGGGTGCGGCGGGCCTCTTGATCGCGGGGGTGATGGCCGCGGGGCCGGCGGGGATCAACTCCGGGCTCAACAGCATGTCGAGCACGTTTGTCTCAGACGTGTACCGACCGCGGTTTGCCGGGCGAGACGAGAAGCACTACCTCCGTGTGGGCCGCCTTGCGACCGCGGTGTGGGGCGCGGTGCTCGGCATCTTCGCGCTGGTATGCATCCCTTGGAAGGAGCACTCGGGCCAATCGATCATCGGCTTCGTGCTCTCCGTCATGAACTTCGCGTACGCCGGCCTTCTCGGCGTCTTCTTCTCGGCGCTTTTCACGAAGCGAGGAAACACGGCGAGCGCGATAGCGGCCCTCTTCGCCGGCTTCTTCACGGTGCTGGCGCTGCGCGGCGAGATCATGGACAAGTGGACCGCATCGCTTGGAATGCAGGACGCGATCAAGGTGCGATTCGCGTTCCCCTGGCAGCTTGTGATCGGAACGCTCGTCGCGTTTGTGGTGTGCCAACTCGGCGCCGGCAAGAATGAGAACCATGAGCGTCAGCGATAACGAGTTCGTCCTGCTCCCCACGCCCCGTCGCCTCGAACGACGCGAAGGATTCGTGCGCGTATCGGCGTTCGGCAGTGGCGTCCCCGTGCGCGATCAGGCGATGCGGGAAATCGCCGAAGCGTGCCTTGGCGAACCGGCTCGCCTGGCGAACCTCGGCGAGCCGGCGATCGACTGCCGTGTGAAGTGCGGTTTGATGCGTGGGCTGGGCGATGGCTGGCGATCGATCGGCTCACAGCGGTACACGCTGACAATCTCCGCTCGTGGGATTGTCATCGATACGGACCACATGGCCGGCCTGAGACTCGCGCTCTTCACGCTCCGGCAATTGCTGGCGAACGCGCCGCGCGACGGCGGCCAGCGTCGGCTCGCGTGCGTTCACATCGAGGACGAGCCGTCGTTCGCCACGCGGGGCGTCATGCTCGACGTTTCGCGCACGCGCGTGCCGACGATGGCGCACCTCTTCGAGACGGTCGAGCGGCTCGCATCGATCAAGATCAATCATCTCCAACTCTACACCGAGCACACGTTCGCATACTCGTTCGCGGAGGATGTTTGGCGCGGCTGCGGCCCGATGACCCCCGATGAAATCCGCAGGCTCGACGAGCATTGCGCTCGGCTTGGGGTCGAACTCTCGGCGAACCAGAACTGCTTCGGGCACCTGCACGCGTGGTTGAACACGCCGAAGTTCGGGCCGCTGGCGGAAACGCACGGGGATTGGATGTTCGACATCTGGCCTCGGCACGGGCCGCACTCGATCTGCCCGACCGATCCCGCGTCGGACCGGTTCGTCGCGGGCCTGCTGGATGAGCTGCTCCCCTGCTTCTCGTCGTCTTTGGTGAATGTGGGGTGCGACGAGACGTACGACATTGCGTTCGGGCGATCGAAGGACGCGGTCGCGTCGCGCGGGCGAGCGGCGGTGTATCTGGACTTCGTGTCGCGGATCGACGCGCTGGTTCGAGCACGCGGGCGGCGCGCGATGTTCTGGGGCGACATCGCGCTCTCGCACCCGGAGTCGATCGCGGGCGTGCCGCGGGAGATCATCGCGATGGCGTGGGGGTATGAACCGCAATCGCCCTTTGATCAATGGGGAAGGACGCTGCGCGAGCATGGGCGCGAGGCGTGGGTTTGCCCGGGCACGTCGACGTGGCGGACGATCACGTCGCGGACCAAGGAGCGGCGTGAGAACATCAACAACGCGGCGCGGGCGGGTGCGGCGTACGGCGCGACGGGCTTCCTCGTGTGCGACTGGGGGGATACGGGGCACCAGCAGCAATGGCCCTTAGCGATGAACGCGCTCGGGCACGCGGCCCATGCGGCGTGGAACGCGTCGAACCCCGACGCGACGCCGAACGCTCGATCGCTGCACGCGCTCGGCGATACGAGCGTCACGCTGGCGGCGTACATCGATGAACTGGGCGACGCCGACCTGCCGCTCCGCGAGACCTGCGGCGAACTCTCTCGCCCGGGCAGGCCGTCGCGATTGCTCAACCAGACCGCGATCTTCATCGATATGCACAAGAAGCTCGGCGAGGACACCCACGTCGGCGAGGTGCGCGAGTGGGACGGCACGCTCGAGCGTCTGCGCGGCCTTGCGTCGCGGATTCCCGGCGGGATTTCGCCGCTGGCGAGCGACGAAATGAGCCACACGCTGGATGTCGCGACGTTCGCGGCGGAACGAGGGGCGATTCGACGCCGGGCGGGTGGAATGGGCGCGGGTGACCGGGTGCGTCTGGCAGCACGTCTTCGAGCGATCATGGACGAGCACGCTCGCTTGTGGCGTATCCGCTCGCGCGAGGGCGGCCTGTCGCAGAGCCTGGCTTTCTATCAGCAGATTCTCGATCGTTTCGGGAGCAACGCGTGAACGATGCGGGCGGGTCAACTTCGCCGAAGAATGTGCCGCGGACGACGGCGGGAGTTGACGGCGGCGCCTTGGGGGAGCGGATCGTCGCCGGCTGCATGACGGGAACGAGCATCGACGGGCTCGATGTCGCGGTCGTGCGGGTCACGGGCGCGGGTCTTTCTATGCGGTGCGAGCTGTTGGCGCTTCACTCCAGGGCGTTCGGCGAACTGGGGGCGGTGCTTCGGAGCATCGCATCGGGCGGGCGGCACACGGCGGGCGAGATGTCCGACGCCGCATGGACGCTGGGCGAATTGCACGCGGAGGCGATCGCGGAGGCGTTAGGGTCGCGACAGGCCGATCTTGTGTGCGTGCATGGACAGACGGTGATGCATGTGCCGCCGCGATGTGCGATTGGGCATGATACCTCCGCCTCGCGAGCACGCGCCGCTCCGGACAGCGGTGCCACCAAGACTCTGTCGCGTGGGCGGACGTGGCAGATGCTCCAGCCTGCGCCGATCGCCGCTCGGCTCCGGTGCCCGGTCGTGTTCGATCTTCGCGCGATGGATGTCGCGCTGGGCGGCCAGGGCGCGCCGATCACGCCGATTGCGGATTGGGTCCTGTGCCGATCCAGCGATCGCACGCGCGCGGTGCTCAATCTCGGCGGCTTTGCGAACGCAACCATCCTGCCCGCCGGCCTCGGCCCGGAGAGCGTGCGCGGCTTTGATATCTGCGCGTGCAACCAGCTGCTTGACGCGATCGCGAGGGATCGCCTGAACGCGCCCTTTGACAGGGACGGCGGTGCGGCCTGCGCGGGGCGCGTCAATGAACAGCTGCTCACAAACCTCAGCCGCGTGCTGGAGTCGCAGGCACGCGCGGGGCGGTCGCTGGGGAGCGGCGATGAACTGGCGGCGTGCGTCGCGGATTCGTCGGGCGTTCCGGCGCGGGTCGTTGCGCGCACGGCGTGCGAAGCGATCGGCGGGGTGATCGGGCGGACACTCGCGAGTGTGTCCGAGCCGCGCCGGATCGACGAGGTCTACCTCGCCGGGGGCGGGGCGTACAACCCGGCGCTCGTGGGCGCGATCTCGCGGTCGGCGGGCGTGGCGTGCGAGAGGCTCGATTCGCTCGGGATCGGGCCGCAGGCGCGCGAAGCGATGTGCTTTGCCGTGCTCGGCGCGTTGTGCCAGGACCGGGTTCCGATCACGCTGCCGCGCGTGACGGGCGTACCGTCACCGGCGCCGGTGTCGGGGGCGTGGTGCCTCCCGGCGTGAAGTGAGTGAGCCCATGACGAACGCAAACATGCCTCCCGATCGCGCCCACCTGCAGACCGAGCGGCGCAACCCGAGCACGATGCGGTTGCACGAGCTCTCGGTGCGCGAATGCGTCGACCTGATCCACGAGGAGGATCGCGAGGTGTTCCGTGCGATGAAGCGGGCCGACCACTTGCTCGCCAAGCTGATCGCGGCGATCGAGCCGGGCTTTCTCCGCGGCGGGCGTCTCATCTATGTCGGGGCCGGGACCTCGGGGCGTCTGGGAGTGCTCGATGCATCAGAGGCGCCGCCGACGTTCCAGGTCGACCCGGGCAAGGTCGTGGGGATCATCGCGGGCGGCGATTCTGCCCTGCGCCGCTCCAGCGAGGGGAAAGAGGACGACCCGAAGGGCGCATGGCCGGAGTTGGAGTCCCTCGACCTGGCCGGCGACGACACGGTGATCGGAATCGCGGCCGGCGGCACCACGCCGTATGTCCACGGGGCTTTGGAATACTGCAAGACCAAGCCGGGCGAGGGGGATCGCCCGCTGACGGCGATGCTGGTGTGCGTGAATGTCGAGCCGCCCCCCCACTGCGACCATTTCATCGTGCTCAAGACCGGGCCCGAGGTGATTACGGGGTCGACGCGGATGAAGGCGGGGACCGCGACCAAGCTCGCGCTCAACACCATTTCGACGACGCTGATGATCCGCGCGGGGCGCGTGTACGAGAACCTGATGGTCGAATTGCGGGCGACCAACGACAAGCTGCGGGATCGGGCAGCGCGGATCATCTCGATGGCGACGGGCGCGACGCGGGAAGAGGCGTTTTCGCTGCTGTCGGCGGCGGACGGAAGCGTCAAGGCCGCGATCGTCATGCGAAAGCTGGGGGTCGATGCGGCGCGGGCCAACCACCTGCTTGCCCACGCCGGGGGGCGGCTGGACCGGGTGCTTTCCGCGGGATGAGCGAACCTTCGATGCCGCGCCTCGACAATGGTCGATGGTGAGGACAATGATGCGGGCAACCGATCGGGCGTGTGTGCGAATCGATCGGTGTCGACAGGACGTCAAGGACCAGCGCCATGGGACGGATCCCGATTCAGGCCAGCTCCGCGACCTCGGTCACCATCGAGGGGCGTGAACTCCTCGCGTTCGGCGGGTGCAACTACGTCGGCCTTGCCCACCATCCCGATGTGCGGATGGCGCTGCGCGAGTCGGTCGAGGTGCTCGGGCTCTCCACCACCGCGTCGCGCGAGACCACCGGCAATACCACAACCCACGAGGCCCTCGAGCGGGAGCTCGCGGCGTTCATGGGCTTCGAGTCCGCGATCCTGACTCCGGAGGGGTACACCGCCAACATGGCGTTGGCCCAGACGCTGACGGAGGAGTTTGCGGTCGCCATCGTCGACGCCCGGAGCCACCGGAGCGTGACGCACGCTCTGACGGCGGCCGGACTTTCGGTGATCCCTTTCGAGCATCTCAACGCCGCCAAGGCCGCGGAACTGGTGGCGCAGCATTCCGATCGCGGCGTCGTGATCTACACCGACGGCGTGTTCGCCGCAGACGGATCGGTCGCGCCCGTCGACCGGTTGCTCAACGCCCTGCCCAGCCATGGCCTGTTGGTGGTGGATGACTGCCATGGCCTGTGCGTCATGGGTCCCGGCGGCCGTGGCACCTGCCGGCACTTCGGCGTCTCCGACGATCGCGTGTGCGTGACTACCACGCTCGGCAAGGGGTTGGGCTGCTATGGAGGCGCGATCCTCGGGCCGAAGGGTCGAATCCAGCGAGTCCAGCAGGAGTCGGGCGTCTATCGCGGCACGACGCCGGTCCCGCCGCCAATCGCTCTAGCCGCTCGAGCGGCGCTGCGCGTGCTGGAACGAGAGCCGTCGCTGATCGATCGACTTCGGGCCAACACGGACCAGATGCGGGCGGGCTTGATCGCTCTCGGCCTTTCGATCCCGGGCGACCGCGTACCGATCTTTACCTTTGCCCTCGAGCCCGAATCCCGCATGGACGTGGTGCAGTCACGCCTTTTCGACCAGGGGCTGCTGGCGCCGGTGATCGAATACCCCGGCACGGCCCATCCGCGATTCTTCCGCATCACGGTGACGGCACACCACTCTCACGCCCAGATCGATCGACTGCTGGCCGCCCTCCGGGTCGCGATGAATCCGTAGCCCGCGCCGGGTTCTCGGGCCCCCCTCGCCGATCGCCCCGCGAACCAATCCGCCCGTCGGGTCTTTGCGCCCGTGGGCTTTCCCGCTAAACTCCGTGCGACGCGGATGTGGGCGCGCGCCCGGGAGCCTTGGCTTGGACCCTCTGGCATCAAACGATGTGACCGTGCTGATCGAAGCCGCCGTCGCGGGCGACAAGCACGCCAGCGAGCAATTGCTCCCGCTCGTGTACGAGGAACTGCGCCGCCTCGCCTCGGCCCGTTTGGCCCGCGAACCGGGCGGCGGCGCCGGCTACACCCTCCAACCAACCGCGCTCGTCCACGAAGCCTACATGCGGCTGCTCGGTCAGACCGCCGGCGGGCGAGAGATCCGCTGGCAGAGCCGCGGGCACTTCTTCGGCGCGGCGGCCCTGGCGATGCGACGCATCCTCGTTGATCGCGCCCGACAGAAAGGCCGCGTCCGCCACGGCGGCGAGGTCAAACGCGCCGCGATCGAGCTCGACGCGCTCGCCGTCGAGCCCGAGGGCGAGGAAATCCTCGATCTCGACGAGGCGCTCAAAAAGCTGGAAAAAGCCGACGAACGCAAGTATCGCGTCGTGATGCTTCGCTACTTCGCGGGGCTCTCGATCGAGGACACCGCGTCGGCGCTGGAAATCTCTCCGGCCACCGTCAAGAACGATTGGACCTTCGCCCGCGCGTGGCTCCGCCGCTCCATCGCCGAGGATCGCGCCGGCGGCACGGAGGGAACCTCCGCGTGACCCCGGAGCGGCAGGCTCGCGTCGAAGAAATCTTTCTGGCCTCCCTCGAGTTGCCCGCGGGCGATCGCCTCGCGCACGTCGACACATGCTGCGCCGGCGACGCTGAACTCCGCCGCGAAGTCCTCTCGCTCCTCGAATACCAGGGCGAGATCGATCAGCCCGGCGGCTCGTCGTTCATGGATTCCAAGGCGGCCCCAGGGCTCAGCCTGCTCACCCAGATCGGCGCGACCGCGCTCAAGGGCGACGAGCTCCTGCTCCCCCCCGACCGCCGTCTGGGCAACTACACCGTTCAGGGCGTGCTGGGCCAGGGGGGCATGGGCGTGGTGTACCTCGCCGAGCAGGAGCGTCCGCGCCGCACCGTCGCCCTCAAGGTCATGCGCCGCGGCGTCGGCTCCGATCGTCTTGTGCGCCGCTTCGAGTTCGAGGCCGAATTGCTCGGCAAGCTCCAGCACCCCGGCATCGCTCAGGTCTACGAGGCCGGCACTTTCAAGGACCCACAGAGCGGCACGCCCCACCCATACATCGCGATGGAACTGGTCCGCGGCAAGGCGATTACCAAGCACGCCGAGGAGCGAAAGCTCGGCACCCGCGAACGCCTTGCCCTCGCCGCCCAGGTGTGCGACGCGCTCCACCACGCCCACATGTGCGGCGTCATCCACCGCGACCTCAAGCCCGCCAACATCCTGGCCGACGACGCCGGCCAGACCAAGATCCTCGATTTCGGCGTGGCCCGCACCACCGACCGCGATGTCGGCGTCACCACCATGCAGACCAGCGTCGGCCAGATCATCGGCACGCTCCCCTATATGAGCCCCGAGCAGATCGCCGGCGACACCAACGACATCGACACCCGCTCCGACGTCTACTCCATGGGCGTCGTGCTCTATGAACTCCTCACCGCCCGGCTCCCGCACGAGTTCCGCGGGCGATCCCTCCCCGACGCCGCCCGCGTGATCCGGGACGAGGCCCCCCTCCGACTCAGCACCATCGACCGCACGCTGCGCGGCGACGTCGAGACCATCGTCGGCAAGTCGCTCTCCAAGGAGAAGGATCGCCGCTATCAGAGCGCCGCGGAACTGGCCGCCGACCTCCGCGCCTATCTCGAAGGCCGGCCCATCGCCGCACGCCAGGATTCCGCGCTTTATGTCCTGCGCACCCAGCTCAACCGCTACCGGGGCGCGGTGGCGGCCGCCATCATGTTCCTCTTCGCGCTCATCGGATTTGCGCTCTACGCGAACAACCAGGCACGCGAGAACGCCGTGCTCGCGGAATCCGAATCGTTCGCCAAGAAGTCGGCCCAGGACGCCCTCGCCGTCGCGACGCGTGAGAAGGACCGCGCCGACAACGCTGCCGCCGGCCTCCGCACCCAACTCGCCTACAGCAATATCGAACGAGGCCGTCTGCTCGGCGTCTCAGGAAATCTCGCCGGCGCCGAAGCCCTCCTCTGGCCCGAGCATCTGCGCTCGCTGGATTCGCGCCAGACCTTCTACGCCCTGTGGGAGCTGTACTCAAACGCCCGTTGCCTGGCGACGATCGAGCCCGCGACCGGCACCATCGTCCGCAGCGCTCTCCATCCCCACGGGCACCTCCTCGCCGCCAGCGGGAGCGAACCCGCCGCCACCGTCTGGGACACCTCAACCCTCGAACGCATCGCGGAGATCAGGGGCGCTGGCGGCGTAACGCAAGCGCTGGCCTTTCATCCCGACGGACGCCTGGCGCTCGGCGACAACAAGGGACGCATTTGGATCACACACACCGCGGGCGCCGAGGCGTCCATCGTGCTGCGCGCCGAGGGGAGCGCGTTCACCGACATGGTTTTCAGCTCCACAGGAGACCGGCTGCTCGCCTCGTGCGCCGACGGCTCGCTCTTGCTCTTCGATTCAAGAACCGGCGTGCTGGAAACGTCCGAAGGCCGCACGCCCATCGCCTCGCTTCCTCCCACCAACGCGGTCCGCGTCGTCCGCATCCGCGGCATCGCCGCCAACGCCGTGGCACGCGAGTTTGCCATCGGTTCGGGCGACCAGCGCATTCGCATCGTCTCCGCAGACACGCTCGAGACAAGGCTCGAGTTCCCGGTTCCCGACGAACCGAGCCCGCGCCTCGATTTCAGCCCCGATGGGTCCATCCTCGCCGTTTCGGGCATCGCTCGCGTCAGCCGCTTTTTCGACCCCGCCACCGGCACACTTCTCGCAACCCTCGACGCCCCCAACGGCACCGTCAATGACGGGCGTTTTACCCCCGACGGCAAGCGATTCCTCAACATCGGCTGGTGGTACCTCCAGGTCTGGAACGTCGAGACGCGCCGAATCGAGACCGCCTACTCGCTCTCCGCCGGAGCACGCGATCTCATCATCTCTCCCGACGGGCGCACCGCATGGACCAACCTCGCCACGGTACTCCGCGCCTGGGATCTCGACCCGTTGTCCGGCCGCTCACGCATCGAGGTCGCCGACAAGTCGCGCACGCTCGTTCGCTTCCTCCCCGATGGCAAGCTCGTCTCGGGTGACCAGGACGGCGGCGTGCGATTGCTCTCGGACCCCGAGGGCAACGTCATAACGACCCTCGGTCGCGCCCCGCGCCGCATTCGTTCCATCTCGGTTTCGCCGACCGCCCCGCTCGCCGCCGCCGCCGCCGCCGCCGCCGCCGATGGTTGGCTTCTTTTCCTCGACCTCGAACGCCGACGCACCATCGCGGAGTTTCCGCGCTATCACATGATCACCAACGACGGGATCGGCTTTTCGCCCGACGGAACGCGCATCGTCCTCTCCGCGATCGACTCCACCTTCAAGGTCGTCGAGGTTCCCAGCGGCAAGGTCGCCTTCAGCATCCCCTCCGATCGCTTTGAGCCCCTCGCCGCCGCTTTCAGCCCGGACGGATCGCTCATCGCCACCACCACGCGACGAAATCTCCTCTGCCTCTACGACGCCGCCACAGGAAAATTGGTCCGCGAGTGCGAGTCCCCGAACAATTCCTGCCCCTGGACCATCCGCTTCACCGCGGATGGCACGAAAGTGCTCAGCGGCAACTGGAACCGCGCCATCTATGTCTGGGATGTCTCCTCCGGGAAGATCATCCGTCGCCTCGAAGGCCATCGCGGCCTGGTCACCGCTCTTGCTTTCCGCCCGCGCGAGCCCGACATCCTCGCCTCCGCCGGCGCGGACGGCCGCATCATGCTCTGGGACCTCTCCCTCCCCCAGAACACCCCCGTGCTCACCCTCGACGCCCTTGACGGTTGGGAAGCCTGGGCCATGGACTTCGATCAGCCCGGGCGGCGCCTCGCCGCCACCAATTCCGTAGGCACCACCGTCATCTGGGACCTGCGCCACTTCAACCGGCACATCGGGGGCAACATGCTCGGGCAGATCCGCCTCCACCGCGCCTCGCTGGGCGACCAGTTCAACGAACCGGCCGCCCTCGAGCAGCGCACGCTGCTTCTCTCCCGCGGCAAGAGACCGACCCCGCCCGCCGAATAGCCTTCGGGGCGCGGATTCACGCCGCCAGCGCCGCCTTGCCGTCGCGCTTCCCGATCAAGACGAACACAGTCATCGCGATCACCGCAAGCCCGCCGATCACGATCCACGGCGAAACGCCCATGATCTCCGGGAACGTGATCTTTCCATACTTGGCGATGGGCTCGACCGACCGGGCGATCGCGGGATAGGCCTCCGCGTACACCGCCGCGCCGACAATCGCGCCCAGCACCCCGACGATTGCGTCGCGCGATCCCTGCCCGATCGCCGCCAGCGCCGTGCCCGGGCAGTAGCCCAGCAGCACCATGCCCACGCCGAAGATGAGCCCGCCGGCGGCGTTCATCGCCAGTTCCGCGGGCTTGACCGAGAGCCCCTTGATGAGCCCGAATTGCAGCATGGCGTAAATGCCGATCGAGCCCACCACGATCGCCGTCAGCATTGTCTTGAGGACCGTGAAATCCTTGAAGCGGAATTGGTTGACGATCACGTTGTAGCGCGTGACGCCCCCCTTCTGGAGCAGGAACCCGAAGACGAGCCCCGTCGCCGCGCCCAGCGCGAGCGTCTTGGGGTCCGCAAAGAACGGACTAAGCATTCGCCACCTCCCCGCGTCCGCCCCGACCGAACAGCAGCAACGCCGTCCCCACTCCGCTGGCGAACATCGCGACGAAGAACACCCAGCTCGAGACCGCCAGTTGCAGCCCGCCCGAAATGCCGTGCCCGCTCGTGCAGCCGCCCGCCATGCGCGCCCCGAAGAGCAGGATCGCTCCGCCCACAAACGCCGCGGCGTACCGTTTGGCCACCGATGGACCAAACTGCTCCCGCCACAGCGACGGCACGCTCTCGCCCTTCAGCGATCCTCCAAGCCACGCCGCCAGCATCGCGCCGATCACCAGCGCCACGTCCAACGCCATCTGCCAGTCGAAGATCGGCTTGAACGCCTTGGCGCCGTCCGCGGCCTTGGAGCCGTACTCCTTGAGGAAATACGCGTTCTGCTCCACATGCTCCGGTGCAATGGTGCACAGGCCAGCCTCCGCCGCCCCGACGAAGGACGTGCTGGTCCCAAGCGCCTTTCCCATGAAGTAAAACGTCGCCCAGCTCAGCACGCCGATCCCGATCCCCACGACATAGGGTGACCAGCGTGGGCTCATCAGCGGATTCGCCATGTGTCGCTCCTTCGCCAGCGCACCACGCGCCGGACTCCATCTTGGAGGCGAAGTTTCACCGCCGGGTTCCCTTGAATCTCCGACAACAGGACCCACGCCCTCCGCCGCGCCGGCCCGCCGCCACAACGACAACAACCCCGTTTCCGCCGGGGTTGTCATCGGAGAGATCCAGAGAGATTCCGATCGGGGAGAGTGGCCGACCGGGAGAGACTCGAACCAGAGAGCCGCGTGCCTCAGGCCCGGCGACGACGGGCCACGACCAGCCCGCCAAGGCCGAGCAGGGCGACGGCCCCCGGCGCGGGGATCTTGTCGACATGCCCGCCGATGTCCGGAACGATCAGGCCCGAGATCGCGCCGCCGATGTCTTGGACCACAAAGTCCAGCGTGTTGATCGTCGGAAGGAAGCCGGTGTTCGCAGAGAACGGCGCCGGCGCGTTGTACCCGCCGCAGTTGGCGATCAGATTGCCGTTGAGGAAGACCTGCCCCGAGTCGTCCGCCGCCGACGCGCCGAACAGGACCGCGGTGCTCGGGTTGTACCCCGTGAGATTGAACGTGAGGCGGAAGGTGACCGTCGCTCCCGCGTTCACGTTGCCGGGAGCATTGTCATAAATCCACCGGGCCGAGCTGGTGTTGGGGAACCACACCCACGGGATGTTGGCCTGGTTGATGACGGTGCCCTGCGGGTTGCTGTTGTAAAACGTGTTGTTGCTGGAAAGAACCGAATAGAAGAGGTCCGAAGCGCCGTCGCCCAGCGTGCCCCCCGAGCCGTTCGACCCGGTCGGGTACAGGCCCGGGATGTTGGCCGCGCCGGCGGCGGCGGCAAGGGTGAGGCCGGCAAGGCCGACGATCAGGGTGGAACGGGTCATGGTCTTCTGCTCCTTTGTGTGTTCGTGCGGTGGATCGTGTTTCGTGTGCGGTGCCGGACGACATGTCCGCACCGGGAAAGCGACGCCTGCCCGCATGGCTCACGCAGGCCACGCGGAAATTTCTCGAGCCTTGCCTGCGGCTTCATCCATGCCCTCCGGCGGCCGCAGAAGTTGACATATTGATGCCCGTCGATGTCCCTCCGATTGCCTGCCTATACTCTGGTATTGCCGGAAACCCCGGATCGTTCATGTGTGCAAGGGCGCCAGACCGATCCAGAAAGGGAGTTTCGCGGCAAGAACGCCGCCCGCACGTTGCGGGATGAGCGTCTGTCGCACGGCCGGCTCTCGCATCTGGCCCCGAACCCGCCACGACGGCGAACGGGACCCAGCACCAAAATCGCGAGGTTCGTCCCATACTTCGGCCCGCCGCGGTCTTCGCGTCGGCCGGGAAAGTTCATGCTTTGTCTACGTCGATCCCGTCCCCGTCCACCTCGTCCGCTTCCCCCTCGACCACCACGTTCACCGGCCTGAACCTCGCCGAGCCCATCATGCGGGCGCTCGCCGACGAGGGTTATTCGACCCCAACGCCGATCCAGGCCCAGGCGATCCCGCTCGTGCTCGCGGGGCGCGATGTGCTTGGCTGCGCCCAGACCGGCACGGGCAAGACCGCCGCGTTCGCGCTCCCGATCATCCATCGCCTGCTGGAGTCGCCCGCGCCGATGGCGACCTCGCACATCAAGAAGGTGCGCGTGCTCGTCCTTTCCCCCACGCGCGAGCTCGCCACGCAGATCGCCGACAGTTTCAAGACCTACGGCAAGCACACCCGTCTCTCCGGCGCGGTGATCTACGGCGGCGTGAGCCAGCGCATGCAGGAACGCTCGCTCCATCGCGGTGTTGATGTCATCGTCGCCACGCCCGGCCGCCTGATTGATCTCACCGAGCAGGGCCTCATCGACTACAGCGGCATCACGACCTTCGTGCTCGACGAGGCCGATCGCATGCTCGACATGGGCTTCATCAACCCCATCCGCCAGATCGCCGGCCACATCAAGAGCGAGCGTCAGACGTTGCTGTTCAGCGCCACCATGCCCCGCGAGATCGAGAAGCTCGCGGCGAGCCTGCTCCGAAATCCCACTCGCGTCGCGGTGACACCCGTCGCGTCGGCGGCCCCCATGATCGAGCAGTCGGTGTACTACATCGGGCAGTTCCAGAAGCAGGCGCTCCTGGAGACCCTCGTCTCGGACACCACGGTCCGGCGCGCGGTCGTCTTCACGCGCACCAAGCACGGCGCGGATCGCGTCTGCAAGAAGCTCGAGCAGGCGGGCGTCGCGGCGGTCGCGATTCACGGCAACAAGAACCAGAGCCAGCGCCAGCGCAGCCTTGACAGCTTCCGCTCGGGCCGCAACCGCGTGCTCGTCGCGACCGACGTCGCGGCCCGTGGGCTTGACGTCGACGGCATCACGCACGTCTTCAACTTCGACCTGCCCATGGAGCCCGAGGCCTATGTGCATCGCATTGGTCGCACCGGACGCGCCGGCGCGACCGGCATCGCGGTCGCCTTCTGCGATCCCGCCGAACGCCGACTCCTCCGCGCCATCGAGCGCACCACCGGCAAGCCCATCAAGACCAGCGACTTCCCGGCGAACTTCTCACCCAACGGCGATTCTCGATTTGAGCATCCCAATGCGACCGACCGCGACATGCTCCGCGAGATGAACCTCGACTATCGGCGCGATTCCCGTGACGCGCGAGACCGCCGCCCGTCCAGGTCGCAGCATGGAGCAAAGCCCGTGCACGCTCCGACACGTTCGTCGCCGGAGCACATCCCGGCCCAGACCACGCCGCCCATGCACAATCACCGCCCCGCGAAGCCCCATCATCCGCACGCGGCGCCGCACAAGGCCAAGGCGAGCGCCGGCCACACGGGCGGCAAGGCTTACGCATCAAAGCCCGCGACTCAGGCCGATTCGCGAGCACCGTTCCCGCTGGAGCCGCGCCCGTCGCAGTCGTCCGGCAATAAGTCCTTCAAGAACTTCCGCGGCAAGACAATGAACACCGGCAAGGGTGGGCCGCAGGCGCCGAGCCGTCGCCCCGCTGATCGCGACGATTGGTTCTGAGTTTCAAGGAAGCAACCGAACACAAGACCCCGGGCATCCGCTCGGGGTCTTTGCGCATTGGAGCACACCTGCACTGCTTGCACGCTCACAGGAGTTGCGACTGATTCGCAACACGCCTCGCGACTGAGTCTCATGTGCGCTGAAACCGCGATTTTCGCGAGGGACCATCATCGTGCCCGAAAACAATCCGTGCCGATACGGAATCAACGCACGATGACGGCGTTCTTCCGTGCGGAGTTCGCGTATGTCGGAGGTGCGACTTGACCAATGCGATCATCAAGCTTGAATCTACGAAGCAACTCATCTGGGACCTGCCCATCCGGGTGTGGCACTGGTTGCTGACCGGTGCGCTGATCGGTGCCGCGGTCATCTCGCTGGCGCTCGGCGAGCACAGTTCTCTCTTCCCCTACCACTCGATCCTCGGCCTGGTCATGGGTCTCATGGTCGTGCTTCGGATCCTCTGGGGCGTGATCGGCACGCGCCACGCTCGACTTGGCTCGCTCGCATTCTCCCCCCGCTCGCTTCTCTCCTACCTTCGCGGCGCTGTCCTCGGCGGGGCGCCCCGCTTCGCCGGACACAACCCCGGGGCCGCGTACGCCACCATCGCCATGCTGGGCCTCATCCTCGTCATCGCCGGCTCGGGCGTCGCGCTCGCGCAGGGCGTCAAAGGCGTCAAAGAAACCCACGAACTCAGCGTGTACGCGCTGCTCGGCGTCGTGGGACTGCACATTGTCGGCGTGATCGCGCACACTATCCGTCATCACGAGCCGATCGCCCTCTCCATGATCCACGGCAAGAAGCTCGCCGCCGAAGGCGAGGGCATCCGCACGTCGCGTCCGCTCGCGGCGCTGCTCTTCCTCGCGATCGTCGGCGGCTGGGCCTTCATGCTCGTTCGCGCCTACGACCCCGCGACGCAGAGCACGACGCTTCCGTTCACTTCCGTCACATTGGTACTCGGCGAAGCCGAGGGCGAAGACGGTGAACAGCACGAAGGCGCACGCGCTCGTGACAACGCGGACGCTCAACGCGAGCCGGAACAAACCTCGCGCGAAAGCTCGAACGAAGAACGCGAGGATGACGATGATTGATTTTCATGGAGTCTGAACAATCGAGCCCGGCCCGTGCGCAAACTGTCCGCAATGCGCTCGCACGCCGTTCGGATGGTTCAAGCAGGCCGTCCGGTCCGCAACGCCCCGCCTCGCCGCGACTATGCTGCAGCGGCATGAGTGCGCCTTCGTTTCCGACATCGCCCTCTTCTGATGCGTTGCTCCGCGACCTCAACCGCGGCATCGTCGACGCCGATCTTCGTGCCTTGCTTTCCCGCGTCGAATCACTCCGCCACGCCTGCGCCGCGATGGAGCAGGAGCACGCCGCCACCTTTGATCTCCTCGACGACGATCGGCGGCGCAGCGCCCGCAACCTCGTCCACTACCTCGCGCTCCGTAGCAACGATCTTCGCGAGCTGCAGCACGCGCTCGCCCGCCTCGGGCTCTCGTCCCTGGGACGAAACGAATCGCACGTCCTGGCGAACCTCTCCGCCGTCGCCTCGGCACTCGCGTCGCTCGACGGCATGGAGCACACCCGCTTCGAGACGAGCGAAGTCAGCGCCGTCCGCGGGCGCTCCCTGCTCTCCGCGCGCGCCGAAGCTCTGCTCGGCCCGGCGCCCGAGGGACGCTCCGTCCGCATCATGGTGACGCTTCCCTCCGAGGCCGCCAACGACGAGTCGCTGGTCGAGTCTCTCCTCGCCGCGGGCATGACCGTGGCGCGGATCAACACCGCGCACGACGCGCCAGAGGACTGGGAGCGCATGGCGACCCTCGTCCGCGCCGTCGCCGATCGCCTCGGTACGCACTGCCGTGTGCTGATCGATCTCGCCGGACCGAAGCTGCGCACTGGCGCGATCGAGCCCGGACCGGAAGTGCTGCGCCTCCGCCCGCGGCGCGACGCTTTGGGACGGGTGACCTCGCCCGCAAGGGCGATCCTGCTCCCCGGCGGCGTCGCGCGTCCCGCCGGCGAAACGACGCCCGCGATCCCCGTCCCCGCCGACTTCCTCAAGGACGCGAGCGTCGGCGACATCGTCGAGTTCTATGACGCACGCGAACGCCGCCGCCACCTCACCATCGCCGAACGTCGCGCCGACGCTTCGTGCCTCGCGACCTGCGATCGCACGGTCTATCTCACCACGGGCGCGCGCCTCGAACTGATGCACCGCAAGCAATCGATCGCTCGCGGGCGAGCCGGGCGACTGCCCGCCCTTCCGCAGTCGATACTCGTTCGCCCCGGCGATCGCCTGTTGCTCTCGCGGCATCCCGGTGTCGGTCGCCCCGCGGGCCGCTCATCCCCCGCCGTCATCACCACCACCCTTCCCGAGGCGTTCGAGCACGCCAGGCCGGGCGAGACCGTGTGGTTCGACGACGGCAAGGTCGGCGCCGTGATCCGCGCCGTCGGCCCGGATTCGATCGAGCTCGAGGTAGCCAGCTCGCTCAGCGAAGGCTCACGCATCGCGGCCGACAAGGGCGTCAATCTCCCCGACACCGACGTGCGCGTCGCGGGCCTCACCGCCGACGACATCGCCATCCTTCCCGTGGTCGCTCGCTGCGCCGACATGGTCGGCATGTCTTTCGTCCAATCCAGCGCCGACATCGCCGATCTGCGCTCGCGCCTGGCCGAACTGGGCGGCGAGCGTCTCGGCACCGTGCTCAAGATCGAAACCCGCCGCGCCTTCGAGAATCTCCCTTCGCTCCTCCTCGCCGCCCTGCAAGGCCCGTGCGCCGGCGTGATGATCGCCCGCGGCGACCTCGCGGTTGAGTGCGGCTTTGAGCGCCTCGCCGAGGTGCAGGAGGAGATTCTCTGGCTGTGCGAGGCGGCCCACGTCCCCGTCATCTGGGCGACCCAGGTCCTCGAATCGCTCGCCAAAACGGGGCGAGTCTCCCGCGCCGAGGTCACCGACGCCGCCATGTCCGAGCGCGCCGAGTGCGTCATGCTCAACAAAGGACCGTACATCGCCGACGCGGTGCGATTCCTCGACGGCGTGCTCCGTCGCATGTCGGCCCACCAGGACAAGAAGCGCCCCATGCTCCGCGCCCTCAACGTGGCCCGCCGCTTTGTCGAGCCCGAGGGCAAGTAGCACGCCGCCGCCCCGCTTCTGTTACTCTCGCACCCGCCGCGCGACGCTTCGCCACGCGGGAACGGGAGTCCGCGCCGCATGTCCGTACCCGCCCAAGCCTCGCCCTCGCACGTCGTTCGCCCGCCCCATCCCTCCGCCTACGCCGCGCTCATCATCCCCTTCGGCGCCATGAGCGGTTTCGTCAGCGTCTCGATGGCGTTCCTCTGCACCCGTCACGGCCTGTCCGTCGAGGACGGCGCGCTCCTCGTCGCTTCCGGCATGTTTCCCCATGTCTGGAAATTTCTCTGGGCCCCTATCGCCGACACCACGCTCAGCCGAAAGCGCTGGTACATCCTCTCAGTCGTGCTCAGCGCGCTGGGGATCACTGCCATGAGCGCCATCCCCATGAGCAAGGGCAACATGCTCACGCTCCAACTCGTCATCTTTGTCGCCAACCTCGCCTCGACCTTTCTTGGCATGAGCGTCGAGGGCCTCATGGCCCACACCACACCGCCGGAGCAGCGCGGACGCGTCGGCGGCTGGTTCCAGGCCGGAAACCTCGGCGGCAACGGCTTGGGCGGCGGGGCGGGACTCTGGCTCGCCACCCACCTCGACCATGCCTGGATGTCCGGCGCGATCCTCGGCGTTGCATTCCTCATCGGTGCTCTCGCGCTGGTCTGCGTGCCCGAGGTTCCTGCCGAGTCACGCTCCATGTCCTTGCCCCGCGCCATGCTCGCCGTCGTCCTCGAACTCTGGCAACTCATCAAGACGCGGGCCGGGCTGCTCTGCGCCACCCTCTGCCTCCTCCCCATCAACACCGGCGCCGCCACCAGCGTTCTCTCCCAAGCCACGGTCGCCGGAAAATGGAGCGCGACCGAAGACACCGTCGCGCTCGTGAGCGGAACGCTCAACGGCGTGATCTCCGGCATCGGCTGCCTGGTCGCCGGAGAGGTCTGCGCCCGCATCAACTCCCGCAAGGTCTACGCCGCCGTCGCGTTGGTTATGGCCGGTGTCTCCGCGGGAATGGCGATTTCCCCCTTCACCAAGCCCGATTACATCATCTTTTCACTCGCCTACGCCTTCGTCGTGGGCATGTCGTACACCGCGTTCACGGGCTTTGTGCTCGACGCGATCGGCAAGGGGGCCGCCGCCACCAAGTACAACGTCTTCGCCAGCCTCTCCAACACACCGATCATGTACATGGGGCTCGTGCTCGCGTGGGCCCAGACCAAGGGCGGTGAGAAGGCCATGCTCTTCACCGACGCCGGCGCCGGCGTCGCGGGATTGATCGTCCTGGGGTTGGTCGCGGCCGCATTGGCACCCCGAAGACCATCGTCGGTGCCTGACCATGCTTGATGGTGGACGTGCCATGAATGCTCATGATTCCACTGCCGGGGCTCTACTCCGCGGGCGGCTGCGTAAGCGAATCGGCTGCGTACAACCATTTCATCGAAGCGCGAGTTGCTCTCCGTCACACTTGCTTCACTCCTTCCGCGCCAGCACCTGCACCACGTCCGCCGCCCCGCTGTGGAACTTGCCTTCCTTCACGTCGCGCACCAGCGCGGCCTGGTGTTCGATCTTCAGGCCCGCCAACTCACCGACGATCTCCGAAAGCGGCGCCAGCAGCGCCGCATCCTTCGGCCCGCCGGTGTCGCGCGCAAGCTGCTCCGGCCCATACGCCTCGAGGATGAACACGCCCCCCGGCTTCAGCCACGTCGCCACGCGCCGATGCACCAGCGCCCGCAAGTCGGGCGGCAGGTGAACAAAGATCGAGCTCACCACGTCGAACGCCGCGGGCTCGCCCTGGAACTCCCGCAGGTCTGCCGCCAGCGTGCGCAGGGGCAGCCCGCGCTTCTGAGCCAGCTCCTGCGCCTTGCGCATCCCGACCTCGCTCTGATCGACCGCGAGCACATCCAGCCCGCGGGCGGCCCAGAACAGCGCGTTCCTCCCTTCCCCAGCGCCGATGTCCAGCGCCCGCCCACGCGAGGCGCACCGATCCCCCATCGCCGTGACCATCGCCACCAGAAACTCGTTGGCGGCGTCGCCATACACGCACTCGTTGCTCCCGTATCGCTCGTTCCAGAAGGACTGGCTCATGCTCAAGCGTATCAGCCCTCTCGGGTACACTGGACGCCGACTCAACGGAGAACGCCATGCCGATTCACGAGGACACGCTCGCGTACAACCAGCAGCAATCTCCCGAGGATCGACGCATCTGCGACGCGCTCGCCAGGGCGATCAGCCGCCACCTCAAGGGCGCGGAGAACAAGGTGTGGCACCGCCACCCCGTCTGGTTTCTCGACGGCAACCCCATCGTCGGCTACAGCAAACTGAAGGACTGCGTCCGCCTGCTCTTCTGGAGCGGCCAGTCGTTCGATGAACCGGGCCTCGCGCCCGAGGGCAGCTTCAAGGCCGCGGAGGCCCGCTTCACCAAGGCCGACCAGGTCTCGGCCAAGGACCTGAAACGCTGGCTCGCCAAGTCGATCGAAATCCAGTGGGACTACAAGAACATCGTGAAGAGAAAGGGGAAGCTGGTGCGGCTCCGATGAACGAGTAGCCGCACTCCTCCCTGTCACACTTTCTACGGGAGATGATCGAGCATGCGGCCGGCCTTCGTTCGTTGACCAGACAAACAACACTCGTTGCGATGCATGACTACTGGTGCGCGGAGTCTTAGCGTTTGAGGTCAGCGGATTCGCAATTCGCTCGGGTTGGAGCGGGTTCCGGCGGTGGGGCATCGCTTTGCGGCGTATGTCGTTATCATTTGAGCATGGCAACCCATGAACGGCTCGATCTCGCTCGCTGGATTCGTGAGTGCCCACTGTCCAAGCTTCGCGCCTCTGGCGACCGACTCATTCTCCAGAACATCGATGGTCCCAGAGATATCGCGATGGTTGAGCAGCTCCGCGCCGAAGGCGACATCCGTTTGCGCGGCGAAGGCATCCCCACGGATGTTTGCATCTGGAGCGTTGGCGAGCCGGTAGACCCCACGACCACCAAGATTGGCGGCACACCCTATCGTCCAACAGTGCAGCCGTGGCCGGTGGCAGAGGACGGGTCGCCCATGGGCCTCCTCGCACAATTCAACTTCACCGATTCGTTGGACGTCCTCGCCCCAATTCCGCCGGAAGCACTCCCGGGCGATGTGCTCTTGGTGTTTACGAAGGGGCCGGACCTATACAGCGACTGGGACCCCGACGAGAAAGGAACGTGGGCCCTGGAATGGCACCGTGTCATCCCAAACTTCACTTTGCTACCAGCGCGACACGTCCACGAATTGACACCCACCTTTGCTACCTTGCATCGCACGATGGACTATCCCGATTCCCGGGTTGATGACGACCTGAACGTTATTTGGGGCACCAAGTTCGGCGGTATTCCGCCCTATCAGCAGGGCGATCCTGAGCTTCCCGGCGCATCGCTCTGCACTCTTGCCTCACTCAACCCCTTTGGAAACCCGTGGCCGATGCTTAATGTCGAGGTCAACCCAAACGGCGATCAACAGTACTTCGACAAGAAACTGCTGATGATGGGCGATCTCGGTTCCGCCTACTTCAACCTCGACGAACTTCGCCGCGTTCACTGGAGCGCAGATTGCGGTTGATCGCCGGCCAAATGGCTCCATATCTCATCGCAAACAGAACTCGGGATCATCGGACCCGGTCGGCTTGTACCTAAGGGCGATGGATCGGCCCGCCTGACATGGCGTGGTACAGCCTCGTCACCCTTTGCGAAAGCGCGCAGAGCAACCGACTCGTGTACTCCAAGTCTCAACCCATGCATCGCGTAAGATGCTCATCAAACGGGAAGGCAATGTCCCGCAAAATCGGGGTGGGCGGATTCGAACCGCCGACCTTTTGACCCCCAGTCAAACGCGCTAACCAAGCTGCGCTACACCCCGTGCGGCCGGATGTCTCCCCGGCCAGAAAGGGACAGTAGGCCCCGCCTCC
>JADYYE010000290.1 GCA_020853815.1 Phycisphaerales bacterium
TCCGCGACTCATCGCGCGGCAAGGTAGCACAGTCCAATCCAATGGTCGTTGACACTGGGTCGCGCCGGTCGATATATGCGGCCGGCCCGGCGCCCGCCTTCTGCGGGCGTGTCCGGGAGCAGCCCTGCGCCGAGCGGGCACGAAGGAAACGCCGTGGCGAACGCATCATCGAACCCGGGTGAGGGCCTCAAGGCCTCGATCATCATCCCCGTCTACAACGAGGAGGGGCTCCTCCAGACGGCGGTGCACGACCTCATCGTGCGCCTCTCGGAAGAGCTGCCCGAGGTCGCCTACGAGATCCTGATCACCGAGAACGGCTCGTCCGACAAGACCCTCGAGCACGCCTACGAGCTCGAGCGCAAGCACCCGCAGGTGCGCGTGCTGCATAGCCCCGAGCCGAACTACGGCAAGGCCCTGCGCCGCGGCATCCTCGAGGCGCGCGGCGCCTACGTGCTGTGCGACGAGATCGACATCTGCGACGTCGGCTTCCACGCGCGCGCGCTGAACCTGCTCGAGGCCGACCAGTGCGACATGGTCGTCGGCAGCAAAGCCCACAAGGACGCGCAGGACCAGCGGCCGGCGTTCCGCAAGCTCGGCACGACGGTCATCAACGGCATGCTGCGCGTGCTGCTCGACTTCAAGGGCACCGATACCCACGGCCTCAAGGCCTTCCATCGCGAGCGCCTGCTGCCGGTCGTCTCGCGCTGCATCGAGGACAAGGATCTGTTCGCGAGTGAGCTGGTCATCCGCGCCGAGCGCGACGCCTATCGCATCGTCGAGATCCCGATCGTCATCGCCGAAAAGCGCCCGCCGAGCATCAACCTGGTCAAGCGCGTGCCGCGCGTGCTGCGCGGGCTCGCGAAGCTGACGTGGGCGATCCGCGTCCGCGGTCGCTAGCCGCACCTCACGCACCGGACGCTGGTAACGGGCCGCCCGATGTGGCATCGAGCGCGGCGATGCACGCCGCCGCGATCAACGTCGACATCGACTCGCTCCACCTCTACTACCGCATCCACGGCCTCGACGAGGCGCGCGCCACCAACGCCGTGTGGGAGCGGGGCGTGGTGCGCTTCGCCGAGCTCTTCGACGAGCTCGGGGTGCAGGCGACCTTCTTCGTGGTCGCCTCCGACCTCGAGCGCTGGCCGGCCGCGCGCAAGATCGCCGAAGACCTCGTCGCCGCCGGGCACGAGCTCGCGAGCCACTCCCTCACCCATCCATACGACCTCGTGCGCCAGCACGATCGCGCGGTGCGGACCGAGCTCGAGACGTCGCGCCAGATCCTCTCGGACGTGCGCGGCA
>JADYYE010000291.1 GCA_020853815.1 Phycisphaerales bacterium
CAATCCCGGGGGCCTTGCCCGGCCTTGCGAATGAGATCCGAAGCACGGATGTACCGTATCAAATCGTCGAAGTGAGCAGTGTCGGATGCAGAGATGGAGGGATCGGAAAACGCTCTTGCATAGTAAGTTGGTGAGGTAATGACGTTGCTATATTCGGGCGTATTCGCTGCATTAGGTAGATCTTTCCGTGCTCCCCCAACAAGATAGGCGCCGCCCCCTGTTGGCCCATGGCTGATCAATACAAAGGCAGTACCGGTGACGACATTCCCCATATCGTCGACTGTCAGCCCCTTTCCGGCAAGAAACTGTTCCGGAGTGTTGTCGTGCTTGACCGACTCACACAGCGCATTGGCCGGAAGAGGAATGCCCAGGCCCTTCTGGTTTGAGTCGCAGTCCACCATGCTCGCACCGCCGGTCCGAGTAAAGCCGGTCGTCCCCAAGAAAACCCGATATGAAATCTTTTGGCTCCATGCGTCCAAAGCGGCGTTCTCGGAGATTCCGAGGGTTTTCCAGGGGACGGTACCTGCGGAGAACGTGCAGGCGTCTGAGCCTCCTAGAGGGTCCTCAAGCCCGGTGTCAGCAGCGCCATTTGCCGGGCAAGGGAGCCGACCGTGGACAGAGACGAATTGGATAAATGCTTCTTCGAGACTTCCCAGCCCAGCGAGGGTACGGTCCGTACGGCCAGCTCGCATTTCGGAGGTCGACAGGAAGGCTGTAACGAGTACAAGAACGGTTGCGATTGAAAGGATAACTACTATGCCGGCGAGGGCAGCGCCACGAGTCTGGCGGGCAGACAAAATATGAAACCTAGTAGTGGGCACGGGGGCCAAGCTGCGCCTTGTTGACGACCATCATGATGGATGGCCTGACAACATAGTCATCGAAATGATTGGTGGTGTCCGATCCATTGTATGGGGCATCGACAAAATAGCTGCCTGGAACCCAATTGACCCCGTTACTGTTTTGGGCCTCCTGAGTGCCCATGGCCGGACCATTCGCTGCAAGCGGAGTGCCGCCGGTGGAGTATCCGCCAATCATGTTTTCTCCGTGACTGATCAGGACATATGCGGCGCCCGACGATGGGGATACGGAGGGGTCCATCAATTTGGTAATACCAGTTGCATCTCGTACTTCCAGACCTTTTCCTGCAAGGAAAAGGTCTGGTTTCACGCATTTGCTCATGTCTGTGATGACGCAAGCACTCCCGCACAATTGGTCGTTACCAACCGCAAGGGTGGCAGTGCCTGCAGGATCGCAGCCACTCATGTCCAGAGCGTTGTCCTTGGTCAGGCTGCCGTAGTGATTGACGACATCCCCCGTATAAACGCGATATGTGATTCTGTTGTTCCAGCCATCGGTAGCATCCGCCTCAGAGATGCCTAGCGTTACCGCAGGAACCACACCTGTGCTCTGAGTACCGCAGTTACCATTACCAATTCTGACTTCCAATCCTGAACTTGGGGCTCCTGCTGATATCGAACCGTCCGCAGGACAGGGGAGCCGTCTGTTCTGTGCAACATATAGAGCGATCGCAGTCTCGATCGCTTTTAATTTTGTCTGAGATATTTCTCCCCGCTTGGAGCTGATGAAACCGCTTGAAGCTCCCAGGAACAGGACGAGCACAAGCGCGATGATTGCCAGCGAGATGGCAAGTTCAGTGAGGGAAAAGCCGCTGGGTCTCTTAAAGGGGAGGGCGCGTTTGGGCATGCCGTCATTATATCTATGTTTTTCAAGCGCAATATACTGAGATTGCCGACGAGAAATAGCTGACTAAAATTGGTGAATCGCGCTGGTTACCACCCCCCAGACCGTGAGCTCCTGGCCATCCTTGAACTCGATCGGGTTGTAGCTAGGGTTCTCTGGCATCAGGCATAGA
>JADYYE010000122.1 GCA_020853815.1 Phycisphaerales bacterium
ATCGGCGCCTCTCCGGACGCGGTGGTGGCCGACGCCGCGGGGATCAGCGGCATCTCGCAGATTGGGCAGTTGCCCGGCTGGTCGAGCCGCACCTGCGGGTGCATCGAGCACGTGTAGACCTGCTTGGCCATCGGTGGAGCATCGGCCACACTTCCCGAGGCTCCAGTGACGTTCGATCGTCCGCCCGAGTCCGAACGGGCGGAGCCCAGGAAGTACCCAGCCCCAACTGCGACGAGGACGAGGAGTGATACGAGAACGAGGGCGGTGCGACGTTTCATGGGTTGGCCTCCTTTGACGGGGCAGGAGCGGTCGGCAAGATCGGAGCACCCTCTGGCGCTGTGCCCGCGATGAGCAGCGAGAGCGACGCTAGAGACAGCTCGCGCTGAGTGCGAGCCTCGACAAGCGAGAGGTCGAATACCAGCAACTGACGCTCGGCGTCGATGACATCGAGGAATGACGATCGCCCGACCGCATAGCCAGAACGTGCGGCGTCGAGCGATTGATGGGCCTTGGGCAGAAGCGTCGTCGCGTACAGGTCGCTGTTCCGCGTGCTCTCGCGGTACATGTAGAGCATCGCCGCCAGGTCCGCGGCCACTCCGATTTGCTCGGCGGAGAGCCTCGCCTCGGACGACCGCTTCTCGAACTGCGCCGCGGAAATCTCCGCGGCGATTTTGTCGCGCCAGATCGGAAGGGTGATACTCCCCGTTGGACGCCACATCACGGGGCTGGCCTTCACATCGGCTTCGATGCCGATCGAGAAGTCCGGCACTCGGCTGGTTCTCGCGAGGTCAATCATCGCCTCGCCGCGCCGCACCTCCGCCTCCATCTGCCGGAGTTGTGGATTGTGGGCCGCCGCGAGGGCCAGGATTTGGTCCGCTGGCGGTGGCGGTGGCGACGATTCAAATGTGTCTGGGACCGGCACCGTCTGGTCATCCGGGCGCAGACCCAGGGCCGAACGGAACTCCGCGAGCAGAACACCACGGGAGTCTTCAAGGTTCGCTATCTGCGTCGTGAGCTGCTCCCGGTCGATCTGGGCACGGAGCACATCCTGGATGCCGCTGCGGCCAGCCGCGACCTGCTGCTGGGCTTGAGTCTCAAGGTCTCCCAAGAGCGTCAGTTTTTCCCGCTGCACACGGAGCGTGTCCTCGAGGAAGTGCAGGCGGAAGTACGCGGACTTGAGCGCCATCGCGGTCCTGAGCACCTCGATCTCGAACTTGAAGTACGACGCGCGGGACTCACCCGCCGCGACATTCCCCGCGGCGCGCAGCTTGCCGGGGCCGGGAAGGTCGATCATCAGGCCCGGCATGACCGTCTCAAGCACATTCGTGATGTCAGCCTCGAAGGTGATCCGCGGATCGGGCAACGACCGCGCCCCGGTGATCCGCTCGACTGACGCCGCCCACGCGTAGTACTCAGCCTCGACCCTCGGGTTGTTGAGCATGGCGAAGCGCAGGTAGTCCGCGAGGGGCGAGTCCTTCGAGAGGTTCGGGAGCGTCGGCTTGGCGTCCCCAGGACGGTACATTGAACGCACGGTGTCAACATCCGAGCGGGCCTTCCGTTCGGAGGCAGTCGGAGTGCCCGTGCAGCCGCCGAGTCCCGCAAGGATGATGATCCCGATCGGAATGATCCGGT
Organism: Phycisphaerales bacterium; assembly: GCA_020853815.1. Taxonomy (GTDB): domain Bacteria; phylum Planctomycetota; class Phycisphaerae; order Phycisphaerales; family UBA1924; genus JABWBC01. The sequence continues at coordinate 1,633 of JADYYE010000122.1, forward strand.
GGTATTTGTTCATGGGTGCTCTCCGGACGGTGCTTCACCCAAACTACTGGGTGGGGTCGCCGCTCCATTGCTGGCTGGGCCTCGGTCCATTGGATCACGGGCGGGGGATAATGGGCTCGTAAGTCCACCGCCAACCGCGTACTCAAGTTCGATTCGGGCGAGCGCCGCGGCTTGCTCCAGGTCGTTGAGCCGCGCCCGTGCGTCGGTGACCTCACGCTGAGCCTCCAGCAGCACCGTCACATCGGCCTGGCCGGACTTGAGCGAGGCCTCCGCGAGCGTCAGGTTCCGCTCCGCGAGCGCCAGCACCGTCGAGCGGTACTGCTCGACCAGCCGCGATGCGCTGTCGAGCTCGATCCACGCGACGCGGGCCTCGCGCACGGCACGCTGCGACGCCGCCTCGTAGCTGGCGAAGGCCGCGCGGGCGATCGATCCGGCCTTGGCGATCTGGGCCTCGTTGGTGTCGAAGATCGGGATTGCCAGTTCGACCACCGGACCAATGGACTTGTCGCCGGACTCCGACCGCTCGAAGTCGGCACCGAGTCCCAAGTCCCGCAGGTGGCTCCGTTGCTCGACCGAGAGGTCCGCGCTCTGGGCGAGCGCCACCGACCGCGCCGCCGCGACATCCAGCCGCTGCGACCCCGCCAGCGAGATCACGGTGGCCTCATCGAGCGTCTGAGTTGCAGACTCCATTGCGCCTTCGTCGACGGCCCAGTCCGCGTTCTCTGCCGCAAAGCCAATCAGTTCGAGCATCCGGCGGCGCTCCTTGGCCAGTTCTCGCATCACCACGACCCGCTCGGCCTCGGCCTTCGCGAGTTGCTGACGGGCGCGGTTGACGTCCAGCGTCGTCCCCTCGCCGCCTCGCACTCGGGCGTCGAGGGATTCGATCGACTTCTGGATGGTCGCGAGGTTCTGTTCTGCAAGCCCAACCGCACGCTGGCCAAAGGCGATGCGCGTATGCGAGGCCTTCACCTGCGCGACCAGCGCGAGGGCCTGGTCAGAGACGTCCAGCACGGTTTGGTTGAGCCGCGCATCGGCTGCCCGGATCTTTCCACCCCGGAGCCAGAGAGCCGCGAAGGACTGAACAACCTGCGCCCCGACAAACGTGCCCCCGCTCACTGGGTCAAACGGGAATCGCAGCGTCAGCCCGACCACGGGGTTGGGCAACAAACCCGCCTGCACAAGGTCTGCCCGCGAAGCCGCGATCAGTTCAACCTTCGATCTGATGTCGCGGTTGTTCCTGAGCGCCATCCCCAGGGCCAACTCAACCGTGAGGTGCGAGCGTCCGTCCCACGTTGACAGCGACACATCCCAGGGACCATCCCATCCGGGCGCAACGCCCGATCGGTCATTGACCGTGTGGGCGGCGCGGTCGATGTCCGCCTTCGGATCAAGCGAGGCGCACCCGCCCGCGAGCGCGACCAGTGCGAGCGTAGCGGTGGCGACTCCGCGCGAGACGTGATGCATGAGATGGCGAGCATGTCTGGTCATGAACGAAGTCTCCGGGAAAGCGGCGGAAGAGCAGCGGGACGGCGGCACTCACTTAGCAGCGCGCGGTGCGCACCGGTCGCAGTCCACACCCTCGGGTGCGCACGACGCGCAGCGGACTTTGAGCACGCCGTCCTGCTCGTAGACGCTCATGTCGCTCTTGCAGTCGTCGCACCGGTGCGTCTTGATGACACGGTCGCCGGTGTACCCCGTCCGCGGGTGGTACGTGCCGCGCACCTTGGTGATCTCGTCGTAGCACTTGGTGCAGACCGAGACCTGCCCCGGCTGCGCCGACGTCATGGTGTGCTTGTCGCTGGCGCAGCCGCCCGCGACGAACACGGCGGTGAGGGTGAGGATGGAGGCGAGAACGACAGGACGTGCGGACATCATGGGACAATCTCCTGAAAGAACACTGCTTCGGCCCGCCGAGCCTTTCGGCGAGCCTCGGCTCGTGCAATCGGCCCGCGCCGCGTCGGCGGAGCGAGACCGTGGTTGTGGTTACTTGTGCCCGTGGCCGCCGCTTGAGCCATGCGGGGCATCCGGCTTCGCCGTGGCGTCGGCGGCGGGCTTCTTCTCCGCCCGGCTCGACCAGTGCAGGTGCGCGATCTTGGGCGTGCCGCCGTCGTCCACCACGATATAGGTCACGGCGGCCAGGAACTTCCTCGACGCATCGGGGTGGTTGGGGTCGGGGACGGTGAACGAGCCGATCTGCCGCACGATCGAGGTCGTGCCGAAGGTCTGCACGTCCTCCTTCGCCACGGTCATAACGAAGCCGGGCATCTCCTTGAGTTCGGGCAGCAGGTGGTGATCCCGGTACGTCTCCCACGTTCCCTCATCGCCCGCGTTCTCGCTCACGGTCGCGCGGCCCTTGTCGAGGAACAGTGCGTTGAGGGCTTCGACATCGGCCTTGCCGCACGCGGTGAGGTAATCGCGGGCGACCTTCAGGGCCGGGCTGCTCGCCGCGTTGATCGCCGCGACGGCCTCCGGAGCGGCCTTGGTCAGGAGCGCCATCTTCGCCTCGTCGGACTTGCGGTCCCACTTGCGGTCGCAGCCGGGGCAGCAGAAGCCGATGGTGACGCCCTTGAACTGCCGCGTGGGCGACTCGGCATCCACCTCGTTCTCCATGATCGGGCAGAGTCTGTTGACGGGCTTGGGCGCGGGCTGCGCCGGTGCTGATGCGGCGGGTTGTGTGGGCGCGGCAGCCGGCGGCTGGGGCTGCGCCGCGAAGGCGGCAGCACTGATGATTCCAGCGCCGAGCACGAGCGCGGCGAGTGGGCGAATGAACACGATGGGGGTCTTCTTCATGGGGTTGACTCCGGGGAACATGGATTGGGACTGTTGAACGAACGATGGACGGCCCAACGGTGTGGGCACACGGGATGCCACCGCGCCGGCTCTCGCGCAGCGCGGCGGCGATTACTTCTTGATGTACTCGCTGGGATCAAGCACCTCCTTGGGCGAGGTCTTGGCGAGCAGCACATACTCGTCGATGCACGGGGGGCAGCAGAACTCGTAGGTCTTGCCGCCGATGATCCAGGTGAACTTGGGGTTCGCCTTGGTCATCGTGATCGGGCAGATCTTGTCCCCGGCCTTGGGCTTCATGTCGTGCTTGGCCATCTTGCCCTTGAACTTCTCGCCCGCCGTCACCGAGCCGTTGGCCTTGATGTCGGCCTCAGTGTAAATGCCGCCCGGCGTCAGGTACAGCGCCCGCTCCTCGTCGGCGTCCACGCCCGCGGGCATGGCGTCGTCGCCATCATGTCCACCCTTGGCCGATGAGGCCGCGATCGCCGCGACGAACTTGCTCATCCGGTCGGTGTCGCTCATCGCGTCCCACTTGGTGGCGGAGGCCGCATCGTGGAAGGCGACGGCCTGGCCCTTGAAGTCGCGGGTGATCTTGGCATCCGCTGCGTCGGCGGTGATAGGGCAGACGGTGTTGACCGGGGCCGCACCCAGTGCGCCCTTCTCGACGGTGAACGTGAAGGGCACGGTCAGCACCCGCTCCTTCTCGGCGGTGCCGACATTGAACTGGCCCCACGCCTTGTACGTGCCCGGCTCCTTGAAGTGGGCCTCGAAGTCCACCTTGGGTCCGCCGGTCGGGGCAGCCGCCTTGGATGCGGCTTCGCCGTGGCCCGCGTGGTCATCGTTCTTTGCATCCGCGCCGCCCGTGCCGTGGCCCCCGTGGGCATCATGCCCGCCTGCCCCGTGTTCGCCACCCTCGTGCGGATGCGCGTGGACGAACTGCGTGCCGTCCTGGCTGATGATGACCAGGTGCCCCATCGCGCCCAGGTACGGGCGGAGCGTGGTCACGGGCTTGCCGTCCTTGCTGATCGTGAACGACATGTGCGTCTTGCCACCGGCCGTGATCGCCCCTTCGGTGTCGAGCGCGACCGTGAAGCCGTCGATGGTCTTGGGCTTGTCGGCATCGACCGTCAGCGACACCGCGGCCTTGGGCGTTCCGCTCGCCGTCACCTTCACCGGCACGACCTGCTGCGGCGAGCCCTTGGGCGTGAAGTCGAAGTAGAGCGTGTACTCGCCACCCGCCGGGAAGGTCATGGGGATGGTGAATGCGCCATCGGCGCGGCGAGTCGGATGCTCGTGCGCGAACCACGAGAGGTCCTTGCTCACCGCCAGCAGGTGCAGCACCTTTTCGTGAACCGTGTCCAGGTCCTTGACGGGCACACCCTTGGCGTCCTTGAGCGTGAAGACCATCGTTGCGGCCTTGCCCGCCTCGATGGCCTTGCCGCCTTCAGCCGCGACAGTGACGCTGTGCGTCGGCGCGGCGGTCTCGTGCCCGTGGGCGTGGTCGTGGCCGTCCGCCATCGCCGGGGCCAGCGCCGCGACCTTCGCTGCCGCCGCCTTCACGGGCGCGAACGCCGCCTTGCTCTTGGCGAGATCACCGGCATCGGCGATGTTGTGCAGGTTGTCCGCCGCCTCGGCGAGTTCCTTGCCGGCGGCGTTGATCTCCTTGACCTTCTCGCGCGGCACGCCGCTGTCCTTGGCGAGCGCGAGCGCCCCCAGCGTCTTGGCGAGCGTGGCGACGGCGTTGGCCTTGTCCGAAACGCCCGCGATGGAGCCGCCGGCGAGGGCGGCGTCCATTGCCTTCACATCGGCGGCGATGCGCTGCGCCGCATCGGCGAACGAACCGGCCTTGGCGACCTCGCCGTGCGAGTGACCGTCGTCCTTGTGCCCGGGCTGATCCCCGTGGCCGTGCTGCGCGAGCGCGCTCGGAGCGGTCGAGAGCGCGAGTCCAGAAGCGATAACTAGCGACAGAACCGAAAGCCGTGAACGATTCATGAGCGATCTCCTGGATCTGAGGCCACTGAGCGGCCGGGTTCGGGCAATGCAGGGGCGGCGTCGCTTCCACGGTCGTTCGCCCCTGCTGACGCGGCGACGGTGGGCTTGACAAGATTGTCGGTTGGCACTGGTGCAGGGGGGCTCGGCGACCTCTCCCCCTGCTTCTCGGCGTGTTCCCGCGCCAGCCGCTCGGCGGCGGTCTTGCCGAAGCGGTAGAAGACTGACGGTGTGACGAAGAAGTCAAGCAGCGTGCTGGTGATGAGCCCGCCGAGGATGACGACCGCGACCGGGTACAGGATCTCCTTGCCCGGCTCGCCCTTGCTGAGCACCAGCGGTATCAGGCCCAGCCCCGCCGTGACGGCGGTCATGAGCACCGGGGCGACTCGCTCTTGACTGCCCTGGATGATGAGCTCCTTGCTCCAGGGGCGGCGTTCCTCGGTCATGAGGTGGATGTAGTGGCTGACCATCAGCACGCCGTTGCGGGTGGCGATGCCGGTGAGGCTGATGAAGCCCACGAGCGAGGCCACGCTGAAGGGTTCGCGGGTGATGGCAAGCGCGGCGACGCTTCCCAGGAACGCGAAGGGGACGTTGAGCATGATCTGGATGGCGACCATGCCCGAGCGGTAATGCGTGAAGAGAATCACGAAGATCGCGATGAGCGAGCCCGCACCAAGTGCCAGCAGCAGGCGGGTCGATTCCTGCTGGGCCTCGTACAAGCCGCCGTACTGGATCGTGTACCCCTGCGGGAGTTGGACATCCATCGCGATTGACTTCTTGATCTCTTCAACCGTCGAGCCAAGGTCGCGGCCGCGGACGTTGGCGGAAACCACGATGCGGCGACGCAAGCTCTCGCGCTGGACCTCGTTGGGGCCGAGTCTCTCGACGATTTCGGCCACGTCCTGCACGAGGACGATCGCGCCCGTCGGAGACACCAGCCGCACGAGTCCCAGCGCGGCCGGATCGGTGCGGTGGTGGTCGTCGAGTGTCAGCGTGATGTCGAAGACCTTCAGGCCATCGAGTACC
>JADYYE010000292.1 GCA_020853815.1 Phycisphaerales bacterium
AAACGATTGAAGGCAGTAAAAGGACTATGTAGATTAAAATATTCTAACGTATCTTACCGTAAAAGTACAACGATGTAATAACGAACCCTTCAAAAAAAAAAAGCTTTATTGTAAAGTCTAGATAATACATTAGATTTTATTGAATTTTAATTCAGTAAAACTCTCAACTCTATTCAAAGTTTCATGTCATATAATATAGACATTGTAATGCACATAATTTTCATTGAAGTTATCACCTGCATGATAGCTGAGATCTATCTATCGTTTATCCTATTTTGAAATGCGAAAATAAAATAAATTTAATATGTATTGACTACATAGATTGATACAATTTATCATTGAAATAAATTTCAATAATGAGATTCTGTTCATTTCGTGCATGTTTATTAAAGATTTTGATACTGACTTTCGTGTTTATCTTATATTATGACAATTATAACGGACAACATGAATCTGTATTATTAAAATTGAGTTGTTCAAATTCGAATAGAATTGAAGATGAAAGTGGCAGTGAAAAATCTTTATTTAAATCTCGATTGAATCAACGATTATTTCATCTTGGTCAACGATTTTCTCATATTAATATCGATCAACTTCTTCGCATACAATCATCTTCTACTCAATCATTTACTTATTATTGTTCGACACATTGTGGAGGATGGGGTGATCGTCTACGTGGAATAACTTCAGCATATATTCTTGCTGCTTTATTGCAACGTCGTTTTATTATTGACATGCAATATCCTTGTGATTTATCAAATTTTCTTCTACCAAATTTCATCGATTGGTCACCCATTGCTCATATAAGTCAGCAAAAACATTTCTTACGAGTAGATCTCATACATAATGCATATGGAGGTGATCTCGCTTCAAATGTAAGTTCTGGTAATTTAACTGAATTTTGGTTAAAGTATGATAATATTTATTTTACGACGAATACCGATTTTATTAGTATTGTTTTAAAGAATCCATTTTTCAATCGCATTAAATCTGAAATTAATATTCGTTCAACTGAATCAACACAACAAGAATTATTTCCATTCATATTTGAATTCCTTTTTAAACCAAGTTCAAGTGTGATTGCTAAACTTGAACCATTGTTTTTAAAGAGTTCTCTATATTTTAATCAATCGATTATTTGTATGCATATTCGAACAGGAAAAAATTCAGCTCTACAAGGCGATATTAAAATTCCATATCGACAATCAATTGTTCAAGATATGATAAATTTTATCGATAAAAACCTAAGTCAACCGTATTCATCTATATTTGTTACGAGTGATTCAAATCAAATTCAACAGCATTTTCATCAACATTACGGTGACGATCGAGTGTTAAGTACACACGGTCCAATCATTCATATAGATCGATTTAATCGGAAAACAGAAACAAATGAAACATTATATCATGGTTTTCTTAAAGTTATAGCTGATTTCTACTTTTTAGGTGAATGTGATACATTTCTTCGAGGTCGAAGTGGTTTTAGTGAATGGGCGGGTCGTCGGCGATGGAATGAATACTCAAATTTATATGTTTATTGTCGTGGAATATATCGAGTGGCA
>JADYYE010000123.1 GCA_020853815.1 Phycisphaerales bacterium
CGGCGTGGCCGGGGCAGTCGACGTGGGCATAGTGACGCTTCTCGGTCTCGTACTCGGTGTGAGACGAGGCGATGGTGACGGTCTTGTTGGCGTCGCGGACGGTGCCGCCCTTGGTGATGTCGGCGTAGGACTTGATCTCACCGCCGAAGCGGGCCGCCGAACGGGCCGAGAGGGCCGCGGTGAGGGTCGACTTGCCGTGGTCGATGTGACCGATGGTGCCGACGTTGACGTGTGGTTTGGTACGAGCGAATGTGCCTTTAGCCATGTCCGACGACCTCCGATCATGATCCCGCAACGGGGACCTTCGACCTCGAAGAGTCCGCACCCGAAGCGATGAGTCCGCGACGGATAAGGACCGAATGAACCTCACCGGTCGAGCGTGGGCAACGCCCGAATCGGTGAACATGTGCTCGATCGTCCGACGCGAACGTTGCCGCGCCGGAGTCCCGACGAGCCGCTGATGGGGATTGAACCCATGGCCTCACCCTTACCAAGGGTGCGCTCTACCACTGAGCTACAGCGGCCTGTGCCCCGGGCGGCTGCCCGCGCGGAACCTTAGGCCGAAATATCAACCCTCTCGGGAAACGGACCCCAAGCGAGCGTGGATCGTATGCCCGCAGGGGGGGCGGTCAACACGCCACGCCCCGAGCCCCATTCCCAGCTTCCCACGCGGGTTGGGAGCATTGAAATCGGCCTTGCAGTATGCCAAACAATACACGAATCTGAATGGATGGGTGATCGGCCTGGTCCGATCCGCACCGTGGTGCGGGCGGCGGACATGAAGGCTTGGATCGGGTTGCGCAAACGCCGCAACTTCCCGGCTTGGCGGTCCGAATCTGAAAGGCCAACAGGAGTCTGAAAGTGGGCAAGTGGCTGGAGCGACAGGTGGCGGTGTCGGCGTGTCTGGCCTTGGCGCTCGCCGCCGGGGCTGCGGACACGATCGTCGTGCCCACCTCGCAGGGTGTCGAGACATTTCTGGTGGAGAGTTCGGCGGCGTCCCGCGCGGCGGCGCAGCGCGTCAATGCGGATAGGGTGGGCAAGGATGGCCTGCGGCCGCCGCCCACTCCGGGATACGAACTCACCTCCAAGGTCGTGGTTCGAGCCACGCGCGACGCGGTGAACGCGGCGCTCGCCAAATCGCGTACGCCGATGGCTGCCTCGGCCGTCGAGGGCTCGCCGCGCTTCGTCAGCCTCGATGCCGCGACGATCGCGGACGCCGCGGCGTTGGCGAACCGCCTGCGGGAGGCGGGATTCAAGGATGCGGCGGTCGACGTGCGCCGGCCCAGGCCGCTGCGCTCGATCCCGACCGATCCGGGCCTGGCCCAGCAGTGGCACCTCATCAACACCGCGATGCCGGTCGCGGACGTGAACGTCGAGGGCGCGTGGAACCTGGGATACACCGGGCAGGGCGTGACGATCGGCATCCTGGAGGGCGGATTTCAGTCGTCCCACGAGGACCTGAGCGCCAATTACAACAGCACCGCGTCGCAGTCGGGGGGGAGCGCCACCTCGCACGGAACGGCGTGCGCGGGCGTGGCGGCGGCGGTGGGAAACAACAACAAGGGCGGCGTGGGCGCCGCGTTCAACGCCAAGGTCTCCCAGCAGGTCTTCGGCACCGAATCGCAGACCGCGACGGCCCTGGGCTTCCGCAACGACCTCAACTGGATCAAGAGCAACTCGTGGGGCCCCACCGACGGCGGGTTCGTCGCGTCGATCTCGGGCGTCGAACTGAACGCGATCCAGACCGCGATTGCCTCGGGGCGAGACGGGCGGGGAACGATCTTCACCTGGGCGGCGGGCAACGGCGGGAGCGTCGATCGCGTCGACTACGACGGGTATGCGTCGAGCCGATATGTGGTCAGCGTGGGCGCGATCGGCGACGAGGACTCCCAGGCGTATTACAACGAGCTCGGGTCGGCGCACCTGGTGGTCGCGCCTTCGGACGGGAACTCCCGCTCGATCTACACGACCGACGTGATGGGGTCGGGCGGGTATTCCAGCGGGAACTACACGTCCGACTTCGGCGGGACCAGTTCGGCCTGTCCGCTCGGCGCGGGCGTGGTCGCACTCATGCTCGAGGCCAACCCGAACCTCTCCTGGCGCGACGTGCAGCAGGTGCTGATCCGCAGCGCACGCCGTTGCGACGCGTCGGACCCGCTCTGGGTTCAGAACGGCGCGGGATATTGGGTGAACTACAAGTATGGGTTCGGGGCGATCGACGCCAGCGCCGCCGTGGGGCTGGCGCGGACCTGGCGGAATGTGAAGGCTGAGAGCACCGAGACCAGCGGCCTCCGCGAGGTCGACACCGCCATCCCCGACAACAACTCGACGGGCGTGGCCGGGACGGCGACCATCGCCGCCGACTTCTCGATCGAGACGGTGGAAGTGGTGTTGAATGTGACGCACCCGTTCGTGGGGGACTTGCAGATCACGCTCACCGGGCCGTCCGGCAAGAGCTCCGTGCTGGCGACCAAGCGGAACGACCCGACGGACAACTACAGCGGGTTCGTGTTCACGTCGCGTCGCCACTTCGGCGAGAACGCCAAGGGAACCTGGACGCTCGCGATCGCCGATCGGGCCGCCCAGGATGCGGGTGTGTGGGTGGACTGGCAGCTCAACGTGTTCGGCACGCCGGGCTGCCTCGCGGATTTCAACGGCGACGGCTTTGTGAACGGGAACGACTACGACGAGTTCGCGGACGCGTTCGACCGGGCGCTCCCCGAGGCCGACCTGAACAACGACGGGTTTGTGAACGGGGACGATTCCGATGAGTTCGCAAGCGCGTTCGATGTGGGGTGTTGAAGAGAGTCACGCAGACAATGCCCCGCAACCTCCGCGCCTTTGGTGGCCCACCTCTCCGAGGCGGGCTTTCTAGAGCGGCTTCACTTCAAGTGGCGCGTCTTCCCGTTGCCCATTCCCTATTGGAACCTCTGAGTATTTGGTGGCCCGCCTCTCCGAGGCGGTTTTTCAGCCCACTGGAAGCGGACCTCGCGGCTGAACTCGAATTGTTCAGAGGTTCCTATTGCCCATTGCC
>JADYYE010000293.1 GCA_020853815.1 Phycisphaerales bacterium
CGCAACGACCGTTTGGTCGTCTGTGAACGCGGTGGACCTCAACAGCAAACGATCGATGTACAGCTGACTACGGAGCGTAGCTTGGGGACAACTCGTAACGCACGCGAGAATCTTGCTTGGCGAGTGCGCATGGCCGCTAGCGTCTGTGACATCCTTTCCGCTCGGCACATTCCGATACGCCTGTGGATCGATGATCGATGCGTGTGCATTCCGCCTGGTCCGACTGGGGCATGCCGTGCCTATGACTGGCTGGCCGAAGTACCTCTTGACGGCTGCGCAACAATAGGGGCCGCTACACCGTGGGCGAAAACAAATAGTCCCACACTTCGCATCCTAGCCCGTGATGAACATGGAAACCTTTTGCACGAGCAGTTCATTCAGCTCGAGCTTATCGCACCTGGTGTCGGACTTTGCGAAAGCAGGGCTTGCCATGCATCGCATAGTCGCAATGTCATTGACTTGGATGGCGATATCGCCGATCAGTTGGACCAAATACTGACGGAGGCCGATCGTGTCAATTGCGAAATCTGAGTCCATTCCGTCAGCGTCCGAGGGCTATAGACGACTTCCGTCAGCTTCGGCACGACAAGAGACTCCGCTAAACAGCTCAAGGGTTGGCGCCGTCGCTCTGGCCTGTGTGGCTATGGCGACACTCGCGCAGTTGCGTGCCCCCTACGATAGCCTGCTAGCGATGCTTTGCGAGGCCACTGCCTGTTTCAGCACCATTGCTGTGGCAGGATGGTTTGAACGTCGGCGAAATGCTTTGCAATTGGCGGTGGCTAACAATCGGCCTTCTCACACTATAGAAAGTGTGTTCGCTATTCCGTCTACCGGCCTTTTCACCTGCGTGGCTCTCGTCGCTCCGTGGATAGTCAATGCAATTGCCAAAATGCAAGGTGCAGGCAACGGGGCGGAGATTGTCATGCTCGGTACTTTAGGGTGGAGCGGACTCGCGTGTGCCTATTTGGGGACGAAAGCGCGAACGATCAGCCTTTCCGTAATATGTAGCGGTTTCGTAACTCTGTTTGCGACTCTCATATCTGACGCGATGACCTCGACGTGGTTTACATACGCCTGGGTCGCGCTATGTATGTGGTGGCTGGTAAATAGACACTGGCAAGATTTGGAGACTCAAGCTGCTGAGCGCGTTTCTCTGATTCATCTCATGCGATGGTCATACGTTGTCTTAGGAATTGTCGTCTTCGCTTGCGGAATGTTGGCAATTGGGAATCGAGTTCCCGTGTGGAATAAGTTTCAGTTGGAGTTGACGCCAACGAGTGGTGGATCGTCGCAGAAGGATAGTGTTTCTCGCTCAGGTGCGGGGGACGGCGATGCACTCATCGCGGCTAAGAAGCATGCGACCTCCTTCGGCGCCGTAGAGACTGATTTGTTCCTTGACTCGGAGAA
>JADYYE010000124.1 GCA_020853815.1 Phycisphaerales bacterium
ACCTCAGCGAATCGATCGTGCTCGACACTCTCGAGCGGCAGGCCCAACAGTGCGTCGACTACTTCACGATCCAAGCGGGCGTCCTGCACGAGCACCTTCCCCTCAGCAAGAAGCGGCTCATCGGCATCGTCTCTCGCGGCGGCTCGCTGCTGGCGAAGTGGATGATCGTGCACAACCGGCAGAACCTGATGTACACGATGTGGGAAGAGATTTGCGACGTCATGCGCCGCTACGACGTCACCTTCTCGATCGGCGACGGCCTACGTCCGGGCGGTCTCGCCGACGCCTCCGACGCTGCCCAGTTCGCCGAGCTGGTCACCCTGGGTGAGCTCACCGAGCGGACCTGGCGAAAGGGCGTCCAGGTCATGATCGAGGGCCCGGGCCACGTCCCCTTCGACCAGATCGAGTTCAACATGAAGCTCGAGCGCCGGCTCTGTCACGGCGCTCCCTTCTACGTGCTCGGTCCGCTCGTCACCGACATCTTCCCGGGCTACGACCACATCACGAGCTGCATCGGCGCGACGGCCGCCGCCTATCACGGGGCGAGCATGCTCTGCTACGTGACGCCGAAGGAGCACCTCGGTCTGCCCAAGCGCGATGACGTCAAGCAGGGTTGCATCGCCTACCGCATCGCGGCCCACGCGGCGGACGTGGCGTTAGGGATCCCCGGCACGCGCGACCGCGACGACGAGCTGACCAAGGCCCGCGCCGCCCTCAACTGGGAGAAGCACTTCGAGCTCTCCTTCGACCCCGACACCGCCCGCGCCTACCACGACGAAGACCTCGACGTCGACACCGACTTCTGCGCCATGTGCGGCCACGACTGGTGCTCCGTCCGCATCTCCAAGGAAATCCAGGAATTCGCCTCCGGCAAGGCCGAGGGCTTTGAGCGAAACGCCGACCCCGCGTCGCACGGCGCGCTGACCGGCGCCAAGGTCGGCCGCGCCGTCAAGTCCGCCGCCCTCACGCCCGAGCAGCAGGAAATCCTCGCCAAACGCGGCGTGCTCTCTCCCGACGAAATCCACAAGCTCGCGAGCAAAACCAAGAAGGCAATGGGCAATAGGGAATCGGCAATGGGCTCAAAGCCTGGCACCGATTCCTCCGCCCCATTGCCCATTGCCCAATCCCCATTGCCCACCTCCAAGCTCTCCTGCCACTCCGACTACGTCGACCCCGACCAGGCCAAACGCCTCCAGGCCGAGAAGGCCGGCCGCGACGTTCTGGTCCCTCTCGATGTTCGCCCTGCCCTGGGCCTCAGCAAGGACGAGACGAGAGTGGTGTAGCCATGAACTGCGCTCGATGACCTTCTCAACATGAACCCTCGCGACGCAACTCGATCCGCCCTCCACTCGAGAATCCTCGCTACGCTTACCTCTCGATCCAATGATCTTGTTCGCATTCTGCGTGAACTGATCGACTTTCCTTATCCGGACGATTTCTGGCAGCTGGATTTCGAGATTCACGACAACGACCATCCCCAGATCCTCATCTACTTTTATCGAGACAAGTTTGAGCAAGTCCTCCGCCCAGGCGGCTCCGTGATGATCAGCGCGTCCGAGATTCCCGACGGTCCGTTCGCACACTACCAGCGCATGGAGCGCGAGTGCCAAGAAGCCAATTCCCCACCGCCCTCCTGCTATCCGTTCCACATTCCCTCGCCGCTCTTTTCCCGCGAGCCGCTCTACCCGTCGCAAATCGAGGTGGAGTTTGCACCCGATCCCGAGTCTGACAACTCCTGGGTCCGCGTCGCCGCCATCCAGACCGTGATCGATTGGTTCCGTGCGTGCTGGATCGAAGCCGGTGGTACCGGTTTCTGCTTTCGCGCATTTATCGGCGACCACGATGCGTCCAAACGCCTCGACCTCCGCAGCGGCGAGTGGAGCGATGTAGAATGAGCCTCGCCGCCGCGAACGATCATTCGATGAGGGCACGTCATGTCGGCTACTCCCGATCAACCGCGCCAGCCCCGGTACCTCGCGCCAAACCTCGCCGAACTTCCCGACGGCACGCTTGAAGCCTCGTTCGACCTACCGTCCAATTCATCGGGTCGCGTCGATTGGTTGCTTGTTCGCGACTGGCTTGTCAGCGAGTTCAGTGCCACGTTCGATCGGGCGTACGAGTACCCGACGTTCGAATGGTCAGCAGAATTCGTGGCCACATTCCACGGGCAGACAGTTCGTGCTTCGCTCTGGTGGAGCGATTTCCCAGACGAACTCACCATCAGTGCAAACGCGTGCAACGACAACGAGTTTATCCGCCACATCCATTCTCGGATGCCAGAGATGAAGGCCTCACTGGGAAATCTCTCAACGATGAGTGTCAAGACGTGGAGAGACTGGATGCAGTCGCTCGGCTCGCCAAGCTATGAGCAGGCGACGAAACGCGAAGGGCCGACGCCTCCACACCACGAGTGCAACAATTCCCCATGAAACCCCTCCTCCCCGCCATCCTCCTCCTCGCCCTCCTCGCCCTCTTTCCCGCCTGCACCACCTCGCCGCGCCCCCACGCGCGCGAAGGCCTGGTCACCATGAAAGGCAAGCCCGTCACGCTCGAGGGCGCGGCCCGCGCCCCCGCCGTCGGCGATGACGCCCCCGACTTCGCCGCCGTCGCCACCGACCTCTCCGAAAAACACCTCAGCGACTTCCGCGGCAAGGTCGTCATCCTCTCCACCGTCCCCTCGCTCGACACGCCCGTCTGCGACGCCGAGACCCGCGCCTTCAACGAGCGTGCCTCCGCACTCGGCGACAAGTTCGTCGTGCTCACCGTCTCGATGGACCTCCCCTTCGCCCAGAAACGCTGGTGCGCCGCCGCCGGCATCGACCGCGTCATCACCCTCTCCGACAGCAAACTCCGCCAGGTCGGCGACCGCTACACCCTCCGCATCCGCGAGCACGGCCTGCTCGCCCGCGCCGTCACCGTCATCGACCCACGCGGCATCATCCGCTATCAGCAGATCGTTCCCGAGATCGCCACCGAACCCAACTACGACGCCGCGATCTCGGCCGCCACCGGGGCCGCCCGCGCCGCCGCGGGGATGTAATATGCAGTGAAGCCGCCGACTCCGCCCCGACCTGCATTCGGACGCCGGACCTGATGAGTCCACGAGGAAGGTCCGGGTCGACTCGCCCGACGATCAACTTCCACGTCGCCCCTTCGCGATCCCCGCCGGGGTTGCAGGGGGCGGCCAGCCATTTTCACGACGCGCCGATCACGCGCTCATTCCGCTCTTTTTCTCCAGAACTCCGCCGACGTCTCGACCTCAATCACTTCGAACTCGACCAGATCGCTCCAGTTGGCGATCCACTCATCGAGCGATCCCCGCGACGGCGCTTCCATGAGCTGATAGCACACGCGCCCGTCGGTCGACAGCCAGCTCGCGACATACGCCGCGCCCGATCCCTCGGGCATCATCCGCGCCCTTGGCGCGGAATCGCTCGCCGACCGCGCGCCAATCACCGTTCCTGAACCGTTCAACGACCATGAAAAGCATCAGGGAGTTACGTTGCATCTCTCACACGGGTTCACGCCGTGTCGTCGCGCGATGGAGTCTGCCAACCGTGACGATACGCTGATCTTCCATTGCCCATTGCCCATTGCCCATTGCCCATCCCATGGCCGCGGTGCTCGCGCCACGCCCGACGCCTCCCGCCATACGCTTCCTCATGCCCCTCACACCCGCCCAATGCCAGGCCTTCGCCGATCGCTGGTACGCCGCGTGGAACTCACACTCCATCGACGCCATCATGGCCTGCTACGACGAACGCATCGAGCACAGCTCGCCGTTCATCAAGCGCTACAACAACACCGACGACGTTGCCCTCCGCGGCAAGCCCGCCGTGCGCGCCTACTTCGCCCGCGCCCTCGAACGAAACCCCACGCTCCGTTTCGATCCCATGTTCGTCACGACCGGCCTGGAAAGCGTCATCCTCGTCTACCGCCGCATGTCGGGCGACCTCGCCGCCGAAATCTTCTTCCTCTCGCCCCAGGGCCTCATCCTCCGCTCCGTCTCGCACTACGGCTGATCGGAGCGATCACTTCCCCTGCTCGATCGTGACCAGTTGATCCACGCCCGCCTCGCGCGTGGTCTTCGCGCCGCTCGCCGAGCCGCCTGCCCAGCGAACTTCGATCGGCAGCTTCGCGTCCGCCGCGAGCTCGCCAAGCCCAAAGTGCAGGATCGGGCTGTTCGCGTTGCCCTCGCCCGTGCCCACCTCAACCTGCCGCGTCAGCACGCGCCCATCGGGGAGCGAAACGCGCACCTGCGCCCCGATCGCATCGCGCGCTGTCTTCACGCCGTCGCCGACGAGCCGAACCTCCAGCCAGCGCCCGCCCGTGCCGACGTTCCTGAACACGCGCCCCGCGGTCGCAAGGTCCAGTCGTCCGTCCCGGTCAAAGTCGCCCCACGAAGCCTGGTAGGTCGGCGGCATGTTCTCCACGCCCGAGCCCGCCGTCACATCCGCGAAGGTCCACGCTCCGCCGCGCTCGCTCTGGTTGCGGTACAGCACCGGGTAGTTCTTCTTCCCGAACGAGGCGTCGGCGTACACCGTTGTGAAATACAGATCGAGCCGCGCGTCGTTGTCGAAATCGCCGCACGCCGGGCTCGCGTAGCTCTCCTGGTACCACACGCCGCACTCGTGCAGATCATCGAACGTCCACGCCTTGCCGGCGTCGGCGCCGCTCGCGCCCAGGTTCCGCAGGAATCGGCTCTTGGGCTGGTCGCCGCGTGAATCCACGTGCGCGAAGTTGCCCGCGAGAAGATCGATGTGCCCGTCGGCGTCAAAGTCGCCGAAGCACGCGCCGATCGAGTGCCCGCCGCCGAACCCCGCGCTCGTCGCCAGCGCGTTCCTCTCCGCGGCCAGGTTTGTCAACTTGCCCGCGCCGTCGTTCACCCACAGCACGTTGGGCTGGAGCCGATAGTTCGAGGCGTAGATGTCGAGCGTGCCGTTCTCGTCGAAGTCGCACGCCGTCACGCCCCGCGCCCGAAAGTCCGCGGAGGTCATGGCCAGCGTGAACGCCTTCCCGTGATCGCTCAGGAGCAGGAACGACGGAAACGTAGTCTGCTTGTCCCAGTCCTCGAACCCGCCGATGTAGAGATCGGGGAAGCCGTCGTTGTTGAAGTCGGCGGCCGCCACGCCGCGGCTGCTCGTGGGCGGGAGATCGGGCAGTTTGATCGCCTCGAAGTGCGGGAGTCCGTCGGGCCCGTCGCCGGTGTTGCGCAGCGCGGCGATCGGCGCGAACGAGATCACGTCGCCGCGCCCGTCGTTGTCGAGATCGGCGACGACGCCGCTCCCCGCGCCGGGGACCGCGACGCGCGTGAAGGACTTGCCCTCGTGGTTGATCCACAATGCGCCGTCGCAGTAGAGATCGACCCAGGCGTCGCTGTTGGCGTCGCACCATGCGGCGGGTCCGCCCGAGAGCGAGAGGCCGAGCGCCGACGATTGATCGGAGAAGACCTGCGCGCGTGCTGCGGGCGCGAGCAGAACGAGCACGAGCAGGAACGGGTTCATGAGCAAACGTGTCGGCCGTTTCCAGCGCATCGGTTGGTCTCCACGATTCCAGAGCCTCGGGCGATCGGTACGACTCCATCTTGAAGGCCGGGTTCCGCGGCGTCAAGGGTCGGCGGCGCATCACCGCGAGATTGCGCACCAAAGCGGTGATGCGCGCGGGATTGCCCTTGCGGCATCCCCGAAATGGGGGAGGGAAGGCCGTGGCGGTGGAGCGGCGAGGGGCGCGAGAGATCAAGCGGCGCGAGAGGCCGCGCCGGTCATTCTCTGATCTGGGACTTCTTCGCCTCTGCCTTGGCGCGCAGGTCGCTCGTCAGGGCGCCCGCGAAGCCCCAGTTGTCCATGTCGACCTCGTCGATGACCACATGGGTGTGCTCGGGGTGCTTGCCCAGGACGTTCCCGAGTGTGGCGGTGATTTCCGCGACGATGCGGGCCTTCTGTTCTTTGGTCACGCCGTCCTTGGTGACGCGAACGTTGACGTAGGGCATGGGATTCTCCTCTTCAGGGGCCGGCGTGACACGGCGCGCCGGATGATTCTCGGGGCAATGGGCAATGGGCAATGGGCAATGGGCAATGGGCAATGGGCAATGGGCAATGGGCA
>JADYYE010000294.1 GCA_020853815.1 Phycisphaerales bacterium
ACGGATCGTTCTTTGTGTTGAATGCGCTTTCCAACAACATCTCTTCATTTCGCATCGCACCAAACTTCTCAAGCAAAGAGCCGATCGCTTCGGAGCAGATCACCATAGAAGTCACGCGCAGTACTCACCGACAACCGTTGGAGATGGCCGTCAACGCGCATTATCTCGTGACGCTTAGCGCATCCGAGAAGAACATTATGGTTCGGTCTCTTCCTTTGCGCGACGACACCCCACCGCGTTATCTCTCTGTCCCGCAAGGAACTTCGCCTCGGCATATCCAACTGCTCGGACACACCGCCATCTTGTCGATGCTTGATCGCGAAGAACTCCTTGTGATCGACTTACAGCAGCAAACCACCACCCAACGCCTTTCTTTGCATCGACCTTCTTTGGAACCCAAAGCTTCGGCTTTTTCGTTAGGGGCCAGCGCGGAGCTTATGCCGAGAGACTCTTTCCCGTTGCTTTATCGCCAACCTAGCACGCCGATCGCTCTTGCAGGAACGCGTGTGTTTGCGGCCTTGCGGTATGAAAAAACGCTTCGGTCTTTTGTTTTTTCCGAACATTCTGGGTTTCTGCAATGGAGATGGGGGGCTTTTTCACATGCGCCGTTGGTGGCTGATGAAACGTCTCAAACGCCCTATGTATGGCTATTTCAGCAAGAATCACAGCGTCTTCTTGCGCTCGATCTTCAACGAAAAGACTTCCCAAAGGCGATCGATTGGAGCCAAACGCCCGCATGGGTTCGCCTTCACAAAGATCATCTGATCTTTCTCGATCAGTCCTTGCGTCGTGTAGGCGTGCGCTCTCTCCAATCTCCTGATCTACCCGTCCAGTTTGTCACGCTAGAACAAGATATCTGTGACGGCGAGTTTTACAACAGCACGTTGTACTTGCTGCATTGTCGAGACGCTTCGTTGACGCGACTTCGATTTCTTCAAGACACACACCCCGCACGCTTGTTTTTTCTCGATCAGTTGCGCTTAACTGCAAAGTACATGAACCTACAAGTCCAAGGGATCGGCCTTTTTGAACACAAACAACAAACCTATCTCTTAACCTTTGACACAACGGCTCGGCTTCTTGCCTTGTATCCTCTCCCTGCCCAATCGACCAAGCCCGTCGAACCCTCTCGAAAGCTCGTACTTCCCGGCCTTCAAAGTGGTTTACAACAATTGTTGAAACGCTCCAACCAACGCTTCTCGTTGTTGACCCAACTTGGCCGACTCTACGAGATCGATGCTTTTGCGCTGATCGATCCTCAAAGCCGCCTTGAATATGCCGTGATGCTTGACCTGTTTTCGGGGCAGATGCAGCCCTACGGGCGCGATATCTTGCTGACGGACCCCTACAAAAACCAACTTTTGTTGTTTGACCCATCCCGTCAAGAGATCCGAAAGCGCCTTGTGATCGATAGCTTCCCTACCTCCATTACGCCGCTTCGACTCGGAGCCCTGATCGATGCGCATGGAAACCAAAGTCTACTGTTTGTTCCGCTTCCCCCAGCGCGTCCCTAATCCTGTTTTCGCATCCATCTTCCCCATCCCTTCCTGATCTTTGTTCGCCCAATGACGATTGATCTTGTGTGGCCTCTGTTTCGTGCTTATCAAGGGGGCTTCGCGTCGTTTGTCCGATGTTGGGCGCTCGACTCCTTGTTGAGGTGAAGTGTATGTTGCTCCGATGGCCCGCTTTGTTGATTTGGAACCTTTTGCGCACGATCTTTTTCTTTCCTTTTAACGTGGCACGCGCATTCTTTCCGCCCAAGAAAGGGCGGTTGTTGCTGGTCAACCTCCGCGAAACACTTCCACGATGGCATCATCTGAGCTTGTTGCAGCGTTGGAGAGGCGAAGCCCTTGATCTGACGCTGGACGAGTGGCGCGAATCTCTCGAAACCATCGGTCGATCCAATCGAGTTAAAGGGATTGTTTGTACCATCGAACACCTTCAAGCCGATTGGCCGGCTCTCGAAGAACTGCGCCTCGCCCTTCAAAAGTTCCGTGACACGGGAAAATCTGTCGCGATCGTCCCAAAACAACTCACGCTCAGCGAGGTGTCTCTGGCCACCGCCGCCGATAAACTGGTGATATCGCCCGCTGCACCCGTCTTTTTGCACAGTCCCGCGCTCTCCCCTTTCTTTTTTGGAGAGATGCTCCAACACCT
>JADYYE010000125.1 GCA_020853815.1 Phycisphaerales bacterium
CGCTTCTCGCCGATGTCCATCTTTCCGATGACCTTGACGCGCGAGACGATGGCGGCGTGGAGTCCCGGCGGGGGCTTCATGAGGTCGCGGAGCACGCCGTCGATGCGGTAGCGCACGCGGGTGCCGCGCTTGTCGGGCTCGATGTGGATGTCGCTGGCCTTGTCGCGGACGGCGGTGAGGAAGGCGACGTTGACGAGGTTGACGACGGGGCTCCCGGCGACCATGGAGTCGAGGTCGGTGGAGGGCCCGTCGTCGATGCTCTCGCGGTCGACGACCTCGACGTCGGATTCCTGGAGGCTGGTGTGGAAGGCGTCGCTGTCAACGTCGCCGCCGGAGTATTTCTTGGCGGATTCGAGGGTGTTGGATTCGAGTGCCAGGACGGCGCGGACGCGGCAGCCGGTGAGCTGTCGGAGGCGGTCGATGGTGGGGAGGCTCTGGGGCTCGGCCATGGCGACGGTGAGCACGCCGCGGACCTTGAACATGGGGATGACGCGGAGGCGTTCGCACTCGTCGGCGGGGACGAGCTTGGCGACGGCGGGGTCGATGAGTCCATGGCGGAGCGAGCAGCCGCGGAAGCCGGCGCAGCGCGCGAGGGTGTGGACGAGGACGGCGGGGGAGATGACGCCGTCCTGGACGAGCATCTCGCCGAGCATGCGCCCGGAGCGTTTCTGCTGGGCGAGGGCGGAATCGAGCTGTTCGCGGGTGAGGACGCCCTGCTCGACCAGCGCTTCGCCCAGGCGCGGGCGGGGCGATGGATCGGGGGCGGGATTGGGCCCGGGGTTGGATGGTGGCAGGGCGCTCACAGGAAGCTCCTTGCCGCGGCGTTGACGTCTTCGTAGTGCTCGAAGGAGTCGGAGAGGCCGGTGAGTTCGAGGACTTCGCGGAGGGTCTCGTTGGCGCCGCAGAGGCGGAGGCACTGGCCGCCGGTGGCGAGGGCCTCGGAGGCGTCGAGGAGGGCTTCGAGCCCCTGGCTGTCGACGTAGGCGACGGAGGAGGCGTCGACGACGTAGCGTCCGAGGCTGCGTGAATGGGCGTCGGTGGCGGCGGCGCGGAACTGGTCAGCGTCCCCGAGCACGATGGGGCCCATCGGCTTCAGGACGGTGACGGCGCCTTGTCTGGACTCCTGGATATCCATGCGTTACGCGGCGGCCTTGGTGACGCTCGCGGGGGCCGCGCCGGGGTGGAGCGGGACGCTGAGCGTGAACGTGCTTCCCTTGTTGAGCTGCGACTGGACGGTGATGTCTCCGTTGTGCATGCGGATGACCTGGCGGGCCAGGGCCAGGCCCAGGCCGGAGCCGACGATGGCGTTGATGCGCTGGTCCTTGGCGCGATAGAACTTCTCGAAGATGAGTTCGTGCTCGTCGTCCTTGATGCCGATGCCGTTGTCGGAGACGTGAACGACGAAGCGACCGTCGGATTCCTCGGCCTTGACGCGGACCTCGCCGCCGACGGGCGTGTATTTGAGCGCGTTGCCGACGAGGTTGTGGAGGGCCAGCGAGATCTTGTCGCGGTCGGCCTGAAGGACGGGGAGCTTGGGGGCCACGTCGAAGATCAGGCGGATTTCGCGGTCCTGGGCCTGGGCGCTGTAGTCGCTCCGGAGCTCCTCGAAGATCTCGTCGGTGCGCACGTCGTCGACGTGGAGCTTGAACGAGCCGGCCTCGATCTCCGAGACGCTGAGCATGTCCTGCACGACGCGTTCCAGGCGTCGGGTCTCCTGCCCGATCACGTTGATGCACTTGGCACGGACGGCGGGGTCGTTCTCGCCCTCGTCGGTCAGCGTTTCGAGGTAGAGACGGACGTTGGTGAGGGGCGTGCGGAGCTCGTGCGTGACCTGGGCCACGAACGAGCCGCGGGATTCCTCGGCGACGCGCTGCTGGGTGACGTCCTCGACGACGATGAGGATGGCGCCGGCCTCGTCGCGGAGGGAGCGGAGGGTGAGGCGGAGCACGCCGCGCCCCGCGGGGTCGGGCCCGCCGCGCTCGAGCTCGAAGGTCAGGCGGGGCTTGGCGAGCTTGCCGGCCTTGGCGCCTTCGCGGACAGCGGCCAGAACGAGCTCGTCCTTGATGACGTTCTGGATGTCGGTGCCGATGGATTCATCGCGCTTGACGGAGAGGAGGGTGGAGCACGCGCCGTTCAGATAGCGCACCTTGGCGTGGCGATCGACGACGATGACGCCGGTCCAGAGGGCGTCGCAGGCGCCGACGGCCAGGGCGTCGATGCCCGAGGACTCGGCGATGGGTGCGGCGGCGGGGTCGAGCGCGCCCCGCGCGGCCCGGTCGAGCAGCGCGTTCCACGCGACGGCGGCGGGCCCGAAGCGCGCATCGACCGCGAGCAGCTCGGGATCGCTGAGCCCCTCGTGGGCGGCCAGGAGGGCGTCTTGCACGGCGCCGATGGCGCGCAGCTTGCGCCGCACGCCGCGGTACGTGAAGAGCCCGACCAGCAGCGCCCCGCCGCCGACGGCGCCCATGGCGATGACGGCCTGGTCGGTGGAGGGATCGACGGAGACCGCGGAGTCGACTTCGAGCCAGAGGCGATTGGAGTCGATGGTCTGGCGGAGTTCGGCGCTGATCGAGGCGGTGTCGGTGGGCGTCGCGTCGGGGGACTCGAAGGACTCGAGGATGTGGCCTTTGTCGTCGACCAGGCGTGCGCCGGCGAGCTCGGCGGAGGCGACGATCTCGGCGAGCGTGGAGCGGATGAGCGAGGCCCTGTCCTGGGCGATGAGGTCGTCGAGGGTGCGGGCGGCGAGCTCGGCGCTGATGGCGGCGGAGCGCTCGGTCATGTCGTTGATGGTCTGGTGGTGATGGCGGATGGTGACCCAGCCCAGGCCGCCGGCGGCGACGACGAGCAGACCGGCCAGGGGCGCGGCGGCGGAGGCCAGCAGCGATTCGCCGCGGGAGAGCACGCTCCAACCTCGTCTGCGTTTGCCCACGATCACCTCCGCGCGCACCCCTGGGTGCGCGATGCCGCCTCGTGCATCGGCCGGATGGAGCGGCGCGTCCACCCACCCCCGGGGGTTGGCTTGGGCGGCGCACGAGGAGTGCGCGGCGCGGTCGGCAGAGGCGTTGCAGTCGTTACAGGCCGCCACGCGTGGGGTCGAGGCGCGGTACGCTTTCGAGAGTCCGAAAACGGAGCCAATCAGCCATGAACATTCGCATGTCCGCTGCCGCCATTCTTGTCGCGATCGCGTCGTTGCCCTTGGGCGTCTCTGCCCAGTCGGCGGACCTGAAGGGGTATTACCGGTATCCGGCGCTGGGGCCGGACCGCATCGTGTTCACGGCCGAGGGAGATTTGTGGAGCGTGCCAGTCGCGGGCGGGGTGGCGTCGCGGCTGACGACGCACCCGGGCGAGGAGACGCGCGCGGTGTTCTCAGGCGACGGCAAGACGCTGGCGTTTGCCGCGACGTACGAGGGGCCGACCGAGGTGTACACCATGCCGCTGGCGGGCGGGCGGCCGGCGCGCCGGACCTTTGAGGGCGGGCGGGCGCTGCCGGTGACGTTCGATCCCTCGGGCGCGCTGGTGTACAGCACGCGCCGGTACTCGACGCTCCCGGCGGTGCAGCTGGTCTCGATCGATCTGGCGACCAGCGGCGTGTCGCGCGTCCCGCTGGCGCAGGCGGTGGACGGCGTGTACGCGCCGGACGGCTCGCTCTTCTTCACGCGCGTGTCGCAGGGGAGCTTCACCAAGCGGTACAAGGGCGGGACGGCACGCCAGCTCTGGAAGTTCCCGCCGCCCCAGTCCGGCGCGGCGCGCGAGGCGATCAAGCTTTTCCCCGACTACACGGGCGAGAGCACGGCGCCGATGTGGTGGAAGGATCGCCTGTACTTCATCACGGACCGCGACGGGACGATGAACGTGTGGTCGTGCGACGCGGGCGGCGGCGACCTGCGCCAGCACACCAAGCACGTCGGGATTGACGCCGCGTCGCCCTCGCTGCGCGACGGCAAGGTCGCGTACCAGCTCGGCGCGGACGTGTACCTGCTCGACCTTTCGAGCGGGAACACGGGGGCGGTCCCGATCTCGCTGGCGTCGGACTTCGACCAGACGCGCGAGAAATGGGTGAAGAAGCCGGCGGACTACATGACCTCGGCCCATCTCTCGCCCAGCGGCGACCGGGCGGTGATGACGGCCCGCGGGCAGGTGTTCGTCACGCCGCGGCATCTGAATCGCGGCGGGCGGACGATCGAGGCGACGCGCGGCGCGGGCGTTCGATACCGCGACGCGCGGTTCATGCCCGACGGAAAGACGCTGCTGGTGCTGAGCGATCAATCCGACAAGGCCAACTCGCCGGGCGAGGTGGAGTTCTGGACGCTCAACGCCGACGGGAGCGGCGCGGCCAAGAAGGTCACGAATGACGCGGAGGTGCTGCGCTGGGAGGGCGTGCCGTCGCCCGACGGCAACTTCATCGCGCACCACGACAAGCACTTCCGCCTGTTTATCCACGATGTGAAGGCGGGCGTGTCGACCAGGATCGACGAGTCGACCGTCGACAACATCGAGGGGTTGACATGGTCGAAGGACAGCGCGCACCTGGCGTACGCCGTCATCGCGCCCAACACCTACCGGCAGATCAAGGTGTACACGATCGCGAGCAAGGCGACGACGGTGCTGACCAGCGATCGGTTCGACAGCTATTCGCCGGCGTGGAGCCCGGACGGGAACTGGGTCTACTTCATCTCGGATCGCAACTTCGAGACGGTGGTGGGGAGCCCGTGGGGAACGCTGGCGCCCGAGCCGTACTTCGACAAGCGGAGCAAGCTGATGGCGGTGGCGCTCAAGCCCGGGCTTCGCTCGCCGTTTGATCGCACGGACGAACTGGTGACGGCCAAGGAAGAGGCCAAGAAGGAAGAAACCAAGCCGGAAGAGGTCAAGAAGGACGAGCAGAAGCCCGGGGCGCCCGCGACGGAGGCGAAGAAGGACGAGGCGAAACCGGATGCCAAGGCGGGCGAGGCGGGCGGCGAGAAGAAGGACGACGCCAAGAAGGACGACAAGAAGGAGGCGCCCAAGCCGATCGAGATCGACCCCAACGGCATCCAGGAGCGGCTGATCGACGTGCCCGTGCCGCCCGGCAACTACAGCGGCCTGTTCGCGACCGAGAAGCGGCTGTTCTGGCGTTCGTCGGGCTCGGGCGACGAGGCGAAGACGAGCCTGATGGCGCTCGACATCGACGCCGACACGCTGAAAAAACGCGAGTTTGAGGCCAAGGCGATCGTGGGCGATCTCGGGAGCGCCGAGCCCAGCGCCGACGGCAAGCTGGTGCTGGTGCGCAAGGGCGACGCGCTGTTCGTGATCGACGCGGGGAGCGGTCCCAACGCCGACCTGTCGAAGGCGGGCGTCGACCTCTCGGGCTGGCAGTTCGCGATGACGCCGCGCGAGGAATGGCGTCAGATGTTCGTCGAGGCGTGGCGCCTGGAGCGCGACTACTTCTACGACCGCAAGATGCACGGCGTGGACTGGCGCGGGATGCTCGATAGGTACATGCCCCTGGTCGATCGCGTCTCGACGCGCGAGGAGCTCTCCGACGTCATCGCCCAGATGGTGGCGGAGCTCTCGGCGCTGCACATCTTCGTGCGCGGCGGCGACACGCGGCGCGGGCCCGACGACGTGCAGCCTGCGTCGCTGGGCGCGACGTTCACACGCGACCAGGCCGCGGGCGGGTTCAAGATCGACCGGATGTTCATCTCCGATCCCGACGAGCCCTCGCGGACCGGGCCCCTGATGCAGCCGGGCATGAACATCCGCGTGGGGGACGTGATCACGAAGGTGAACGACGTGGACGCGCTCGGCGCGCCGGACATCCACGCGCTGCTCAGGAACCAGGCGGGCCGGCAGGTCTTGATCGAGGTGAAGCACGCGACGGGCGAGACGCGCAAGCACGTCGTGACGCCCATCTCGATGGGGAGCGAGGGCGACCTGCGCTACGACCAGTGGGAGTATCAACGCCGCAAGATCGTCGACGAGGCGTCGAACAGCACCATCGGCTATGTCCACCTGCGGGCGATGGGCTCGGGCGACATGGCCGACTGGGCCCGCCATTTCTATCCGGTGTTCCAGCGCCAGGGCCTGATCCTCGACGTGCGCAACAACCGGGGCGGCAACATCGACAGCTGGATCCTGTCGCGTCTCTTGCGCAAGGCGTGGTTCTTCTGGCAGGGACGCGCGGGCGAACCCTACTGGAACATGCAGTACGCCTTCCGCGGGCACATGGTCCTGCTCTGCGACGAGAACTCCGGCTCCGACGGCGAGGCGATCGCGGAGGGCTTCCGGCGCCTTGGCCTTGGCAAGGTGATGGGCACGCGCACCTGGGGCGGCGAGATCTGGCTGTCGTCCAACAACTTCCTGGTCGATCGCGGGATCGCGACGGCGGCGGAGTACGGCGTGTACGGGCCGGAGGGCGCGTGGCTGATCGAGGGGCATGGCGTTGACCCCGACATCGTGGTTGATAACCTGCCGCACGAGACGTTCAACGGCGAGGACCGCCAGCTCAACGCCGCGATCGAGCACCTGCAGGGGTTGATCAAGGAAGACCCGAGGTCCGTGACGCCCGTGCCGCCGCACCCGGACAAGTCGTCGGGGGATAACGGGAAGAAGTAGCAAGAGGGGCGCGGGCGGCGGGCGGCGCGAGGGGCTCATACCCTTGCCCGTGCCTTCGGTGTCGTTTCCAAAGTCAAGGCGATTGACGCACGCGCGCGAGTATCAGGGCGTGTACGGGAATCGCCTGCGCGCGGTGCGCGGGCCGATGACGCTGTCGATCCGTCCCAACCAACTCCCGCACTGGCGGCTGGGGCTTGCGGTGTCGCGCCGGGTGGGGACGGCGGCGGCGCGGAACCGCGCCAAGCGCCTGACCCGCGAGGCGTTCCGCATGGTCCAGCACGACCTGCCGCGATGGATGGCGCGGGACGCGGAATCAAGAAACGAGGCGGAAACGGGCCAACCCGCGGTCGCTGGCGTCAGCGCGGCGACCGGGAGCGAGGGCGCCCCGATGTCGGCTTGCGGCTACGACGCGGTCGTGTCGTTCCACGCCACCGAGGCGCTGGCGGGGATGACGCTGGAGCAGTGCCGGGAGTGGCTGGAAGGCCTGGCGGCGGAGCTGCACGCGCGGTCGATGAAGCGTCGGGAGCGCGGGATATGAGCGGGGTCGTGGGCGGGGGCTCGAACAGGCGGGAGGCGGGGCGCTGGGCGGTGTGGCTGCGCCGGCTCTGCGTCTGGCCGCTCGTGCTGTTGGTGCGGGTGTACCAGGGGACGCTCTCGCCGATGGTGGGGCGGCAGTGCCGCTATGTGCCGACGTGCTCGAATTACGCGATCGACGCGCTGAACGAGTTCGGGCCGATCAAGGGGTCGTGGCTGGCGCTGCGCCGGGTGCTGCGCTGTCATCCATTTGCTCGGGGCGGGTATGACCCCGCGCCGATCCGGGGGCGCGGGCGATTTGTGGATGATTCGGACGTGGGCAAGGAATCTGGTGTGGAGAAGGGGTCGGGAGAGGGACGGGCGAGGTGAACGGCTGCTAACCTTGCGTTCAAACCGCAGGGGAGCCGTGCATGGCACGTTTGACCGCGCCGAAGCGTCGTGAGCAGTTGCTGGACACCGCCGCCGAGTTGTTCGCCCGATCGGGCTATGCGCGGGCGACGACGGCGCAATTGGCGAAGGCCGCGGGCGTGACCGAGCCGATCATCTACCGGCACTTCAAGTCCAAGCGCGACCTCTTCATCGAGCTGATCCGCACCTCGGCGGCGCGGACGCTCAAGGAATGGCAGGAGCTGCTCAAGGGCGCGAAGGACCCGGCGGAGCGCGTGCGTCGGCTGCTGGATCACAACCCGATGGTCGAGAAGGGTCGGTTCGCGTACCGCGTGCTCTTGCAGGCGATCACCGAAGTGAATGACGCCGAGATCAAGAAAGCCGTCGTCGAGCACATGACCGAACTGCACGGGTTCCTGAAGCGAGAGATCGCGGCGGCCCAGAAGAAGCACAAGGTGCCCGACGCGACGAGCCCGGAGCTGATCGCGTGGATTCTGATCCACATCGGCCTTGGCTACGGCGTGCTGGATGCTCTGGGCGTGCCGCACCAGGGCATGGACAAGAAGGGCGTGAGCGTGCGCGACGTGCTGGAACGGAACATGATCCGGGCGGGTTGAGGCGATTCACCGCGGCGAGCGCGGAGAAGTACCGACCGGAAGAGGTGAACTCGTAGGAACGCGGAGAGGAGTGGGAGCGGGGAGTGGTGGAAGGTGAAGAAGAGAGGTTGAACGCAGAGGACGCCGGGAACGCGGGGCGGGAGAACCAGGAATAGGCGAGGTCATTCGTCCGATCTCTCCGTGTTCATGTCTTTCTCTTCTTCCGAATCCTCTGCAACTTGCGACCTTTGCGAAGGCGTGTTTCTCCGCTTCGAGTCGTTCGGCCCTTGGAGTCCGTGCTCCGTTGAGCGCCCGCTCCGCGGCTTGTGTTTCTTCCCCTCCGAGCTCGCCTGCCTGCTTTTTTCCTCGGCGTTCCCGGCGTTTCGCGCGGATTCCGAGGCGGCGTGGCGGCACGTCGCTACGCGATCCAGACCCGCGCCACGATCTGCACCACCACCAGCGCGTACAGGCCCGCGAAGAGATCATCGAGCAGGATTCCCCAGCCCGAAGGCACGCGCTGCAGTTGCCCGGCGGGCCAGGGCTTCACGATGTCCAGCACGCGGAATGCGAAGAAACTCGTGGCGAGCGTGAGCGCTGCTTTGCTCGGCGTCGCGAGCGCCGCGGCGGGAAGGGCGAGGAGCGCGACGCACTGGCCCGCGACCTCGTCAGCCACGACTTCGGATGGATCGTGCCCGAAGCGGGCCTCGGCGCGATCGCCCTGGACGATGCACGCGCCGGCAAAGATGACGAAGACGACCGCCAGCGCGGCGTGATACACGAGCGAGCTGGTGGTTGATGTGCCCGGCGCGAAGCCGAGCGCGATGAGTGTCGCGGCGGCGAGGACGGGGGGCATGGAGCCCCAGGTGCCGGATGCGGGGCGCATGAAGCCCAGGCCGAAGACGGTGATCAGTCGCAGGCCGTTGGCCGAGTGGCGGCTCATGGAGCGCTTCCGTTGGCGGGGCGCGCGGGCGTGCGGAGCTGGGCCATGGCGCGGAAGACGTAGGGGATGCCGGAGACGATGGTGGCGGCGATGGTGATCCAGACGAGCCACTGGATCAGGGTGCGGGCGGGCGCGCCCGGGCCGGTCTCAAAGAGGGCGATGAGCCCGATGATGGTGGGGACCGCGACCGACTGGAGGATCATCTTTGCTTTGCCGGCCCAGTTGGCGGCGAAGTTCCCGCCCTGGGATTCAATCAGGCCTCGCAGCGACGTGACCAGCAGTTCACGGGCGAGCACGACGATGGCCATCCAGGGTTCGACCGCGGAGACTTGCAGGGTCTGGCCAGCACCGACCGGCCAGGTGAAGGCCGGACCGGCGAGGCAGACAAACGCGCCGATCACCAGGAACTTGTCGGCGAAGGGGTCCATGATGCGACCGAACTGACTGGTGACACGCCACTTACGCGAAAGGTGCCCGTCGAAGGCGTCGGTGACGGCGGCGATGACGAACATCAGGCCCGCGGCGATCAGGTTCCAGTCGGGGAGGGGGTGGACCTCGGGCTTGAGGTGGGGGGTGCCACGCCAACGGCTGAGGATGACCACGAACGCGACGGCCAGCACGACGCGAACGAGCGTGAGGGTGTTGGGGAGGTGTCTGCGAACCACACCGGGGTCGGAGATGACGATCGGCGTCGAGGGCGCGGCGATTGCGCCGCGATTTTCCACATCAGACTGGTCGGCCAAGGTGGACATCCCGTGGGCGATGGTAACCGATCCGGGCGCATCGACACGCGGCGCGCGCTGTTTTGCGGTGATAGGCGACCGAGGGGTCCGGTCGGTTGAATGCCGCCCGTGGTGAAACTATCCTCAGCCCCAACCTCTTTTTCGGGCGACGAGCCCGGTGGGAGGTGGGCCGTGGGGTGCCGCGTGTCGGTCCACGGCGTGTCGGGCTTTCTCCTGTTCCTTTCTCCGGCAGGGCTGATGGGCATCGACGCATTCATCAATCCATATCTCTTCTACGGCGCGGTGGTGCTCGGCGGGCTGGGCATCTGCATGGCGCTTCCGCGGGGCGGCAAGACGGCCCAGATCGTGGGGGCCGTGGTCGCGGCGCTCGCGGGCGCGCTGGTGATGCTCGGGCTGGGCGTCAAGAGCGTCGCGTCGCTCCCGAACATCTACTTTTACATCTTCTCGGCGATCGGGCTGGGGGCGGCGGTGCGGGTGATCTCGCACCCGCGTCCGGTGTATGCCGCGTTGTACTTCATCCTGACGGTGCTCTCGTCGGCGGGGCTGTTCCTGTTGCTTTCGGCCGAGTTCATGGCGATGGCGCTGATCATCGTCTACGCGGGCGCGATCCTGATTACCTACCTGTTCGTGATCATGCTGGCGACGCAGGCGCCGACCGAGGATCGCCCGGAGGAATTGGCGGAGTATGACACGGTGGCGCGCGAGCCGGTGGCCGCCACGACGGCGGGCTTTGTCCTGCTGGCGGTGCTGACGACGCTGGCGTTCAACGGCACGTCGACGCTCAATCCCCCGCCGCCGGGCACGCCCGATTCGGTGCTGGTGCAGATCCCGCGGAAGGTCGAGCGCGTGCTGCGCGGCTATCAGCTGATCCAGAAGGATGAAAAGGTCGAGGGCTTCGACCGCGTGAGCGGCGATGGCGTGGCGGCGATCGAGTCGGTCGTCATCAAGAACGCCGAGGGCAAGACGCGTGAGATCGCCAAGGAAGCCTGGCCGGAGGAGTTGCGCGTTCGCAACGTTGAGCAGCTGGGCCTGAACCTGCTGCAGGATCACCCGGGCTCGATCGAGATCGCGGGCGTGATCCTGCTGATGGCGATGCTGGGCGCGGTGGTTCTGTCGCGGCGTCAGGTGCAGATCGACGAGGACGCCAAGCGGCGTCAGTCGCAGACGCTGGCCCAGACCATTGCGGAACCCGCGGGCCGGGGCGGAAGCTCGGGGGGTGCGGCGTGATGAACATGCTCGCCTCGATCCCGGGCGCGATGGACGCGGTGATCTCGGGCACGACCCTGGCGCAGGCCTCGGCCCCCGCGCCGATGGCGGCGTCGCAGCTGGCGCACTACCTGTTTGTTTCGGCGGCGTTGTTTGCGATCGGACTGATCGGGTTCCTGACGCGGCGCAACCTGATCATCATGTTCCTGTGTACGGAGCTGATGTTCCAGGCCGCGGGCGTGGCGCTGATCGCGTTCAGCCGTTTCCACCTGAACATGACGGGGCAGACGTTCGTGATTTTCATCCTGACGGTGGCGGCGGCGGAGGCGGCGATGGCGCTGGCCCTGGTGGTGCTGCTGTTCAGGCGTCGCGAATCGCTCAACGCGGAAGAGTTCTCGGAGATGAAGGGCTGAGTTTCGATCTCGGGCGGCCGGCCCTCATGGGGGCGCCGCCCCGTGCCGGGTGAATGGGCTTCATGATGACTCTCTCGACCATCCTCGCGACCCTGGCCTCACCGATCGCGGCGCTCGCGCAGAGCGAACCGGTGCACGCTGCTCAGCAAGAGGCGGGGCACGCGGCGGCCAAGATGGAAGCGATCGCGGCTCCGGGCGTGGGCCCGTTGTGGCTGCTGCTGATCCCGGTGCTGCCCTTGGTGGGCTTTGTGCTGTCGGCGTTGTGCGCGGCGTTCAAGGTGAAGAGCAAGCTCCCGGCGTGGCTGACGGTGCTGTGCCTGGGCGCGTCGTTCGCCGTCACGCTTGCGATGTACCTGCAGATCAGCTCGGGGCAGATCGCCAACCCCTCGGTGGCGACGGGCTTTGAGTGGATCAGGGTGAGTTGGGGCCTTGGTGATGCGCACTCGATCGTGGCGAACTTCGGGCTGTACATCGATTCGCTAACGTGCCTGTGGATGTTGTTCGTGACGGGGCTGGCGACGCTGATCGGGCTATATGCCAGCGAGTACATGGCGGGCGACGTGGGGGCGGGGTACTGCCGGTTCTTTGCCGCGTTCAACCTGTTCGTGTTCTCGATGTCGTGCCTGGTGATGGGCGACAACCTGCTGCTGCTCTACCTGGGCTGGGAGGGCGTGGGGCTCTGCTCGTACCTCCTGATCGGGTACTTCTACAAGAAGCCCTCGGCGGTGGAGGCGGGCAAGAAGGCGTTCATCGTGAACCGCATCGGCGACCTGGGCCTGGCGCTCGGGCTGATGCTGACGGCGGTCCACTTCGGCTCGATCGAGTACTCGGTGATCTTCGCGAAGGCCCAGCCCTACCTGACGGCCTTGTCCGAGGGGCGGCTGGGTGATATTCCGGCGGTGGTGCAGCTGATCCCGGTGCTCCTGATGATCGGCGCGTTCGGCAAGTCGGCGCAGCTCCCGCTGTATGTGTGGCTGCCGGACGCGATGGAAGGCCCGACGCCGGTGTCGGCGCTGATCCATGCGGCCACGATGGTGACGGCGGGCGTGTACCTGATCGCACGCACGTATCCCTTGTTCCTCTTGAGCGAGACGGCGCTCCCGATCGTCGCGTGGACGGGCGCGCTGACGGCGCTCCTGGCGGCCACGATCGGAATGGCCCAGTTCGACATCAAGCGGATCATGGCGTATTCGACGGTGTCGCAGCTCGGGTACATGTTCGCGGGCCTGGGCGTGCTGACGTCGGGCGGCGCGGCGTTCCACGTCTTCACGCACGCGTTCTTCAAGGCCATGCTCTTCCTGTCGTGCGGCGCGGTCATGCACGGCTTTGCGGGACAGCTCGATCTCCGCAAGCTTTCCGGCGTGGGCTCGATGCCCGGCTGGCGGGTGGTGGGGATCGCGATGCTGGTGGGCTGCCTTAATCTCGCGGGCTTCCCGGTGATCACGTCGGGCTACTGGTCCAAGGACATGATCCTGGGCGAGGCCTTCGCCAATCCGCACATGGTGGCGATCGGGTGGATCCTGCTGCTCACGGCGGGGTTGACGGCGTACTACACGTTCCGCGTGTACTTCCGCGTGTTCGTCGGGCCCAAGTACTTCGAGCCGGGCGATGAAGTTCACGGGCACGGCGGGGGTGACCACGGTTCCCATGGCGCCGATGCACACGGCGCGGATGCACATGGCCACAAGGCGCATGATGAGCATGGTCATGAGGGGCATGGGCACGACGCGCACGCCCACTTCCATCCGCACGCGCCGGGCTGGGCGATCAACACGGTGCTGGCGATCCTGGCGATCGCGGCGTTCGCGGTGATCGGGCTGCGGTTCGTGGGCGGGCACGAGGGTTGGGTGAGCGGGCTGATCGAGCATTCGTCGGCGAACTACGCGGGGCACGCGATGTACGCGGCGGCGGCAAGCCATGCGGGCGCGGGGGGCGACGAGCACGCCCACGCGACGTTCTTCGGCTATGACGCGCACACGGCGATGATGTACGTGTCGGGCGTGGTCGGGTTCATCGGGATCGCGGTGGCGTTCGTGCTGCACTTCGTGGGGCGGACGACGGCGGCGAAATCCAGGGCCGACGCGTTGCTTCCTTTGGTTGGCCCCTTGGCCAAGTGGGCCCAGGGCAAGTGGTATGTGGACGAGTTGTACAACGCGATCATCCGCGTGCCGCTGCTGGTTCTGGCGCACCTGTTCCACCTGATCGACAAGGCGATCGTGGACGGGATCGTCGACCTGTTCGGCTGGGTTCCGAAGTTCACGGGTTCGTCGCTGCGGCCTTCGCAGAGCGGCGTGCTGCACGGCTATGCCCTCTCGATGGCGGGCGGGCTGGCGGTGCTGGTGCTGATCGTGGTGATGGTGATGAAGTAGGAAGAGACGCAGAGACGAAGTGAAGAAGTGGTCGGGTGGTCAAGTGGCGAAGTGGTCAAGTGGCGAAGTGGTCGAGTGGCGGAGAGGTGAAGTGACGAAGTCGGGGCGTTTTTCCTGATGCCCGATGCCTCTCTTCCGAGGAATGTCCGATGATGCTGGCGGTGCTCATCCTGATTCCCCTGGCCGCGGCGGTGATGGTCGCGGTGGCGCCCGCGTCGCGGGCGCGTTCGATCGCCATGGTCGGGATGCTGGGCGTGGCGGTGATGGCGGGGTATCTGCTGTTCTCGTTCGACTGGGAGCACACCGCGGCGCAGCAGTTTGCGCTGGACGAGGAGTCGTCGCGGCTCGTGCCGTCCCTGGGCGTGTCGCTCTCGATGAGCGTTGATTCGATCTCGATGATGCTGGTGGCGCTGACGGCGCTGCTGGGCCCGATCTGCGTGGCGGCGTCGAAGACGGCGATCACGGAGCGTCTGAAGACCTATTACGCGTGGATGCTGGTGCTGCAGTCCGCGATGCTGGGCGTGTTCTGCGCCCGCGACATGATCTTCTTCTACACCTGCTTTGAGTTCACGCTGATCCCGATGTACATCATGATCAGCCTGTGGGGCTCGACCAACCGCAAGAAGGCGGCGGCCAAGTTCTTCCTGTACACGTTCACCGGCTCGGTGATCGCGCTGGCGGGCATCGTGTACGTCGCGTGGAGCTACGCGGATCGGCACGGCATGTGGACGTTCGACGCGGACACGCTGATGCGATGGTCGCGTTCGCTACCGGCGGCGACGCAGGGCTGGGTGCTGGGCGCGCTCTTGCTGGGCTTCGCGGTGAAGGTGCCGCTGTTCCCGTTCCACACGTGGCTGCCCCTGGCGCACACCGAGGCGCCGACGGCGGGTTCGGTGATCCTGGCGGGCGTGCTGCTCAAGCTGGGCACGTACGGGTTGGTGCGGTTCGCCATGCCGTTTGCTCCGGCGGCGTTCGTGGGGCACGCGCCGTTCATCGCGGCGGTGTGCGTGGTCGGCATTCTCTACGGCGGGCTGATCTGCTGGGTGCAGACCGACGTCAAGAAGCTGGTCGCGTACTCGTCGGTCGCGCACCTTGGATTCTGCGTGCTGGGGCTCGCGTCGTGCAACGTGATGGGCGTGACGGGCTCGATCCTCTACATGATCAATCACGGCCTGTCGACGGGGGCGCTGTTCCTCCTGATCGGCATGGTGTATGAGCGCTATCACACCCGCTCGATGAAGGAGCTGGGCGGGCTGGCGGCGAAGATGCCGGTGTGGTCGACGTTCATGGTCTTCTTTGCGATGGCCAGCGTGGGCCTGCCCGGGTTGAACGGATTCGTGAGCGAGTTCATGTGCCTCTTCGGCGCGTTCCAGGCGAGCGACCAGTGGGGCGCGGGGATGTGGGGGACGGCGGCGGGGCAGACTCCCGGCGCAACGCCCGGCCATCTTGGCGCGTGGGTCGCGGCGATCGCGGGCACGGGCATGGTGGTGGCGGCGATGTATTTGCTGTACATGGTGGGCAAGGTCGTGTGGGGGCCGCTGGTCGAGCCGGCGGGTCATTCGTCGCACGGCGCTGATGCGCACGGGCACGGCTCTCACGAGCACGGCGGCCTGCCGCGGGACCTGACGGGGCGGGAGATCGGCGTGCTGGTGCCTCTTGCGGCGTTGTGCATCGTGCTGGGTGTGTATCCGTCGCCGGTGATCAAGGCGCTGAAGGACCCGGTTGCGTTGACGACCGACGAGGTGGTGAACTTCGGGAAGGCGCGGATGGCGATGCCGCTGGTGCCGCCGGCGAATGTCGTGCCGGCCGGGCATCAGGAGGGCGACCCGCACGGCGCGGGCGAGCCAGCCCCCGCCCATGCCGTTGAGAGCAAGGAGACCGCGCGATGATGGATCGTCTGGCCTATCTGTGGCCCGAGATCGCGCTCTTCATCGCGGCGTGCGTCGTGATGGTGGTGGGCATCTCTCCGTCGGCGGCGACGCGCCGGCTGGCGGCGGTGTTCGCGGGGCTGGGCGTCGTCGCGGCGGGCATCCTCGCCTGGACCACGACGCCGAGCGGCAACGCGGTGACGGCGAGCTCGGGCCAGGTTTTGCTCCCGAGCCTGGCGCTCTACGCCAAGGTCGGGATCGCGATCGTGGCTCTCCTGCTCCTGCTCTTGAAGCCGGGCACGGTGGATCGGGCGGAAGAGGCGGCGATCGAGCTCGGCGTGCAGAAGTTTGACGCGCTGCGGACCAACCGCGCGGAGTTCTTCTCGTTCTTCCTGTTCTCGATCATGGGCCTGATGCTTGTGGCGGGCGCGGACGACCTGATCTGGCTGTTCCTGGCGCTGGAGCTGACGAGCCTGCCGACGTACATCATGGTCGCGATCTCGGGCGGCGCGGGGCGCGAGCCGGCGGCGCGGGCCCAGGAGGCGAGCGTCAAGTATTTCTTCCTCGGCGCGCTGGGCGCCGCGGTGTTCCTGTACGGCTTTGCGATGCTCTATGGCGCGACGGGGTCGACCAACCTCAACGCGATCCACGCATCGCTCACGACCGGCGGCGTGTCGGGGCTGGCGCTGGCGGGCCTGATCATGAGCGTGCTGGGCATCTGCTTCAAGATCGCCGCGGTGCCGATGCACTTCTACACGCCCGACGTGTACCAGGGCGCGTCGCCCTCGGTCGCGGGGTTCCTGGCGTTCGTGCCCAAGACCGCGGGCTTCCTGTCGCTGCTTCTCCTGGCGTCGATGGTGGGTTGGACGTGGGCGCCGGGAGAGAATGGCCTGACGGTTTCGGGCGGCGGCGCGTCGCTCCCCGAGCCTCTGCGGATTCTCTTCTGGGTCATCGCGGCCCTGACGATGACGATCGGTAACGTGCTGGCGCTGCAGCAGAAGTCGGTGCGGCGCATCCTTGCGTATTCCTCGATCGCCCACTCGGGCTACATGCTCGTCGGCCTCATCGCCGGCCCGGGCG
Organism: Phycisphaerales bacterium; assembly: GCA_020853815.1. GTDB lineage: Bacteria > Planctomycetota > Phycisphaerae > Phycisphaerales > UBA1924 > JABWBC01. The sequence continues at coordinate 16,728 of JADYYE010000125.1, forward strand.
ATGGCTCGTTCACCAGGAACGGCGTGGCGGCGGTGCTGTTCTATCTCTTCTGCTACGGCGTGATGAACGTCGGCACCTTTGCGGTGCTCTCCGGCCTGGAGCGGAAGACGCGCGACGGGCAGATGTCGGAGATCGATTCGATCGAGGACATCCGCGGCCTGTGCGCCACGCACCCGCGCCTGGGATGGCCCATGGCGCTGTGCAGCCTGAGTTTGCTTGGCTTCCCGCCCCTGCTTGGCTTCTGGGCCAAGCTGCCCCTGTTCACCAGCGCGATCTCGGCGGGCGAGATCATCCTGGTGATCGTGCTTGGCCTGAACTCGGCGATCGCGGCGTTCTATTACCTGCGGCTGTTCGGCGCGGTGCTTCTGGAGAAGCCCGAGGCCAGCGCGGGCGAGGTGAGCGCCTCGCCGTTTGTGTCGCGGCGCGTGGCGGCGATGGTGTCGGCGGCGCTGGTGGTGGCGTTGGTGGTGGTGGTGGGCCAGCTGACGGACGCGAGCCGCAAGGCCGCAGCGCCGAAGGTGGAGCCCGCGGCGTCGGCGACGATCCCGGCGTCGATGAATCACTGACGGTTGCTTTTGCAACGCGGACTTGGAAGCCGCCGGGTGAATGCCCGGCGGTTTGGTTTTCACGCGTCGACGTGGTCAAGCCGAAGCGGCTTGGCCACGGCACTCAAGAGAAGAGCCTGAAGGTGGAGTAGGCGTCGGCACGGAGTGCCGACCTACTTGGAGCACGGATACGAAGACGAGTTCGTGGCACCGGAAGAACCCTCGCTTGCGCTTCGGGCTCGTGAAGGCGTGGCACGGGGAGGCAACGCCAGAGCTTGACGACCCGCCTCGGAGAGGCGGGCCACCAACGGCGCATCCGCTGCACGGTTTGGGGGTGTCGGTTCGATAGACAGGCGGCCCATACACTCTCGCGGGCGCACGGCGGCCCGCACGGATGCACGCCATGAGTTTCTGGACGTTTGAGAACATCAAATCGGTGCTGGCCGGGACGTGGATCACGCGCCCGGACGCGGCGGCGAGGCCGTTCGGCGTGTCGAACGACACGCGATCGCTCAAGCCCGGGCAGCTGTACTTCGCGCTGCGCGGGGAGCGGCTGGACGGCAACGAGTACGTGGCCCAGGCCGCGGCGGCGGGCGCGCCCCTGGCGGTGATCGACCGGCCCGAAAAGCTCCCGCCCGGGCTTCCCGCGAACTTCGGGCTGATCGCGGTCAAGGACTCGGGCGACGCGCTGCTCCGCCTGGCGACGGCGTATCGCACGTACCTCGACGGCACGCGCGTCATCGCGGTGACGGGCTCCAACGGAAAGACGACGACGACGCGCCTGTGCGAGGCGCTGCTGTCGCGCTCGCTGCGGGGGACGGCGTCGCCCAAGTCGTTCAACAACCGCGTGGGCGTGCCGCTCACGATCCTGAACGCGAAGAAGGGCGATCAGTACCTGCTGTGCGAGGTGGGGACGAACGCACCGGGGGAGATCAAGGAGCTGGCGGAGGTGGTCCGCCCGGACATCGCGGTCGTGACGAGCATCGGGCGGGAGCATCTGGAGGGGCTGGGGTCGATGAAGGGGGCGGCGGACGAGGCCGCGGAGCTCTTGAAGCAGATCAAGGCGGGCGGTACGGCGGTGGTGAACGCCGACGCGCCGGAGATCAACGAGCGTCTGGCGGTGCTGTCGGCGCGGGGCGGGTGGAAGGTGATCCGGTTTGGGCAGGCGAGCGATGCGGACCTGCGGCTGACGGAGATCGAGGCGGGGGCGGAGTCGGTGCGGTTCCGGCTGAACGATCGGACGTGGTATTCGGTGCCGCTGCTTGGGAAGCACAACGCGTGGAACGCGGCGGCGGCGGTGGCGGTGGCGCGTCGGGCGGGCGTGCCGCAGGAGATGATCGAGGAGGGGCTGTCGCGGGCGCGGGGCGCGGAGATGCGGCTGCAGCGGGTGCGCGAGGGGGGCGTGGAGTTCATCAACGACTCGTACAACGCGAACCCGGAGTCGATGCTGGCGTCGCTGGAGACGTTCGGGGCGATTTTCCCGCGCGCGATCGCGGGCGGGCGGCGGGTGGCGGTGCTGGGCGACATGCTGGAGCTGGGCGAGCAGGCGGAGGCGTGCCATCGCGAGATCGGGCGGGCCCTGGCTGGGTCGGCGGCGTTCGACGTGGTGTTGCTGGTGGGGAAGAACATGCGGTTTGCGGCGGAGGACTATGCCGCGGCGGGCGGGACGTGCCCGGTGACGTGGGTCGACCGTGGCGCGGCGGACTATGCGAGGCAGGCGGCCGGTGTGCTGCGGAGCGGGGATGCGGTGCTGCTGAAGGGGTCGCGGGGTACGGCGGTAGATCGGGTGATCGGGGCGTGGCAAGAGTTGTTGCGAGAGCGTGCGGCGCGCCCGGTGGCGCCAACATCAACGGAGAGCGCGGCCGCTGGTCGATAAGGCAGGATTCGGGGGCGGGGAGCGGAGTTCGGAAGCCGCGACGCCCGCGAGAGTTGCACCGGACGGCGTGCGCCGGGCGGTGGTCAAGGCTTGATTCGACGCGTCGCGCATGCTGTACCTGCTCCTTGACCTGATCCGTCAATCGCTTGTCTCGAGCGGTGTCTATCGCTACGTGAGCGTGATCGACCAGATCCAGTTCCGGGCGCTGGCGGCGGCGGCGCTGTCGTTCTTCATCGTGCTGGTGCTGGGGCGGCGGACGATCGCGTTCCTGGTCAAGATGAAGATCGGCGACACGGGCGCGACCGACGCCGAGGCGCTGCGCCGGCTGACGGCGGGGAAGGCCAACACGCCGACGATGGGCGGCGTCCTGATCGCGGGGGCGATCGCGATCTCGACGCTCCTGCTGGCGGACCTCACGAAGTATTACGTGCAGCTCGGGTTGATCGTGCTGGTGTGGCTGGCGGTGCTGGGCGGGTTTGACGACTGGCTGAAGCTGACGGCCAAGACGCGCGGGTCGGGGCGGCAGGGGCTGTATTCGTGGGAGAAGCTGGTCTTTCAATTGGCGCTGGGCGGGCTGATCGGCTATTTCGCGTATTCGCACGGGACGTCGAGCGAGGGGCTTTCGCTGGCGCACGTGCTCAACCTGCCTTTCCAGAAGACGTATGACCCGCAGCCGGGCGGCGGGGTGACGCTGAACGCCTCGCTGGTGTACCTGTCCAAGGGTGTGTTCATCGTGATCGCGACGCTCTTGATCGCGGGCATGTCGAACGCGGTGAACATCACGGACGGGATGGACGGGCTGGCGACGGGGATCTCGGCGGTGGTGACGCTGGGGCTGGTGGTGCTGGCGCTGGTCGCGGGGTCGCAGACGGCGGCCCAGTATCTGCTGGTGCCGCACATCCCGTTCGCCGACGAGCTGGGCGTGATGATCGGGGCGACGACGGGTGCGTGCCTGGGGTTTCTGTGGTGGAACTGCGCGCCGGCGCAGGTGTTCATGGGCGACACGGGCTCATTGTGCCTGGGCGGGCTGATCGGGTACTACGCAATCATCCTTCGGCAGGAGTTCGTGGTGCTGGTGATGAGCGTGGTGTTCCTGACCGAGATCGGGTCGGTCGTGATGCAGGTGGGGTATTTCAAGGCGACCAAGGGGAAGCGGATCTTCCGGTGCGCGCCGTACCACCACCACCTGCACCTGGGCGGCTGGACGGAGCACCAGATCGTGGCGCGGGCGTGGATCGTGTCGATCCTGCTGGTGATCGCGGCGCTGGCGTCGATCAAGGTGAGGTAGAGGGGAGTGGGGCGTGTCGAGCCCGTGGCCATCGGGCGATTGGGCGCAGGGCGCACGCCGCGAGCGTGGCGTGCAGCGCCGCGGCCGACGGTGTGCGGTGGTGCTGATTGCGGCAAAGAAACAGCCCGGGGAACGGACGCCCCGGGCTGGTGGGTCAGACGGAGTTGTCAGGCTTGCGGATGTTGATCAGCAGCCGTTCTCGAAGGCGGAGGCGAAGGCGTCGTAGTCATCGCCGTTGACGAAGCCGTCGTTGTTGAAATCGGCGTTGGGATCGGCGACCTCGAACCAGGAGGCGAAGAGGTCGTAGTCGTCGCCATTGACGAAGCAATCGAGGTTGACGTCGGCGGGGCAGCGGTCGATGCCGACGCGGGTGGCGTCAAAGCCGGAATTGTTGGCGGTGCTGGAGTCGTTGGTCACGGTGACGATGACGCCGATGTAGTAGTTGCCGACGGGGATGCAGGGGGCGACGAAGAAGTGGTTGGAGTTCTGGAAGGCGCCCGGGGCAAGGCTGGCGTAGTTGCGCGAGCCGATGAGGGTGTCGGCGGTGGAGATGGTGGTATTGGTGGAGGCGTAGAAGTTGGCGGTGTATGAGCCGGTGGCGTAGTCGCCGATGTTCTGGTACTGGATGGCGACGGGGAGGATCTGGCCCGGGTGGTAGGTGCCGTTGGTGGCGTCGACGGAGGTCACGTCGAGGTCGGGGGCCTGTACGACGAGGCGGACGGAACGGGTGAAGGAGTTTCCTCCGTTGTAGCAATCGGCGAAGATGACGGAGTCGTTGTAGGTTCCGCTGGCGAGGGAGTTGGCGGCGGAGTTGACGCTGAGCGTCACGTTTTCGCTCGGGGCGTAGGCGTCGTCAAGGGCGGTCGACGAGTTGAGCCACGAGGGGAGGCTGGTGACGGTGTAGGTGAGGCCGACGTCACCGGAGATGCCGAGGGTGTAGGCCTGGGACGCGGGCGAGAACGGGCCGCCGACGGGGCCGGTGAACTGGACCAGGGCGGCGGGGGTGACGGAATCGAGGGAGGCCTGGGAGTAGACGCTGGCGGCGCCGATGTGGGTGTGCCAGGTGTCCGCCCCCGAGTACATGCCGATGAACCACATCTTGGCGGGACGGCCTGGGGTGGCGATGTTGTGGTAGTAGTCGCCCCAGTCGAGCTGTCCGCCGAGGTAGTCGCCCCAGCGGGAGCCGGAGTAGAGGGCTTCACCGGCGTGGAGCTGGCTGGAGGAATTGGTCCAGGTTCCCTTGTTGAAATCGACGTAGCGGGCCTGGGCGAACTGGCCGGCGGAGGGTCCGCAGCGGCTGAAGACGAAGATCGCGGAGCCCGAGTAATCCATGACGGGCGAGGCAAACCAGGTGTGCTGCCCGGTGGTCCAGAAGGTGGCGTCATGCTCGACGGCGAGCGAGGACGCGTTGATGCGATAAAGGCGACTGCCCGCATTCCCGCCCGAATCGGTGGTGGTGAGGGAGGTGTAGAGGTCGGTGCCCATGACGCCCAGGCTGTCACCCGTGATCACCGCGGGCATGAGGCGCGCGTCGATGGTGTCGATGGTCGTGCCGTCGGGCTCGACGGCCAAGGGCGGCGCGGTGTAGGCGCTGACGTTGATGTCGTCGGTGGTCAGGGTGTTGGCGCCGAAGGCGTCGGTGACGCGGCGGACGGTCAGCCGGCTCCCGCCGCCCCAGCGCGAGTTGATGAAATAGCCGTCGATGGTCAGCCCGCTCAGGCTCAGGCCCGACTGCATTTTGGCGGCGCGGGGGGTCTCAAAGGTTGAGCCGTCGGGGTTGGTGGGGATGCTCCAGGAGAGGCGGGAGGCGGTGGTCTGGGCGTACATGGCGGCCTTGTCAACGACCCAGATGCGTCCCCAGCGGAAGCCGCCGGCGAACCGGAACATGTTGCCGGAGGCGGTGACGTAGCCGGAGGTGTACCCCAGATCGAAATAGTCGGCGAAGGAGGCGTCGGCGGTGCCGCCGTCCTGCAGGGCGTTGAAGCGATACCAGACGGTGTCGGAGCCGGAGATGCCGGGCGGCGTGGAGTTGCCCGAGACGACGAAGATGAGTTCGGACTCCTGGGTGGTGTCGTTCTTGAGGTGCCAGAGCATGACCCAGCGGTTGTTCCACGGGTCGTAGATCACCTTGGGGTCGAAGATCTTGTTGGCGGTGCTGATGCCGAGATAGTCGTTGATGTCGTAGAGGGCCAGCTGCGTGCCGCACTTGTCGTAGACGGCGAAGTCGTCGTTGGTGACGGCGAGGATGTAGTTGGCGTTGACGGCCAGGTCGGGGTCGGGGGGGGTCCACTCGCCGCGGACGGGCCCTTCGAAGTTCTGGATGAGGGAGAGGGCACGGGAGTCCCAGTCGCCGGACTGGTCGGGCTCGCTGTAAGAGTCCTCGCCGAACCTGGGGATGTAGAGCCCGCCGACGTTTGGAGAACGGCGCGGCTCGGACTCGTGGATGATGCCGGGGTCATTGGGAGGGAGGCCCATTCCCTTGTCCGGGAGGAAGAAGGGGCCCTTGGCGTAGTCGGCCTCGAAGAGCGTGCCGTCGGGCAGGACCTGGCGAGTCGGAGTGATGACGCGCGGCTTGGTGGCGGTGGTGACTTCGCCCGGGTTGACCACGCGATCGGCGGGCGGCGTGGCTTTCTGGGCGTAGAGACTGGTGGCCATGCCGGCGACGGCGACAAGCACGCAGCAATTGACGTGACGTTTCATCGTGGTCCTCCTCGACTTGTGGGGTGAAAGGCCGACGCAACGGACGCGCCGGCTGCATCTCCAGATCATCAGGCTAGACGAATGGGGTCAAAAGTCGACGGGACTTTTGACTCATTTTGTCTTCATCTTTGATGAGCGAGAAAGCAGGCGGACCCAGCCAGAAAATTCCGGCGCGGGTCCACGAATCGGTGAACATCTTGCCAATTCAGCACTTGCATCGACGATGTGAAGATCGCGTCAAGCACGTTCGCAGTATGATCGCCGCATGAGCGTGTACGAACATCGAGCGAGCGAGTCGCTGCACGCCGACGCGATTCAGCACGGCAAGGTCCGCGGACGCGGCGCGGGGCTCAACCCGGCGAGCCGATTCGAGGATGTCCGGCTGCACGTCCTGGGCGAGCACCTGGATGAACTGGCGCGCGAACGCCCGATCGGCGTGCAGGTCGAGACGCGCGTCGAACCCGATCAATCGAGGAGCATCCTGAATCGCGTGGAATCGCCCGACATTCCGGGCGATTGGACGCTCAACCCCTATCGCGGGTGCGAGCACGGGTGCGTGTACTGCTACGCGCGCCCGGGGCACGAGTACTTCGGCCTCTCGTGCGGCCTGGACTTTGAGACGCGCCTCTTCGCCAAGCACGATGCGCCCGAACTGTTGCGGCGGGCCCTGCGCGGTCCGTCGTGGAAGGGCGAGTCGATCGCGCTGTCGGGCGTGACCGATCCGTACCAGCCGATCGAGCGCGAGCTGTGCATCACGCGCCGGTGCCTGGAGGTGTGCGTGGAGGCGCGGCAGGCGGTGTCGGTCATCACCAAGAACCGGCTGGTGACGCGCGACCGCGATCTGCTCGGCGAACTGGCGAAGATCGGCGCGGCGCACGCGGCGGTGTCGGTGACGACGCTGGACAAGGCGCTCGCGGCGAGGATGGAGCCGCGGGCGAGCGCGCCGGAGGATCGATTGCGCGCGATCCGCGAATTGTCAGAGGCGGGTGTCCCGGTGATCGTGATGACGGCGCCGATCATCCCGGGGCTGAACGATCACGAGGTGCCTTCGATTCTGGAAGCGGCGCGCGGTGCGGGTGCGGTGGGCGCGGGGTATGTCATGCTGCGCCTGCCTTATCAATTGAAGGACTTGTTCATGGAGTGGCTGCGGCGGAGCTATCCGGCCCGCGCGGGCAAAGTTGAGTCGCTCATCCGCGATGTGCGCGGCGGCGAATTGAACGATTCACGCTTCAGGGCGCGGATGCGCGGCACGGGTGCGTTCGCGGACCATCTGAGCGCGTCGTTCAAGTTGTTCACGAGGAGATTGGGGCTGACGGGACGCGCCGTGCTGGAGACGAAGCACTTCCGAAGGCCGGGCGCGGGGGCGGGCGAGCAGATGGAGTTGTTCTGAGGAAGTCACGAAGTCACGAAGTCACGAAGTCACGAAGTCACGAAGTCACGAAGTCACGAAGTCACGAAGTCACGAAGTCACGAAGTCACGAAGTCAC
>JADYYE010000295.1 GCA_020853815.1 Phycisphaerales bacterium
CCGGCCCGACCATGGCGCCGATCGACACCGGCTCCTGCGGATCGAGCACCTGGCGCGGCTCGAAGGGCGGCAGGTAGGCGTCGACCTGTTCCTGCGTCGGCACGTCGATGCGCTCGTAGGCGTGGGTCAGGATGAAGCCGTCCACGCACACCATCACCGGCATCGACAGCTCCTCGGCGAGGCGGAAGGCCTGGATGTGCAGGTCGGCGGCCTCCTGGTTGGTCTCGGCGTAGAGCTGGATCCAGCCGGCGTCGCGCATCGACATGGAATCCGTGTGGTCGTTCCAGATGTTGATCGGCGCGCCGATGGCGCGGTTGCCGATGGTCATGACGATGGGCAGGCCGAGCCCCGCCGCGTTGTACACCGCCTCGGCCATGAACAGCAGGCCCTGGCTGGCGGTGGCGGTATAGGTGCGGGCGCCGGCCGCCGAGGCGCCGATGGCCACCGACAGCGCGGCGAACTCCGATTCGACGTTGATGAACTCGCAGTTCTTGAGGTCGCCGGCCTTCACCATCTCGCCGAGGCCCTCGACGATATGCGTCTGCGGCGTGATCGGGTAGGCGCAGATCACCTCCGGCCGGCACAGGGCGACGGATTCGGCGATGGCGTGGGAGCCTTCAGTCTGCCTGAGCATGCAGCGCCTCCTGTCTTTCCGCCTTGACGATGTCGTAGGCTTCGCGCGCGGCGGCGACATTGCCTTCCGCCACCTTGCCGGAAAACTTTTCGCGGATGGCGGCGAGGACCGACTCCAGCCGGACCTGGTCGCAGACCGCGGCGAAGCCGCCGAGCAGCGCGGCATTCGGCAGCGGCCGGCCGACATGCTTCAGCGCCAGTTCGGTGGCCGGCACGGTGCACAGCAGGTCGGGATGGAAGCCCTCGACGAACTCGCCGATGCCCAGCTCGGCGAAGCTGCGCGTGGAGTTGATGAGGATCAGGCCCTCGGTGGTGACGCCGCTGAAGAGGTCGACCTGGTGAAGCAGGGTCGGGTCCTGGATGATCAGCGCGTCCGGGCTCATCACCGGCTCGCGCAGGCGGATTTCGCGGCCGGAGATGCGGCAGAAGGCCATCACCGGCGCGCCCATGCGCTCCGAGCCGAAGCTGGGGAAGGCCTGCGCGTGCCTGCCCTCGAGGAAGGCGGCGACCGAGAGCATTTCCGCGGCGGAGACGAC
>JADYYE010000296.1 GCA_020853815.1 Phycisphaerales bacterium
GAGCGCGCAGCTTTCCGGCGGGCCGTTTTCTCGCATGAAGCAGCTCGTGAAACACCTGGTGCACGAAAACAACACGCCCGGCGAGCTGGGCATGGCAGCCGGCATCGGCGCATTCATTGGCTGCACACCCCTGGTCGGCATCCAGTGGTTGCTGGCGCTTTACGCGGGCACGCGCATGCACCTCAACCGCATTGCCACTGTCGCCGCCACCAATGTGAGCTTTGGTCCGCTGACGGCGCTGATCGCCCTGGCTTCGGTGCTGCTGGGCAAGGCGCTTACCGGCAACCACGACTACGTACCCCTCACGCTTGAGCTTTCTGTGCTGCTACCGTTTTTGCGCAACAGCCTGGGCCACTGGATTTTGGGCAGCAGCATCATCGGCCTTTTCATGGCCTTTGCCGTTGGCCTGGGCACGCTTTACGGAGTGCGCGCGCTGCGCCGCACGCCAACGCCGCCGATCTCGCTCGACGATCTGCCCAGCCTGACTCCGCCTCATGGCGTGGCTTCCGCCGACATCCATGCCGCATTGGATGAATCGGAACTTGCGGAGAAGGGCGCCGAGGCCGCGGCATGAGCGGCCCCGCACTTGAACTCGAAGCGCGCGAGGCCAAGCCGGCTTCCGCACAGCCCGCGCGCCAATGGGACGGCCGCACGCGCAGCGGCCTGGGCATCCGCCTGATGTTCTGGTTCTTCCGTGTGCTTGGGCCGCTGTTCGCCTACACGCTTCTTTACCCGGTTGCTTTCTACTACATGCTGTTCGCGCGCAGCCATAGCCGCGCCAGCCGCGATTATCTGCGCCGAGCCTTGCCCAACGCACGCGGCTTCAAGTTGCTTTGGCTGAACTATCGGCACTTCCTGAGTTTTGGGCGCATCCTCATGGACCGCGCCTACGCCTACGCGGGCATGCACGACCGATTCGTGTTTGAACGCGAGAATACGGAGGCGTTTGCGCAGGGCCTGGCTCAGGGCAAGGGCTTGATCGTGGTCTCCGCGCACATGGGAAACTGGGAACTGGCGGCGCACACACTGGCCACGCTAAGCAAGAACGCGGTCAAGGTACCGATCAATTTGGTGTGGTATCGCAACGAAGGCGGCGACGCGCAGAAACACCTGGAGCGCGTCAGTGGAGAGCAGCCCTACAACATCATTGACTCGCGCGATCCCATGCAGGCCAGCATCGACATGGTTGCGGCGCTCAAACGCGGCGAGATCGTGGCGCTGCACGGCGACCGCCACATCGGCAACGCGCTGCGCGTGCCGTTTTTCGGAAGCGAAGCGCCGTTTCCCAGCGGGCCCTATGTCGTCGCCGCCAACACCGGCGCGCCCGTGGTGTGGGTGTTTGCCAATCGCCTTGGGCCCTGCCATTACAGCCTGCGCGCCATTGGGCCGCGCGTGTTGCAATATCGCTCAAGGCGCGACCGCAAAGACGATCTCAAGAACTGGACGGCGGAGTACGCCTCGCTTCTGGAATCCCGGCTGCGCGAGTTCCCGCTGCAATGGCACAATTTCTATGAGTTTTGGGCTTGATGACGGACCTTTTTGGCAGCCGGAATCGCCCAAAATGCTTCACACTTCCATCATTATCATTCCACCAAACTGTAAGAATTGAAGGTTGCAGCGCACATCTTTCCCGTTAGCATTGTGCGTTACCCCTGTAGTTGGTCACTTAAGCCTGTGGGAGTTTTCCCATGCGGAATGTTCGCTCGCTGCTTTTTGTCACGGCTCTGGTTTCTTTGGCCGCGTTGCTCTCCGGCTGCGGCCCCGGCGTGCTGGCATTGGCCGGCGGCACCGGCGGCGGCTTCTTGGGATTTGGCGGCAAGAAGGATGAAGGCGGCGGTGGCGGCGGCGGTTCGACCAATACGCCGCCCGCGGTAGTTGTCACTTCGGTGACGCGCGAAGACGCCCCCGCGACCGTTACGTACACGCTGATCGACGCTGAAGTGAACCTGTGCAGTGTAAGCGTTGCTTACTCGCTTGATGGAGTGAACTTCTTTCCCTGCACGCAGGGCGTAGGCGGCGACGCAACTTCGGGGCTTAACTCCAGCGCCGGTGGCACCAATCACACGTTTGAGTGGGACTACGAACTCGACTTGCTGACGCAGGAACTGGTCAGCGGCATCACCATTGCGATTACGCCCAACGACGGCCTGGCTTCGGGCCAGCCGGGCACACTGGGCAACCTCAGCGTCGGCAACGATGCGCCCGTGATTATCCCCAGCACTTCACCGCAGTCGCCCAGCGTGCTGGTCAACGGCGGACTGGTGCTGGTGAACTTCGTGCTGGCGGACTC
>JADYYE010000126.1 GCA_020853815.1 Phycisphaerales bacterium
GATCGCGGGAGCGCACCCGTCCGCGGGCGCGCCGGACCCTCGACAGTATACCGGATCACAGTCGGCTTTCCACGTTGTCGGGACCCGCGACGATACGCCGCTCGGGCCTTCGAAAAAGCATGGAAACACGCGAAAAGCATCGGTCCGTCGGGGCTTCGCTGCCGATCATCGCGCCCATGCGGTGGGGAGTGTTCCAGGCGGCGAGCGCCGGGCGACTTGGGCTGGCGCAGTGGCCGCCGGGGCAACGCGGGCTGATCCACGTTTGGATCGTCCTCGTCGTGGGGACTGGCTCTGCCGTGGCGAGATGGAAGGGACCGGGCCAGGTGAGCGACGCGGGCGGCGCTGTCTTCTGCGGCCCGCACTTCGTGCCGCCGTGGTGCGGCGCGCCGGCATTCACCGGCAGGCGAAATCGCAATCTCACCGGAGAGGATAAGGACATGCCCGCATTGCAGTTCTTGCCGATAAGACTATTCGCACGTCCCCTCGAAATCCTGGCATTGCTCCAGGCGATCGACAATCTTCTCCGCGAGCATGGAGTAGACTCGTGGGTCTGGTGGGTCCTGAGCAACATACTGAATGCGCTTTACGAATCTTTGGCGCTGGTATCGAGCATTGGCGCGCTGGACTCCCTCTACGACGCTGTCGCTAACCAGGCTCGCGAAGTTCGATGAATCGCCCCGAGCCTCTCCGAGCACCTCGATAAACTCGCCGTCTGGTGGCACAGCACCGAATTCAAGGCTCAAGAGATGATGCGTTGGCCCCGTTACCCGGACTACCGTGTATACATCGCCTCTCTTTACGAATTGCACGCTCATCTCCGACGACCGCGGGAACGCTTGTTGAGCAGCGGCGGGGGCCGAATGATCCTCAGGGCTATGCCCTCGCATAGACTTGGGCAGTACCACTCCGCCGAGGCGGCGCTACCCCTATCTGCACATTCGCCTACCGGGATCCTCGACGGGTTGGAGGTGGTCAGCCGTCGGTTACCCGACGACCGTCCGGATCGCGGCGAGCACTTCAGCGTGCAGCCGGCCGTTGGTGGCGACCACGCCCTTGTTGGCGCGGAGGGTCCGGCCGAGGGAGAAATCCAGCGGCTTGCCGTGGATATCGGTCACCTCGCCGCCCGCTTCCTTGACCACGATCCAACCGGCCGCGTGGTCCCAGATGCGTTCCTCGTAGTCGGCCCGGGTCGGCATGCGCAGGTAGATCGAGCTGTCGCCGCGGGCGATCGCGGCGTACTTGCACTGGCTGTCCATGCGCACCGGCGGGGCGGTGACGCCGAGCTGCTCCGCGATCTTCGCGCTGTCGTCCTGCTGGGTGTGCCCGGACTCGACCGATTCGCAGAACGACGCGTGCTGCGGTTCGTCGATCTCGCTGACGTGGATGGCCGCCTCGCCCTTGGGTTCGAGCGGGCGCTGGAAGGCGCCCTCGCCGCGCGTGGCGACGAAGATGCAGCCGCGCGGACCGGCCGGGTCGCGATGCTCCTGCGGCAGATTGGGACAACCCAAGATGCCGAGCACCACCTCACCGTCCTCGACGAGGGCCAGGGCGACCGCGTACTGGTCCGCCCGCAGGAAGCCCTTGGTGCCGTCGATCGGGTCGAGGGCCCAGTGCCGCCCACGCCCGCCGCCGGCGTGCGTGCCGCGGTCGATGGCGTCGAGAACCGCGGCATCGGTGAGCCCGGGCGTGACGGCCTCAACGTGGGCGAGGACCTTCTCGAGGATCGCGCGGTTGGCCGGGTCGCGCAGGGCCGAGGCATCCTCCTCGCCAACGACGGGAATATCGGGGAAGGCCGCGAGCAGATGCGTGGTGACGACGGCCTGCACGCCGAAGTCCGCCACCGTCACCGGCGACTTGTCCTTCTTAGCGACGGACTCATCCGAGACGAGGTGAGTTCGGACGGCGATGCACAGCCGGCAGGCCATCTCGACCGCCTCGAGGGCGGTGCTTCGTTCGTTGGCATAGAGCATGGTGAATGACTCCGGCCGCTTTCTCGCTCCGGCGGCAGGCGCTCAATCCGGGTAGCGCCGCACGACGAGCGTGTCGTTCTGGCCGCCGAAGCCGAAGCTGTTGGACAGGGCGACGCGCAGGGGCGCCTTGCGGGCGTGGTTGGGCACGTAGTCCAGGTCGCAGTTCGGGTCCGGGTTCTGGTAGTTGATGGTGGGGGGGATGACCCCGTCGCGGATGGCCAGCACGCAGGTGATGAGCTCGGTCGCGCCGGCGGCAGCGATCAGGTGCCCCATCATGCTCTTGATGCTGCTGATCGGCACGCTCTTGGCCCGCTCGGCGAAGAGGGTGCGGATGGCGAGGGTCTCGATCTTGTCGTTTTCCTCGGTGCCCGTGCCGTGGGCGTTGATGTAGTCGATGTCGTGGATGGTGAGCCCGGCGTCCTCGATGGCCTGGCGCATGGCGGCGATGGCGCCGCGCCCGGTCTCGTGGATGTCGGTGATGCGGAAGGCGTCCGCGGTGGAGCCGTAGCCGACGATCTCGGCGAGGATTTTCGCCCCGCGGGCCTGGGCGTGCTCGAACTCCTCGAGGACCAGCATCGAGGCGCCCTCGCCGATGACGAAACCGTCGCGCGTGCGGTCGAAGGGGCGCGAAGCGGTCGAGTAGTCGTCGTTGCGCGTCGAGAGGGCGGTGAGCCGGTTGAAGCCCGTAACGCCCAGGGGGTGGATCATGCTGTGCGTGCCGCCGGCGATCATGACGTCGGCGTCGCCGCGGCGCAGGATGCTCGTGGCCTCGCCGATGGCCTGGGTGCTGGCGGCGCAGGCCGTGAGCGTGTTGAAGTTCGGGCCGCAAGCGTCAAGCAGGCAGGCGATGTGCGCGGCGGCGAGATTCGGCTCCTGCTCGAGCTCGAGGGTCTTGCTCAGCCGCTCGCGGGCAACGTGGGCCCACTTGACGGTGTTGAGCCGCCCGCTGCCCTCGGACTCCCAGCCGCAGCAGGCCGCGGCTGCGAAATTGGTAAAATCCAAGGGCCCTTCGCCGCCGCCGAGGTACACGCCCACCCGGGCGCGGTCGGCGGGCGTGCCCGGGGTGAAGCCGGCGCTGTCCCAGGCCATGCGCGCGGCGCCCAGGGCGAAGCGCGAGTTGAGGCTGGCACTCGCATGGCGTCGGGCGGCATCAGCGCCGATGACTTTCTCCAGGGCGTAGTCCTTGACCTCGGCGGAGAAGCGGGTGGGGAACTGGGACGCGTCGAAGTTGCGCGTGAGGGCAATGCCGCAGTCGCCCGCGAGCAGTCGCTTCCACACGCCTTCGATGTCGTGCCCCAGCGGGGTCACCCAACCCATGCCGGTGATGACGATGCGCTTCTTCACGGGACTATCCTTCCAGCTTGCGAACCAGCATGGCCGCCGTCTGATTGCCA
>JADYYE010000127.1 GCA_020853815.1 Phycisphaerales bacterium
ACTCGTGCCACGGGCAGATCACGGCGATGCCGGAGGTCTTCCAGGCGGAGGGGCAGGGCATGGGGTGGTGTCTTGACTGCCATCGCGGGGTCGAGAAGAGCCCGGAGAAGTTCCTGGTGCCGCCGGACAAGGTGACGAACCTGTTCTGGGTGGAGCAGCACCTTGGCACGGTGAAGAAGGGCGATGCGGAGGCCAAGCGACTGTACGAGCAGCTGCGGACGAACCCGCCGCAGCACTGCAGCGCCTGCCACTACTGAAGACCTGTTCTGTGTGAATGAGCGTTCGGAATCGCAGACCACGACACGCAAGGTGGAACGTCGAGCATGAGCCACGACCAGTGCCCATCCACGAAGGGATCGATGACGCCCGACTCGAACCGGCGCCAGCCGGACAGGGTCAACGGGGGGCTCGCGGGAGGCCTCGGGGGCGGCGCCAAGTACTGGCGGAGCGTCGAGGAATACGCCGACAGCGGCGAGTTCCGCGACTTCCTGGAGCGTGAGTTCCCGGCGAACGCGTCGGAGCTGGCGGGGCCGTCGCGCCGCTCGTTCATGAAGGTGATGGGCGCCTCGTTCGCGCTTGCTGGCGCGGCGACGATCCCCGGCTGCCGCCGGCCGGATCACAAGATCATGCCCTACTCGCGCGAGGTTCCGGAGGATGTGGTGCCGGGCAAGTCGCTGTTTTACGCGACGAGCATGGCGCTTCCGGGCGGCGGGGCCGAGGGCCTGGTGATCGAGACGCACGAGGGGCGGCCGACGAAGGTCGAAGGGAATCCGCTGCACCCGATCAACCGGGGCAAGTCCTCGGTGTGGTCGCTGTCGAGCGTGCTCGGAATGTACGACCCCGATCGGCTGAAGCAGCCGGCGTACCAGAATCCGGCGCGCGGGCGTCTGGATGCGTCGTGGGACGACTTCGCGGCGTGGTCCAAGGAGCACTTCGCGAAGTACGGCGAGAGCGGCGGCGAGGGGCTGGTCGTGCTGGCGGACAAGAAGTCCAGCCCGACGCGCGACGCGGTGCGGGATCGCTTCCTGAAGAAGTTCCCGAAGGCGCGCTGGTTCGTGTACGACGGCGGCGAGTCGGACGGCGCGACGCGCGGCGTGGCGACGGCGTTCGGCAAGTCCGGGCACGAGATTTTCTCGCTCTCCAAGGCGAAGGTCATCGTGTCGCTGGACCGGGACTTCGTCGAGCGTGAGCCGGGCGCGATCGTGAACGCGCGTGAGTTCGGCGCGACGCGCACGGTGATGACGGCGGCGGATGAGATGAGCCGCCTGTACATGGTGGAGAGCGGCTTCTCGCACGCGGGCTCGAGCGCGGACCACCGGTTGCGCGTGGCGCCGTCGCGGATCGGGGCGTACGCGATCGCGATCGCGAGGGCGGTGTGCGAGCGGATTGGGCGGGACGCCTCGGCGCTGGCGAGCGCGGTCGCCTCGGCGCGCTTCGCGCCGGGACCGGACATCGACGAGAAGTTCATCAACGCCGTCGCGGACGATCTGATCGCGGCGGGGCGTGGGCACTCGGTGCTGATGGCGGGCGCGGGCCAGTCGGCAGCGGTTCACGCGATCGTCCACGGGTTGAACGCGCTCCTGGGCAATATCGGCTCGACGGTGTCGTACTGCCAGATGTCGGAGGATGACGCGTCGAGCAGCGCGGCATCGATCGCGGCGGTCGCCGACATGCTCGGCGCGGGCCGCGTGACGACGCTGGTGATGCTCAGCGTGAATCCGGCGTACGACGCGCCGGCGGAGCTGGACTTCGCGGCGCGCATGGCGAAGACGACGACGATCACGCTCTCCGTCGACGCGAACGAGACCGAGTCGGCCTCGACGTGGTCGCTGAACGGGACGCACTTCCTCGAGTCGTGGGGCGACACGGTCGCCTCGGACGGCACGCTGGCCCCGGTGCAGCCGATGATCGCTCCGCTGTACGCGCCGGCGCACTCGGACATCGAGCTCCTGGCGATGCTCGCGGGCGAGGAGGTCACGGACGGTCACGAGATCGTCAAGGGTGTCTGGAAGGGCCTGATCGGGGACTCGGACAAGGCGTGGCGGCGCTCGCTTCACGACGGCGTGGCGCCGAAGGCCATGTACACGTCGGGGGCGTGGACGCCGAACATGGGCGCGATTGCGACGGCCGCGGCGTCGCTGTCGATCGGCGCGGCGCCGACGAAGGATGCGCTCGACGTGGCGTTCACGGCCGGGCGCATGCACGACGGGCGGTTCGCGAACTACGCGTGGCTCCAGGAGCTTCCCGATGTGGGGACGCGCGTGGTGTGGGACAATCCCGCGCTCGTGAGCCCCGCGACGGCGCGGGCGCTTGATCTGGAGCCGGTCGGCTTCAGCGACAGCAATCCGTCGGGGATGTACACCAAGCCCAAGTACCCGCACGCGCGGGTGGCGACGCTGACGGTGAACGGGCGCACGATGAAGGTGCCCGTCTGGATCCTGCCCGGCATGGCCGACAACACGGTCATCCTGCAGCAGGGGTACGGGCGGCGCGTGTGCGGGCACGTCGGGGGGAATGAGGCGGATCCGGTCGGCTTCAACGACGCGGCGGTCCGCCCGGCGGGCGGCGTCCGCGTGGCGTCGGGGGCGAAGCTCGCGGATGCGAGCGAGACCTACATGATCGCCAGCACGCAGAACCACTGGTCGATGGAGAGCCGGACGGCGATCGTCCGCAGCGTCGACCTGGCGGCCTGGAAGAAGCACGGGGACGTGCCGCCGACCGTTGAGCACGACCACATCTACGCAAGCACGAGCAAGGAGCTCTCGTTCGCGGAGAAGCTGGGGGAGCTGAGCCACACGCCGCCGAACATCGGCATCTACGACAACCCATACAACGAGTCGAAGGTCG
>JADYYE010000297.1 GCA_020853815.1 Phycisphaerales bacterium
CTTTCATGTTCGCGAACACCGCGCTCGGCTTCTTGAACCAGAAACCGATCAGCAGGTAAGACACCAAACCCACCGCTTCCCAACCGAAGAACAACTGCAGGAAGTTGTTGCTCATCACCAGCATCAACATCGAGAAGGTGAACAGTGCGATGTAACTGAAGAAGCGCTGGTAACCCGGATCCTCGTGCATGTAGCCGATGGTGTAGATGTGCACCATCAGCGATACGAAGGTGACCACCACCATCATCATCGCGGTCAGGCGGTCGATCAGGAAACCGACGTGCGCGTTGTAGCCGCCGATGTCGAACCAGGTGTAGAGGTTCTGGTTGTAGGTCGGCATGTCGTCGAAGGCGAGCAGCTTGAAGACGTACAGCGACAGCAGACAGGATGCCGCGACACCGGCGATGGTGACGATGTGCGCGCCACGGCGACCGACCTGATTGCGGAAGAACCCGGCGATGATCGCGCCGGCGAGCGGCGCCAGCGCGATGGTCAGCAGGATGGAAGTGAGCGATTCGGCCTGCATCGGATCAACCCTTCATCGTGTCGAGTTCTTCGACATTGATGGTGGCGCGGTTGCGGAACAGCAGAACGAGGATCGCGAGACCGATCGCCGATTCCGCCGCCGCGACGGTGAGAATGAAGAACACGAAGATCTGTCCCGCCGCGTCGCCCAGGAAGCTGGAGAACGCGACGAAGTTCATGTTCACCGCCAACAACATCAATTCGATCGCCATCAGCAGCACGATGATGTTCTTGCGGTTGATGAAGATGCCGGCGACGCTGACGCAGAACAGGATGGCGCCGAGCACGAGGTAATGGCCGAGGGTGATCACGACTGCTTGCTCCCGGGTTCGGTCGGCAGGTCGACGAGACGCAGCCGATCGTCCTTGCGTACAGCGGCCTGCTTGGCCGGATCCTGCGTGCGCACGTTCGGACGACGGCGCAGGGTCAGCGCCACTGCGGCGACGATGGCCAAGGTGAGGATCACGGCGGCGATCTCGAACGGCAGGATGTAGTCCGTGAACAAGGTGCGGCCCAGCCACTCCGTATTGGACAGACCCTGTTCCGACGCGACGTCGCGAACGCCCCCGCCCTGCATCAGCTTGCGTGCGCCCATCAGGCCGATCAGTTCGGCCAGCATGATCATCGCCACGACCAGACCAGCCGGCAGATAGGCGGTGAAGCCTTCGCGGCCGGGCAGCGTCTTGATGTCGAGCATCATCACCACGAACAGGAACAGCACCATCACCGCGCCGACATAGACCA
>JADYYE010000298.1 GCA_020853815.1 Phycisphaerales bacterium
CACGCAACAAAAAGATCGAGATCCAGATCCGCACCCATCACATGCACCAAACCGCCGAAGAAGGGATCGCAGCCCATTGGCTGTATAAAGAAGGTAGTGACCCGCAAGCCCGCGTGGTCGAGCAGTTTCGTTGGTTGCGCGAGTTGTTGCGGCTTCAAGACGAAAAAGAAGATGCCTCGGAGCTTTTGGCAACGGTTCGCGACAAACTGCACGAAGGGGATGTGTTTGTGTTTACGCCCAACGGTGCGGTGCGTGAGCTTCCACAAGGTTCGACGCCTGTGGACTTTGCGTACGCCATCCACACCGAAGTGGGGAATCAGTGCGTGGGGGCCAAAGTCAACGGCAAGATCACACCGCTGCGAGCGGTGCTTTCGACGGGTGATATCGTTGAGATCTTAACGCAACCGAACTCGCATCCGAACCGCGACTGGTTGAAATTTGTGAAGACCAACCGCGCTCGTTCAAAGATCCGCAGCTTTTTGCGCTTGGAGCAGCGCGAAAAAGCGAGTGTGTTGGGGCGTGAGATGTTGGAGAAAGCCTTGCCTGCGGGGCAAAAGTTGGGGAAGCTGTTGAAAGGAGGCGCGATCGAGGCGCTTTGTTCGGCGGTGGGGGCGGCGACCGCAGAAGAAGTGATCATGAACATTGGCTACGGAAAGCTCGATGTGAGCGAGGTGATCCGTTTGTTGTTTCCGCCTGAAAAGCCTGAACCCGTAGTGCTGGACGAAGTGGTGAAGCGCCCCACCGAGAAGAAGGGAAAAAGTGCCATCCTTGTGGGGGGGATGCGCGATATCTTGGTGCGTTTTGCAGGATGTTGTAAGCCGATCCCGGGAGATTCGATCGTTGGGTTTATCTCGCGGGGGCGGGGGGCAGTCATCCATAGCGCGGATTGTGCGAAGGTGCAAAGCAGCGATCCAGCGCGGTGTATCGACGTGCAGTGGGATATGGCTCCAAAGGGCGCACACTCGGTGCTTTTGCGTGTGATCGCCGACAATCGTTCGGGGCTGTTGACGCAGATGACTAAGGCTTTTTCTGATCTCAACATCAACATCTCAGCCGCGCAATGCACCACCGTGGACAACCAAGCTGTCAACACATTCGAGTGCCAAGTTCGTGACCTTGAACAGCTTCATCATCTGGTGCAAAAGTTGGGTCGAGTCAAAGGCGTGACCGAAGTCAAGCGCGTCCGAGACTAGGCGAGACTAGAGCCCGTTGGATTGGGCGACGGGGAGTGTTTCGGCGATG
>JADYYE010000128.1 GCA_020853815.1 Phycisphaerales bacterium
TGGTGTTCGGTTCGTTTCAGGGGAAAACGGGAGGTACAGGAGATTGCGCAATTTCGCGGTGATGCGCGGGAGAAATGGCCAAATTTCCAAATTGTCAGATGGCCAAATGAAGAGGGAGGTAGAAGGTGGAATCGGGAGTCGGGAATGGGGAATGGGGAGTGAAGAGGTTTCGACGCAGAGGGCGCAGAGGACGCGGAGAAAGACAAGAGGCGATGCGGAAAGGGAGGCAGAAGAGCGGGCGAGAAAGTGCTGGAGCCGGGAGGGCCGGGGGAAGAGGCGAGAGCCAACAGAGAAACGTGGAGTATTCGGTGCGTGAGTAGGTTTTTCGTAAACTCCGTAACTCCGTGACTTTCTCTTCACTTCGTCTCTGCGTCTCTTTGTCTCTGCGTCTCTCCTTTCTACACGAGGCGGATCCACTTTCGCCCGGCCCATTCGAGGGTGAGCAGGACGACGATGAGGGCCAGGGCCAACGGACGGTCCCACAGCGTCCAGATTTCTTCGGCGCCGAGGAGGCGGAGCTGGCGATTGGGGAGTTTGGCGGGGAGGTCGGCGAGTTGCGAGGCGGGGATGAGCTCGCCGCCGGTCTGCTGGGAGACGCGGGCGAGCGTGGCGTGGTCGGCGGCGGGGTTCTTGAGTTCGTCGTCGGAGGTGATGACCTCGAAGGGCGTGGAGATTCCCAGGCCGAGCAGGGCGGCGTCGAGCGGTTCGGCGGTGTAATCGCCGGGATCGCGGGTTGAGAACGTGCCGACGAACGAGCCGGCGACGCCGGGCTCGGGCGAGAGCGAGACTTCGGTGGCGTCGCTGGTGGCCGCGGCGGATGAGCCGGCGCGGCGGACGCGCACCTTGGAAAGGCTGTCCTTGGCGCGGGCGTCGATGAGCGATTGATCGAAGATGCGGAGACGAACCTGGGCGAGCTGGTCGGCGACGAGGCGAGCGGGCGCGACATCGAGCGTCGCGGGTTTGCCCACGCGGGCGAGGCGCTCGCGCGCGAGGAAGCGGATGAGCGGGAGCCACAGGCGCTCGGTGAGCAACTCGCCCTGGGCGTAGCGCCAGCGCCAGGTTTCGTCGGTCGCGACGTAGGCGACTTTCCCGGAGCCGAAGCGCATGGTGAGGACGAGCGGCCAGGATTCGCCCGGGGCGGTGGGAGTTGGTGTGGCGTCGATCGGCCGCGCGGCGGCGAGGACTTCGGCGGTGGGCTTGAGCGAGCCCGGCGCGATGCGCTGCGACCAGCGGAGGGACGACCAGCCCGCGCCGGGATCGGCCAGCGCGGGGGGCCAGGGCTGGTCGGCGGCGTCGCCCAGGCGGAACAGGCCGAGGCGCGTGGCGGCGGCGGTGGGGATGAGCAGGACGTCGGCGTTCCAGGGCTTGACGCTCGCGTCGGCGGATTCGCTGTCGAGCGTGAACGGGAGAAGGTCGGCGAGAGGACGCCCGCGCCAGGACCACGGGGTTGAGCCGCTCCCGCCGATCCAGAGAACACCCGCGGCGTTCTTGGCGACGTGTTCGCGGAGTTGGCTGAGCTGGTCGTCGCTGAAGAGTTCGGCGCGAACGTCGCCCATGATGAGCACGTCGACCTCGTTCCACTCTTCGGGCGTGGAGGGGACGGCCTCGAGCTGTTCGGAGCCTTCCTGCGTGAAGCGCTTGTCGGCGGAGAGGAGGACGGCGGAGGAGCGGATGGAGTTTTCGCGGATGAGGAGCGACTTGATGTAGCGCTGCTCCCAGCGGGGATAGCCGTCGATGTAGACGACTCGGATGGGGCGATGGATGAGCTCGAGCGAGACGGGCGCGGTGTTGTTGTCGCGCGAGAGGTCGTCGGATTCGGGGGCGATGCGCACGGCCCAGGACGCGCGCCCGGGCTCGGCGGGCTTGGCCAGCAGCGTGACGTTCGCGGCGGATTCGCTCGACTCGACGCGGCGGCGGTCGAGCACGGAGCCGGTCGCGGTGTCGACGAGTTCGACGCTGGCGGCCCACGGCTGGTTGGGGGGGCCGGCGCGAGAGAGCGAGACAGTGACGGGGATCAGGTCGGCGGTGAAGGCGGCGGCGGGGGCGTCGATCGAGGAGATCGCGATGTCGGAAGGCGTGGATTCGCTTCCCAGCGCGACGGTGTAGACGGGGATGCGCTCGGCGGCGAGGCGCTGGAGCGTGGCGCGGGCGGGCTGGTCGAAGGTGCGCCCGTCGGAGAGGACCACAAAGCCGCTGACGGGACGGGCGGCGACGGCGCGGAGGGCTTCGTCGAGCGACTGGCCGAGGAGCGTGCGGCGGCCTTCGGGGGCGGCGAGCGTGGGCGGCGAGTTCGGCTGGGTCGGCAGCGAGTAGGAGGTGGCGTCGAAGCCGAGCCAGAGGATGCGGCGGCTCTTGGCCACTTCGGACCAGCTGGGCCAGGCGGCGCTGAGTGCTTGCGAGAGCTGGGACTCGCGCGTCTGACGGTCGGCGGGGCCCGCGACATCGGGGACGGTCATGGACGCGGAGCGATCGACGAGCACGACAATCCAGTCCTGCTCGATGCGCTCGGGCTGACGGATGACGCGCGGGCCGGCGGCCAGGACGAGGATGACCAGGAGCGCGAGGGTGCGGAGCGAGGCGAGGATGACGCGGATGGGGCGCGAGCCGTCGAGACGCGCGTAGCTCCAAGTGGCGAGCGCGATGCAGGCGACGAGCGCGAGGAACCAGGCCCAGGCGGGGGCGGGGTGCGCGAACTCGAAGCGCACGTCGGGGTCGCCCGAGGGGACGCCCTGGATTCCGAGGATTTTGAGGAGCAGGTCGGTCATGCGGCCTGGTGCTCCTCGCTGGAGGTGCGGGTGGTTGAGTTGGTGTTGGATCGCGCGGTGTTTCGTGCGGCAATGGAAGCCGAGAGGCCGGGCGAGAGGCGGCGGGCATGGCTGAAGATGCGGGCGAGGGTGAGTTCGAGGAGGGCACAGGCCGCGGCGGCGAGCAGGAGCCAAGCGGGGAAGGGCGAGCGAGGATCGGATGCGGGCTTGGCGGGGTCGGTGTTGTTGGGGTCGGAGGTCGGCGCGGGTTGATCGGTGAAGCCGACGCGGGTGTCGGGCGTGCCGCTGGGGAGGGCGGCGGCGAGGTAGGCGCGGAGCTGGTCCCGGGTGGTGATGTTGGTGTCGCTGGCGCGCGGGTCGGGGTTGACGGAGAGGAGGGAGAGCACGCTGCCGCGTGAGTCCTGGGCGCGCCAGAGGCCGGCGCGACGCGGGGCGAAGGGCGAAGAAGAGACGGCGAACTGCGGGCCGGCGTCGGCGGGGACGGGCGCGAGCGTGACGGCGGCGGGCGGGAGCGCGAAGGTGGAACCGGCGATCGATGCGAGCGATGAAGACGAGTTGCCCACGCCCTGACGCACGAGTTCCTGAATGAGCGGGAGCATCAGCGGTCGTGCGGGGAGATCGGTGGCCGAGAGGTCGATCGCGGCGGTGAAGAGGATAACGTTGCCGCGGGAGAGCGGGCGAGGAGTGAGAGCGCCGGGCGTTGTTGGACCCTGCGTGGCAGGTCCGGATTGGGATGAGCCGGAGGGTGTGATGGAGCGCGCGCTGCTTGCGGCGTCCTTGCTGGTCTCGGGTGGCGCGGGGATGAGGAGCAGGGGCGAATTGTCGGAGAGCGACAGGAGCGCGAGGGACGGATCGGTCGGCGTGTCGAGGCGAAGACGCTCGCTGATGCGCACGGGCTTGGCGAGTTCGGCCAGTTCGGGCGAGAGAAGCGAAAGGAGCGCGGCGGAGGAGTCGGGTTTGAGGCCGAGCGGTTCGGAGGGACGCGAGACCTCGCGGTCGCCGGGGATGCGAACCGAGAACCTGGATTCGAGGAGGTCGAGCCAGGGGTGGGCGCGGGTGCCGGGCGGCGTGGCGAAGATGACGAGGCCGCCGGCGCTGGCGTAGTCGGCGAGGCGTGACCAGGCGCGATCGTCGAGCAGGTCGGGGCGCGGGGCGATGACGGCGTCGATGCCGGCGAGGGCGGAGGGCTCGGCGACGGCGCGGGGGTCGATGTCGACGACGCGGATGGGCGAGGAATCGCCCGGCTGGGGCGAGAGCGCCAGGCGCAGCCAGTCCGCGGGCTCGAAGCGATCGATGCTGATGGCGAGCGCAAGCCGCGGGGGCGTGACGAGCGCGACCTGGATCGCGCGGCGAGCGAGCACGGGGCGGCGGAAGGTGTTGTCGGAGGCGATGGAGTCGCGGTCGATCGTGGCGATGAGGGCCGAGGGGCCGGCGTCGGCCAGGGACGCGGTCGGGATCGAGATCGTGACGCTGGTCTCTCGATCGCCCGGGGCCCATTTGGCGATGGCGTCGGCACCGGCAAGGTCCGGGGCGGGATTCATGCCGGGCGCGGAGAGCTTGAGCTTCACGAGCGAGGTCGAGGCCTGCGACGTGGCCGGGCCGGTGCGGCGGAGGTGCACGCGCACCTGATCGTCGGCCTGGGTTCCCAGCGCGGCGCCGGCGAGGATCAGCGGGCGCAGGGGCTCGACGCCCGTGATGAAGACGTTGGAGACGGCGGATTCGCGCGGCGGGGCGATCGAGAGCGACACGGGCACGGGCGAGGAGAGCGATGCCAGCTTGCGCTGGGTGTCGAGCGAGCCGGCGAGGAATTCGCTGTGGAGCGAGAGCGTGAGGGGCGGCGAGTCCTTGGGAGCGGCCGCCAGCGCGGAGGAGAGATGAGAGAACGCGGCGTCGAGGTCGGCCGCGGAATCGGTCGGGGTAGCTTGCTCGATCAGGCGGCGGAGCGCGGGAAGATCGGCGGACGCGGGGACGACCGCGGGATCGACGGGCGCGCCGAGGAGGATGAGCCCGGCGCGATCGCCACGGGCGGGGTCGAGGGTGGCGAGGAGATCGACGGCGGATTTCTTGTGGGAATCGAGGGCCGAAAGGCCGTCGGGGTTGGTGAGGGTTGAGGCGAGGGAGTTGTCGAGCAGGATGTAAACGACGCGGGCGGAGCGCGAGGCGGCGGCGGTGGTGGAGAGGAGGGGGCGGGCGATCGCCAGCGCGATGAGCGCGACCAGAAGGCAGCGGGCGGCGAGCAGCAGCAGCTGCTCGAGCGTGAGGCGGCGGCGTTGGCGCTTGTAGGCCTCGATGATGAAGCGCATCGCGGCCCAGGGGATGGGCTGGCGGCGCTGACGCGTCAGCAGATGGATGATGATCGGGATGGCGACGCACGCCAGGCCGACGTAGAGCAGAGTTGGATGGAGGAATGAGGGCATGGGTGTGAGGGCAGCGAAACGGCGAGGCAGGGGGGCAGGGAAAGAAGTGGTCCAGTGGCGGAGTGGTCGAGTGGCAAAGTGAAAAACAGAAGACGCGCTCGCTCACGGTCGGGCGAGCGAGGTGCGGGAGGACTAGCCGAACTTGGATCGCTTGAGCTGGGCGTTTCGGCGCGCGACGAACTGGGCGATGGGCGGCCCGAGCCAGTCGTGCGTGTTGACGAGTTGATAGTCGAAGCCCATCGAGCGGACGGCCTTTTCGACGTTGGTGAGGTGGTTGCGGAAGACTTCGAGATAGGCGTCGCGGATGGCGCGGGGGTCGATCTTGAGGCGGCCTTCGCCTTCGAGCCCCTCGAAGGGCGCGATCTCGTCGATATCGAAGTCGAGTTCGGCACGATCGACGACCTGGAGGGCGATGACGTCGTGGCGGTGGTGCTTGGCGCGGGCGAGCGCGTCGCGCAGGTTCTCGATGTCCATGAAGAAGTCGGAGACGATCGCGATGAGGCAGTGGTTGGTGACCTTGGCGACGACCTGATCGATGGCGCGGACGAGGTCGGTGGGGCGCGACTTGTTGTCGGGCGCGACGTAGTGGGTGGCCAGGGCGCCGACGATCTGACGCCACGTGCCGCGGTTGCTGGAGCGGCGGATGGCGGCGCGGACCGTGTCGGCAAAGACGATGAGTCCGGCGCGGTCGCCCTGGCGCAGGGCGATGGAGGAGAGGGCGGCGGCGATGGCGGTGGCGTGGTCGAACTTGGTCCAGTTGAGGCGCCCATCGGGGCTGGTGGTGCGCCCGGCGCCGGAGGCCTCGGCGAAGAGTCGCGAGCCGAAGTTCATGGAGCCGGAGGCGTCGACGAGGCAGATGAGGTCGAGGTTGGTTTCCTGCTGGTGCTGCTTGATCTGGAGCTTGTCGGTGCGGCCGAAGACGCGCCAGTCGAGGTGGCGGGGGTCGTCGCCGGGGACATAGGGGCGATGCTGGGCGAATTCGACGGAGAAGCCCTGGAAGGGCGAGCGGTGCAGGCCGGAGGAGAGGCCCTCGACGATCATCTTGGCGCGCAGCTCGAAGCTGGCGAGGCGTGCGAGCGTCTGGGGGTGGAGGTAGAGCGACGCGTCGGCCTCGGCCGAGGGGCGTTCCGTCGCCACCTGCAGTCGGATCTCGTGCATCGGGAGATGGTACCAGCCGACGGGCGGGAGTGTGCGGGAAAGGGCGTGTTGTCAGTATGATGGGGGCGACGCGCATGGCCACCTGAAGGGGAGAGCGAGACAGCGAGACAGCGAGGCAGCGAGACAGGGGGATGCAAAGGCACGAAGTCGGGGAAACGGGAATGGGCACGATTCACGGGCTGGGCGTGGGGTTTCTGCCACCGCATGAAGTCGCGGTCGGTGGCACGGACAAGCTCTCGGCATCGTCGCGCGGTGCAACCAAAGGAGCGGCGTAATGGATCGCACATGGCGGAATCGGCGGGGCAGCTCGGGGCGGCTGGTGTTCTATGCGATCGCGCTCCTTGGGATCGCGGGCGTGGTTGGTTATTTCGTGTGGTTCACGCCGTGCAACAGCGTGAAGCAGGCGGCGGCGATGTCGCGGGCGCAGGCGTACATCGAGGCCCACCAGGCGGCGTTCTTCAAGGAATGGAAGTTCGGGGCGATTCTGTGGCAGCCTCACACCGGCGGGCGCTGCGGGTGCCTGCTGGTGAGCGGGCTCGTGCTCGAGGAGGCCGACGCGGACGCGGTCAAGGCGACGATCGCGGCGACGTCACCGGACGTTGAAGTGATTTATCAGCTCGAAACGGCCGATAAGAGAACGTGGGTTGAGTCGGTTCCGCCCGAGCGGCGTGAAGAGTTCGGCCTGCCCTTGAAGAAGGACGGCAGCCCCGGGCCGCTGGGCGATCCGGCGACGTGGTAAACGAGGACGAGAAGGGAAGTCGATGGCCAAGCGGATCGGGCTGATCACGGCGGGCGGTGATTGTCCGGGCTTGAACGCCGTGATCCGGGCGGTCGCGAAGCCCGCGATGCGCGAGGGTTTCGAGGTCCTCGGCATCTACGACGGGTTCCTGGGGCTGATCGAGAATCGGATGCATGTGCTCAGCTGGGCCGAGGTGTCCGGCATCCTGGCCCAGGGCGGCACGATCCTGGGCTCGTCCAACAAGGCCAACCCGGCACGGTTCGCGGTCGGCATCGGGGCGGACGGCAAGGCGATCATGGAGGATCGTCGCCCGCAGTGCCTGGAGCTGATCCGGCGCGAGAAGATCGAGACGCTGATCGTCGCGGGCGGCGACGGGAGCATGACGATCGCGTCGGAATTGGCGGCGGCGGCGCACCAGGCCGGGCACTCGCTCAACGTCATGGGCGTGCCCAAGACCATCGACAACGACCTCGAGGGCACGGAGATCACGTTCGGATTCCAGACCGCGGTGTCGATCGCGGCCGAGGCGATCGACCGCGTGAAGACGACGGCCGCCAGTCACCATCGCGTGATGGTGGTGGAGGTCATGGGGCGCAACGCGGGTTGGATCGCGCTGCACGCGGGCGTGGCGACGGGGTCGGACGTGATCCTGATCCCGGAGATTCCGTTTGACTTCGATGCGATCGCGGATTGCGTGCGCGTGCGCAGCCGCCACGGCAAGCGGTACAGCATCGTGTGCGTCGCGGAGGGGGCCAAGCCGCGGGGCGGGCAGTTGTTTGTTTCCAAGGTCGATCCGACGTCGCCCGATCCGATCCGGCTGGGCGGCGTGGGCAAGGCGGTCGCGGACGAGATCGAGAAACGCACGGGGATCGAGTCTCGCTATGTCGTGCTGGGGCATGTGCAGCGTGGCGGCACGCCGGTCGCGGATGATCGCGTGCTGTCGACGCTCTTGGGCGAGCGGGCGATCGCGATGGTGCTGGAAGGGAAGCGCGACCGCATGGCGGCGGTGCAGCGCGGGCGGCTGACGGACGTGGACATCAACCTGCCGTGCGGGAAGCAGCGGACCGTGCCGAAGGATGACCCCGTGATGCGGGCGGCGCTGGAGCTTGAAACGCACTTTGGGGATTGAGCGAGTGATCCAGGGAATCAGCGAGACAGCGAATCAGCGAGACAGGGACGAGGCGGATGCGAGTCGATCCCGCGGGCTTGTTCGCGGGTCGCTCCGTCGATGCGGCGAAGTAGAGGGCGCGTCGTACGCGGATTGACTGGTGGCGAAATCGCGATTCGGAATCGCGGCATGGCCGCATTCGCTTGAAGCGATCGAGGCCACGCTCTGATGATCCGGCTGTCTCGCTGTCTCGCTGTCTCGCTGTCTCGCTGTCTCGCTGTCTCGCTGTCTCGCTGTCTCGCTGTTTCGCTGTTTCGCTGTTTCGCTGTTTC
Organism: Phycisphaerales bacterium; assembly: GCA_020853815.1. Taxonomy (GTDB): domain Bacteria; phylum Planctomycetota; class Phycisphaerae; order Phycisphaerales; family UBA1924; genus JABWBC01. The sequence continues at coordinate 8,520 of JADYYE010000128.1, forward strand.
GCTGTCTCGCTGTTTCGCTGCATCCAAAACAAACAGGACCCCGACGCGACAAACGTCGGGGCCCTGGCTTTGGAGGAAAAGAGACGGGACATGATCCGTCGTTGAACCATCGTGATCGAGATGCGAACTCTGTGAATCGGGAACGGAAGCGGAAGTCAGCAGGATCGACTCCGCGTGTGTCGCGCGGGGTCGGCGATTTCTGGTTTACGAGCGGCGGCGGCGGGCGGCGAGATGGCCGCCCATGCCGAGGAGAGCCGCGGCGCCGGGCGCGGGCACGGCCTCATAGCGAACCTTCACGTTGTCGAGGCCCCACGACTCGTCGCTCTTGCTCTGAAGGTTCTCGCCCGCGAAGCGGATCGCGATGCTCGAGCTGTCGGCGGCGGTGAACTGGAGCGTGATGTTGCGATAGACCGAGTCCTTCCAGGTGCTGTTGTAGCCCATGTGGAAGGGGCCCATGTCGGGGCGGCGGAACGACTGGTTGGTGTCCTGGTTGGAGAACGTCTCGCAAAGGAGAACGTCGTTGCCCATCGAGACCTTGAAGCGGTCCGGGCCGTGGGTCTGGCTGTTGCCGTCCCACGAATCGATGATGTAGAGGTCGAAAGAAAGGGTGTAAAGGTTGTGCTTGCCGGCGCCGGGGTTGGCGGCGGTCGTGAGGTTGAGGTCGATGCGGTCGTTGGTGTAGCGCCCGTTGAACTGGGTGAAGTAGCGTCGATAGTCGGAGGCGACGCTGGTGTTTCCGGTCCAGGCGGTGCCCAGGCCGTTCTCAAAGTCGTTGGAGTAAAGGGTGTGCGTCTGTGCGCTGGCGCTGCCGATGGCGAGGCACGCGGTGATGACAGCCGGAGCGATACGCGAAATCGAAAGGCCCATGTCTCTTTCCTCCTCTGTGTTCCGGGTCAGGGCAGAGTGACATCGCGTGCGGCGGGTGCCGCGTCGTTGATGTTGTGACTCGCACTGAACCGGAAGTTGTCGGCGGGTAAGCGGCCCGCCAACGAGAACATGCCATGCACTTGCGTGCTTGGAAAGGAAAGAGAGCAGTTCGAGGCGCGACGGAAGGGCGTGTAACGTCGGTGCGGGTCGTGAGGGGGGAGCGGGCCAATCGCCATAGCGCCAGATTCAGAAGCGGCGAAGCGGCGAAGCGGCGAAGCGGCGAAGCGGCGAAGTGGAGCGATACGCCCCTCGATCGGTGGGATCCATGCCGGGGCTCCCCATTGAGCGTGTTCATTTGGCGATTTGGCCATTTGGAGATTTGGCCATTTGCATTGCACTCGCGGCCTCGCGGCATTTCGTCGTCGTGTTCGGGACGGGTTCTGTCCGCCGCCTGCCTAGAATGATGAAGAGCCCGCGACCATGTTGGTCAGCGGCCCTGCCGTTCATCTCGCCCATTCGCCCCGCGGCCCGGGCACAGCTTCGGCCGCCGCGATCGGAGTGTTTTCAAGCATGTCCGCTGTCTCCACGCCGTCCTCCAAGCCATCGCTCCCCGCCGCGACCGGCATCCGCAACGTCGCGATCATCGCCCACGTCGACCACGGCAAGACCACGCTGGTCGATCAGCTCCTCAAGCAGTCGGGCATGTTCCGCGCCGGCGAGCTCGAGAAGCTCGAGGGCGGGCAGCACGGGCTCATCATGGACTCCAACCCGCTCGAGCGCGAGCGCGGCATCACCATCCTCTCCAAGAACTGTGCCGTCACGTTCCACTCGCCCGACGGCGTGGACTACCGCATCAACATCATCGATACACCCGGGCACGCGGATTTCGGCGGCGAGGTGGAGCGCGTGCTGCGCATGGCCGACGGTTGCCTGCTGCTCGTGGATAGCTTCGACGGCCCGATGCCTCAGACCAAGTTCGTGCTGGGCAAAGCGCTGGAAGCGGGCCTGAAGCCGGTGGTGGTGATCAACAAAGTCGATCGTCCGGACGGGCGTCCGCACGAGGTCCACAACGAGGTGTTTGACCTCTTGGTGGAGCTTGGCGCGGACGATCACGCGCTGGACTTCCCGTGCATCTACGCCTCGGGGCGCGACGGCTGGGCGTCGAGCGAGTGGCCGATCCCCGAGGGCAAGGAACGTCCCAAGGACGTGCTGGCGGTGTTCGACGCGATCATCAAGCATGTGCCCGCGCCGGTGTGCGACGCCAATGCGCCGCTGCAGGCGCTGGTGACCACGCTCGATTACAACGATTACGTCGGGCGAATCGGCATCGGGCGCGTCTTTGCCGGCAAGCTCAAGGCCGGGCAGCAGGTCGCGGTGCTCAAGCGCGACGGCAAGCGGGTCGACAGCCGCGTGCTGAAGCTCCAGCAGTTCAGCGGGCTGCGCAGGGCCGACGTCTCGGAGATTGTCGCGGGCGACCTGTGCGGCATGGTGGGGCTGACGAGCGTCGACATCGGCGACACGATCGCCGATCCAGAGAATGCGGTCGCGCTCCCGACGGTGAAGGTCGACGAGCCGACCATGACGATGCTCTTCCGCATCAACGACTCGCCGTTCGGCGGCGAGGACGGGAAGTACGTCACCAGCCGCCAGATCAGGGAGCGGCTTGACCGCGAATTGCAGACCAACGTCGCGATGCGCGTCGACCAGGGCAAGTCCGCCGACGAGTTCCTGGTCTCCGGGCGCGGCGTGCTTTCGCTGGGCATCCTCATCGAGACCATGCGCCGCGAGGGCTTCGAGCTTTCGGTCGGCAAGCCCGAGGTCATCATCAAGAAGATCGACGGCGTCGACCACGAGCCCATCGAAGAGCTCGTGATCGACGTGCCCAATGAGCACGTCGGCCCGGTGATGGAGCTCGTCGGTGGGCGCCGCGGCGAGATGGTCAAGATGGACCATCGCGGCAACACCGTGAGCCACCTGGCGTTCCACATCCCGAGCCGGGCGCTCATCGGCCTGCGCTCCCGAATCCTGACGGCGACGCAGGGTCAGGCGATCATGCACCACAGCTTCCTGCGCTTCCTGCCGGTGTCGGGCGAGGTGCAGCACCGCATCCAGGGCGTGCTGATTTCCCTCGAGACGAATCCGGTCACGACGCACGCCTGCGAGCTGATGGCCGAGCGCGGCATCCTGTTCGTCGAGCCGGGCGATAAGGTCTACGCCGGGCAGGTCGTGGGCGAGCACAACCGCGACAACGACTTGGTGGTGAACATCACGCGGTTGAAGCACCTGACGAACATGCGCGCGACCAGCAAGGAAGCGACCGTGGTGCTCAAGGCGCCGCGCAAGCTCAGCCTCGAGGCGGCGATCGAGTACATCGAGGACGATGAACTGGTCGAAATCACGCCCAAGTCGATCCGCCTGCGCAAGAAGGTGCTGGACGAGGCGATGCGCAAGCGGATGGAGCGCCAGGCGCGGGACAAGGCCGCGACCGATTTGCGCGACGAGCTGTGAAATTCGCGAGTCGGGCGAACGCAATCCGCCATGCGACTTGAGATTGAATCGGTGGTGTTGCCTTGACTACGCCGCGTGGGAGTTCGCGGAGAGCGTGATCCCCGCCGCCGCGAGGATGGCGCGGGCGCGGTTGGCGTACGTGAAACGAGCCGCGAGTGATCGCTGCGAGGCATCGCGAGCCAGTCGCGCGTCCATTGATTCGCGCAGGAGTGTTTCGACGCAGGATGCGAGCGAATCGTGATCGTCGGGCGCGAACCACGCGATCGCGGGCTCCGCCACCCAGTTGCGCAGGCCCTCGATGCTCGACGCGGCGATCGGGCGCCGGGCGTTCAGGTATTCCGCGAGCTTCACGGGGCTGGTCCACGGTGCCGAGATGTGCGCGTTGCTGGGCGGGAGCAGCAGCACGTCGGCGTTCCACAGATGTCGCGGCACCAGCGCGTGCGGGACGGCGCCGAGCACTTCGACGTTGGCAAGCCCGGCAGCTGCCTCCCGCACGCGGGCGATGTCCTCGGGCAAGCCGCCAAGAAGTTTCCAATCGATGCGTGGCGAGCGTTCGGCGGCTCTCAGAATCGTGGGGATTCCCTTGTAGTCGTAGAGATGCCCGCTGTAGAGCGCGACCGGGCGCGCGCGCGGATCGGCGCGGAACTCATCGGGGCGACGGAACAGTTCAGGGTCGGCGGCGTCGGGCACCAGATGCACCCGCGCGGGATCAGCGCCGCGCGCGATGTAGTGATCCCGCAGCGCCGGCGCGATGGTGACGATCGCGTCGAGCGGGTGCGTCGCGGCGCGGGTGGCGGCGAAGACCTCGTCCAGGAGCGGGCGCGGATCGCCCACGTGCGCGTGGGTTTCCATCACGGTCGGAATGCCGGCACGCGGCCCGAGCAGGCCGCACTGGAAGTTGCGGGCGTAGAGAAGGTCCGCGCCGATGTCGCGCGCGATGCGAACACCCTCGGCGGCGAACGCGATCGAGGCTTCGCGCTCGCGCAGGCCCCGGCCGGCGGTGGTGGTGATGACGCCGAGCCCGCGCTCGCCGTAGGCGTCGAGCCACTCGTCGATCAGGGCCCCGGCGGGGTTCTCGGTGTTCTCGGGAGGCTGGCAGATCAGCGTGACGCGGAGGCCCAGCCGCCGAAAGCCGCCCGTGGTCTTGAACGTGTTGATCGCGTGCGCCATCCCGCGCCCGAGCGGCATCTCGGCGATGCTGACGACGTGCGGCGATTGGGGGCGAGCGATGTTCATCGATGATTCTCCCGGCGTCGAACGTCAGGCGGCGTTGATGCGGGATGAGCCCGATGCGAGCCGGTCGGTGCAGAGCCACGCCTGGCAGCACAAGGGGCTTCGATCGCGCCGGCGCAGGCGGAAGTCACGCTCCGCCTCGAGCAGCGGGGTTCGATCGGCGTCGTCCTTTGGAAGCAGGCGGTGCGCCGCGATGCCCAGCCCGCGCGAGCCGAGGTAGCGGGCGAATTCCTCACGTGTCCATTCGCGCACATGCTCGGGCTTGTTGCTCGCCTTGCAATCGCGACCACGCTCGCGGGCGCGCTCGGGCGTTGAGATCAGGATCAGCGTGCCGGCGTGGGACGCGCGCCGGATCAGGTCCAGCGCGGGCACGGGATCGGCCAGGTGCTCGATCACGTCGGCGCAGATGATGAGGTCGAACGGCTCGGCGAAGAGCAAGCTCGGCCGCTCCAGGTCGACTTCGAGCAGCGTGAACTTCGCTCCCTGCGCGCGGGCCGCGTCGAGCGCGGAGGGTTGATCGATTCCGACGAGATCGATTCCCAACGGTGCCAGATGCTTGATGAGCTTGACGCATGGGCCGCAACCGACGTCGAGCACGCGCGTGAGCCCGCGGGTCTTCACGAGCTCCGCGGCCCAGCGATAGACGTGGTGCTGCCACTTGGCGTTCTCCGCCAGCCGCCACGGGGCCCAGTACGCGCCGTTGTCGCGCAGGGTGTCGTGGGTGAAATTGCCGGCCTGCTGGCGATACTCCGGCGGCAGGCAGAGCGATTGATTGCTGGCGATCGTCGCGGGCATTTGCGGCTCCTCACGGGGTGCAAGATCGTGATCGGACCGCGCGGGCCGCGGGCTGAGAAAAAGTCCGGTAATCGTGGCGATCGGACCCGCCCGAGGGCTACGACCGCTTGAACAGCGAGCGCAGGCGTTCCCTCAAGGTCAGTTCCGAGAGGTCCTGCAGTTCGCCGGCGTTGAGAAACACCCCGCCGCAGACCGTGCAGGCGTCCATGTGGATGTGCGACTGGGTCGTGTCCGTTGTCGAGATCAGGGGTGACTTGTCGCGCGGGCAATGGAGTTCGCCCAGCGAGCCGGCGGCGTTGGATTGAACGACCGCGCCGATGTCGAGCTTCTCCACGCCGTGCTTGCTGGTGAGCACCTTGTCGAGCTCGCGGGCGTCGAACCACATGCCGCCGCAGCCGGCGCAGCGGTCGATGGTGAAGTCGCCGATGGCGACCTTCTCCATCAGGCGCGCGTCGAAGGGGCAGCGCAGACGCGAGTCGAGGTGTTCATCCTTGACGGCGTGGTGTTTGGCCATGGCGGGAATGGTATCAGACAGAAGTGGTCAGGTGGTCTGGTGGTCGAGTGGTACAGCGAGACAGCGAAGAAGTCACCAACTCCGGCTGCATTTTGCCCGACTGCCGACTCCCGACCTTCTTCTTCTCCGCTTCCCCCCGGTGTTCTTCCATTCTGCCTCCTCCTCTGCGTTCTCTGCGTCCTCTGCGTTCAAGTTCTTTTCTCTACCCTTCCCGAAGCCGTCATCTAAAATCTCCGCATGACAACGCGAGCCTTTGCACCCTGGTTCGACGCGCACCTCGACCTCGCCTACCTCGCCGAGTGCGGGCGCGACATGGACGCACCGCTCGACGGCGCGGGCGGCCCGCATCCCCCCGCCGCCGTAACGTGGCCCGCGCTCCGCGATGGCGGCGTGCGATTCTGCCTCGGCACGATCTTCACCGAGGCCGACGGCACCGACGCCGTGGGCTATCCCTCGGGCGACGCGAAGGCGGCCGCGGATCGCGGACGGGCCCAGCTCGCGCAATACCAGCGGGCCGTGGCGACCGGACGAATCTCGCTGATGCCCCGGCGCGGCCGTCCGTTCGGCACTTCGTGCGACGGCGCGTGCGACATTCCCCGCGACACCGGCGCGCCGATCTCGCTCGGAATCCTGATGGAAAACGGCGATCCCATCGCCTCGCCCGACGAACTCGAGTGGTGGGTGTCGCAAGGGCTGGTTGCGGTGGGGCCTTCCTGGGCCAAGGCGGCGCGCTACGCGGGGGGCAATTCGACGACGACGGGGTTGACCGACCTGGGCCGCGAGCTGGTGCGGGAGGTGGACCGCCTGGGCGTGGTGATCGACGCTTCGCACCTCTCCGACGCGTCGCTCGCGCAGGTGCTCGAAATGACCGACTCGCCCGTCATCGCGTCGCACTCGAACTGCCGAATGCTGCTGGAGAAGACCAATCAGCGCCACCTCACCGACGACGCGATCATCGAGATCGCGCGGCGCGGCGGCGTGATCGGGCTCAATCTTTATGGCAAGTTCCTGACGCCGCCCGGGATGGAGCGCGCGCCCACCATCGACGACGCGATCCGCCACTTGGAACGCGTGTGCGAGCTGGTGGGGCATCGGCGAGCCGTGGGCCTGGGGAGCGACATGGACGGCGGGTTCAGCGCCGAGGGCCTCCCGCAGGGGATCCGCTCGCCGCGCGACCTGTCGAAGCTGCTGGACGCGCTGCACGCTCGCGGCTGGAGCGACGACGAGCTGCGCGGCTTTGCCTGCGACAACTGGCTGCGGTTCTGGGGGTGGTGAAGCAGGCTCCGAAGGAGTGGGGCACCACCGGCACCGAGACATGGAATAGCTCCACCGTTCCGGAACAAGACGGAATCCTACTGGGCGGAGCTGGGCGGCGGGGTTGAATTCGATTCGGTTGGTTTCCCGCCAGATTGAGAAGAATTGCCATTGACTTCTTCTTTCGATTGGTCGTCCTTGCGTTCGCGGCGTGCCTTGAGACGTTCGAGCGAATACTGGATCGCGTCGGTGACCGCCTTGGTTGCACCCAACAGGGAATCCGAGCCGTCCGAATACGCGCCGACGAGGGATGAAAGCGCGGACGTATCTTGGGCAAGATCGAGCTTGGTCGATTCGAGCCCGGTCTGTACAGCAAGAACCAGATAAGAGTGACCTGTGTACTCCTGCCATTCCCCCTTTGGGGTGTCGCTCGGTCCATAGACGGTCCCGGTCGATGGATCGAGGTACAGCTTGGCCCAAATCTCGCGTGAAACACGCTGGCGTACCGCGCTTCTATTTGAGACGTCAGAACGGAACAAGACGTAGTAGCCATCGCGCAGCCACGAGCCAACAGGGGTTCCTTCAGTGCTCTTCGGCGGATGGGCCGACAGGCTCAGAGGGTAATCCCATTCAAGGTCCGGGCCGTTCAGGTTAAGGATCGACTCGCCGATTCGGTCGAGGGTGGCGAGAACAGGTGAGGAGGGCGGGTAGACGATGCTGCCCAGGGCGGCGAGCGTCTTGAGCATTGCACCGACGACTTCGTTGTCCTTGTCGTCGAACTCCACGACGGAAACTCGGATCTGAAGGTCCTCCTGGCCGTAGCGAATGGGCCCGTAGACGGGAAGATCCCGGAAGTTCATGAACGCGTTCTGGCGAACACCTTCGCTGTAGTAGATCACTCGCCCGGCGCGAGGCTCCTGTGTTCCGAGCCCCGCGCTGGATTCCTTGACCGTGACGAGCACCGCCATCTCTCCCACGGGGTCTCTCTCTCTGAACCCTCGAATGTACGCCTGTTTGAGGGTGACGCGAACGGAGGGGACATCTCCGGAGTCGGTCTTTGTGGCATTCAAATGTGCCGCACTCGCTGCAGCGAGCTGAGTGTTGGCCTGGGTCTGATTCGCCTTTGCATCAGTGAGCTTGATCTGAAGCTCTGCCCTTTCATTCACTCGCGCAGCATTCGATGACTGAGTAGTCAGTATCTTCGTTTCCGCAGCAACCAAACCGTCGGTGGCTTTCATGAACGCGTTGATGGCCGAGTCGAGCCTTTCTGGCTTGGACTTGTCAGGCAAGGCGACTCGAGCCTGTTCGCAGATCTTTCTCGCGGTTTCAACCGGATCGCGACACTCAAGAAACTTCGTGTACAGGTCGTTGCGAGCTGCGATGGCGTCCGTCGCGGCGTTCTCCGGGAGAGTAGGCAGTTCCCTGAATACCTCAATCCCCTTTTTCCTGTACTGCTCACGAGAGTTCACCCGCTCATCGTCGAGCTTGGCTAGTGTGTTCGGGAACTCCTTGATGTCCGTGTCAAGTGTTTTGATCGATGTAGTGAGTGAGTCAATCTCAGTCTTCAACGCATCCACGAGGTGCCGTGCGGTGCTCTGTTTAACTTCCGCTTCTTCCAGGTTCTTTGACGGCAGGTCCGGCTTGAATGTGCGAATCATCATCGTGTCGCGATCAAGCGGCACATACGGCGCCCTTGTCGGGCACCCCAGCGACACGAAGTGCGCGGGCACGCCTTCAGCCCGACACCGGCAGGCTTCCTTGCAGGAAAGCACATCGCCTTTCATGTCCAACGGCACGACCCGATAGTCCACCGCTCCCTCGTTGTGTGTCATCATGCCAGGAAAAAACCCCCCGTCATCAGAGCAACCGATCAGGCCGCAAGACAGGATCGCCAGCACGGCCATCTTCACAACTGAACGCATGAGATTGACTCCAGGCGGAGAGCTTGGGGAGCGGACGCGGACGATCGGCGCGATATCAGATAGAACCGCGCCGGACCCAGCGTAGCGATCACGCCGGCACGACGCAAGTCATGTCCGACATGAGAATGTACCGCGAAAGGCGCAAAGATTGCTCATATCGCAGAAGAAGGGTTCATTCATGAAAGTCGTGAAAGGGTCCGCGAAATAATCTTGCCTCGGAACCCTTCGGCGGCTTCTCACGCGGATTCCCGTTGGAACGTGCGCTTGGAGGGCAGGAAAGAACCCACGCGGAGCGCGGGGGTACCCCAAGGCACGCGCCGCTCCTAATGAGAATCCGTATCTGACCGCCGCTGGCGCAGGTCGCTGACGGGTGATCGTGCATGGGTCTCCACGCCCTGTCCAGCCCTTTCGGCCTTACCTGTTCGCGCAATGCCAGCACCACAGCGCCGGATCGCCGAGCGTGTCCGGCAGATCGGCGGGCGCCGTGCCGTCTAACGCCGCCGCTCCGGTCGCCGCACGATCCAGCGCCTCGCCGCGCCTCGCCGCGTCGCGCCCCGCGTCGCGCATCACCGCCCCCGCCAGCATCTCGCGCGCCGTCGGCGCCTTCGTCTGCTTCTTGGGCGGGAGTTTCGCCAGGAACTGCGTGCGGAAGCGGTCCTCGTACAGGCTGTAGGCAGGATTGTTGATGGTGTGCTGGTAGTACTTCGCGAGCCGTTTCTCGAACTCGGCCATGCGAGTGTCCGAAGCCGGGTGCGTCGAGAGCATTTCGGGCGGAGCATCGCCGCCCGCGGCCTGCTGAAGGATCATGTGAACCTGCTTGGCACCTTGGAGGTCATAGCCGAGGCGTTCCATGTATCGCATACCGAGTTGATCCGCTTCGGTCTCATCATCTCGCGAGTACGACAGCGCCATTACGCCGCCCACGGTCGCACCCGCGCCCGCGCCGATCGCGGCTCCGGTGGTGCGATCCTCCGTGACGGCCGCTCCGAGCAGCCCGCCGATTACCGCCGCGATTCCTACTGTGGCTGCCTGCTTGGCAAAGCGGGCGTTGGTGTGTTTGCCCGTCACATGCCCAATCTCATGGCCCAGAACGAAGGCCATCTGCGCCTCGTTGGTCATCTTCTCGGCAAGCCCACGCGAGAAGAACACCTTGCCCCCCGGCATCGCAAACGCGTTGATCACGTCCGAATCCAGCAGCGTGAACTCCCACGGGAGCGACGGGTTGTCGGCCTCGGTCTGTTCCGCCAGGCGTCGACCGATGTTCGCCACATACGCCTGAAGTTCTGGACTCGCGAGGCTACCACCGCCTTCCCGGATGAACTCGGGCGATAGTTCGGTCCCCAACTTGATCTCTTCATCTCGCGACATCGCAAGCAACTGGCTCCGGCCCGTTGCCGCGTTGGTCTCGCAGCCCGTCATCGTCCAGGCGGCCCCGATCAGCGTCAGCAAAAGTCCCAGGCAGTTCATTGCGCGGCAACGGGTCATGGTGAAAGCTCCGTGAAGAGGCGGCGAGTTTCCGATCCCCCAATCGTGCGCCGGCAAACGCTCCGGGTCCAGTATCGGTTCAACGCCACTCTACGGCCGCGGCCGTCATGCCCGCCATACCTCCCCGCCCGGCACTCCGGTTCTCCCCCTCTCGTCCTTCCTCCGTGCTTCTCCGTGTCTCTCCGTGTTGAGTGCTTTTCCCCTCACGGATCTCCATTCCTAATCTTGTCCCGATGCCCGGTTCTCCCACGAAATCTCCCGATCTGCCCGGTACCGGCCCGGCCGGCGACGCCGCACCCGCGTGGTCGCCCCCGGACCTGGCCGATCCGCACGCGCTGGCCGACAAGCCGGCGCGCGTGCAGAAGATGTTCGGCGCGATCGCGGAGAGCTACGACCTCAACAACCGCGTTCACTCGCTCTGGCAGGATCAGCGATGGCGAAAGTTCGCCGTGCGTTCCGCGAGCGTGAAGCCCGGCGAGCATGTGCTCGACGCCGCGTGTGGCACGGGCGACCTCACCGAGGCGTTCGCCAGGTCCGAAGCCGCCAAGGTCACGGGTGTTGATTTCACTCGTGCGATGCTGGACATTGCGGAGCACAAACGCCCGGTGCGATTGCCTCCCGAGCTGGCCGCCAAGGTCAGCTATCAGGAGGGCGACGCGATGAACCTCCAGTTTCCGGATGCGTCGTTCGACGTGGTGTCGATCGCGTTCGGGATTCGGAACGTCGCGGACCCCGCCAGGGCGATCGCGGAGTTCTTTCGCGTGCTGCGACCCGGCGGGCGACTCGTCGTCCTGGAGTTCGATCGCCCGCGCTGGTTCCCGATGAGCATTTTCTATGACTTCTACTGCGGGTGGGTCATGCCGCGGACCGCGACGCTCATCAGCCGCGACCGATCCGGGGCGTATCGCTACCTTCCTCGCTCGGTGGGAACGTTCATGAGCAGGTCCGAGATGTGCGGACGGATCGCGGCCACGGGGTTCTCGGACGTGAGCGCGACGGGGCTCTCGCTCGGAATTTGCGTGTGTTATCGGGCGTACAAGCGGGCCTGATCGTCTTGGCTATTGATCCAATGCACGGCCCCACATGCCCCGCTCGTCGCGCCCAACCGCATCGGGCGGGAACCCGATCGCATGAGATAGGTGTTCTCGGACGTTGGATTGGCCCGCGGGTCGCGGTTGGGCGTTCTCGGACGCCGCGCAAGCCCGTGATACCGATCCTGCGCCGCGGCGCGTGATTCACGCGATCCGATTCCCGCGCTCGATACCACAACCGCACGAAGGACAGGGCCTGAGAGAGGCGGCGGGGCTGGATACCCCAACGCCAACAGCACGCGCTGGCGTGCCGGTGGAACCGGCTACGGCAATGACGAACGGAGTCCACCGCTTATGAATCTCGAAGCCATCGTCGAACGTTTCTTCGAAACCCTCATCAACGGCGACCGCCCCGCGGCACGGCGGATCGTCGGCGAAGCCCTTGAGCTCGGTCTCACCCCCGAGCGCCTCGTCCAGGACATGTACTGGCCCACGTACTCCCTGATCGACCGCCTTCACCGTGAGGACCAGCTCAGCGACGTCAGCTACAAACTCGGCACTCGCCTCCTCCGCGTCCTGGTCGACCGGACGTCGGCCGCCCTCACCCAACAAGCCCCCCGCGGCAAGTCGATCTTCGCGATGTGCGGCCCGACCGATTGCGATGAACTGGGCGCCCAGATGGCCGTTGACATGCTGGAGGCTGCGGGCTTTACCACCCGCTTCCCAGGCGGGCAGCTCCCCAACGACGAAGTCCTCTCGCAGGTCCACGAGTTCCGTCCCGACATCCTCCTGCTCTTCTCGTCGGGCCCGAGCGACCTCCCCGGCATCCGCCAGTTGATCGACACCTTCCGCGAGATCGGGGCGCTTCCCAAGCTCCAGATCGCGGTTGGAGGCGGCGTCTTCGCCCGCGCCGAAGGCCTGGCCGAGGAGATCGGGGCACACATCTTCGCCCCGACCCCCATCGCCATGGTCAGGACGCTGCTCGCCGATTCGGCGGGTGTGGCCGCGGAGGCCGAACGCGAGATTGTCAAGCGTCGCAAGGCTCGGGCGGCCTAGTCAGCCGAACCCGTTCGCAATCGTCGGAGTCACCGAACGAAACCCGCCTGTCCGTGGCGGGTTTTTTCATGGCTGTTTGCCCGACGCGACGCATCCGCGCGGGGGCGCCGCTGGTATTCTGCTCTGGCAAAGCGTGCGCCCGCGGCCTCGGAGGAACGGATGAAGCGATCCGAAGAGCAGGAGATGATTCGACGAGCGGCGGCCGGTGACCGGGACGCGGCGGGTGCCTTCATCCGCTCGTACCAGAACCAGCTCTACGCGTACCTGCTGCGCCTGTCCGGCCGGCGCGAGCTGGCCGAGGACATCGTCCAGGACGCCTTCGTGCGCGTGCTGACCAACCTCGATCGCTTCGACCCACGCTTCCGGTTCTCGACCTGGCTGTTCACGATCGCGCGCCGCCTCTTCATCAACGCGATCCAGAAACACCAGCCCGCGTACGACAGCGATACCGTGTCCGCCCGCGCGGGGCGCACCGATCGCCCGGAAGCGCCGGTCATTCAGCAAGATTCCGACGCCGCATCGCGCGATCAATTGCAGCGGGCGCTCATGTCGCTCTCGCTCGAGCAACGTGAAGTGATTCTCCTGTTCCATCAACAGGATTGGCCGATCTGGCTCATCGCCGAGCACCTGACGATGCCCGAGGGCACGGTCAAGAGCCACCTGCACCGCGGCCGTCGCCGCCTGCGCGAAGCGATGGAGTCCGATCAGCGGAAGGCCGATCTCGGGCGCGCCGACGCGTCCGGCACGCGGGACATCGACGATGCCGAGGCCGAAATCCGTGTCGGCGCGATGATCCGCCCCCGGGAGGTGACGCATGACTGAGCGTCCCGACCCCAATCAGATCACGCCCGAGATTCGCCGTCTGATCGACGCGTATCTCGACTCCCCGACCGACGCGTCTTCGCACGGGCCGGACGCGGCCCGGCTTGAGGAAGTGGCGCGGACAAATCCCGCGATCATGGCCGAGCTCGAGGCGCAGCGCTCCTTGCTCGCGGCCCTCCGCGCCCCCAGCGCCCGGATCGACGTCACCGACGCCGTGCTTGCGAAGGTCCACGCCGAATCTCCGTTCGTCGAGATCGAGCGTCGCCATCGCCGCGCCCGCCGCCGTGCGGCCGTTTGCATCAGCATCGTGGTCGCGGTGGGGGGCGTCGCGCTCCTCCAGTCGATGTACCCCGAGCTCTCGGATTTCGGCACGGGCGAGCGACCGATCTCAACCCTGACCGAAGCGGGTCGTCGCGACGCTGTTGATGGCGCCCAGGCCGTCGCCAGCGCCGTCGGCACGATTACCCGCACGCTCGTGGAGCCCGCACCCGACAACACGCGCCGCTCCCTCCGCTCTCGCCCCGCCCTGCAGCTCGGCGATACCTCGCGCTACGAATCCTCCATGTCCTGGCAGCTGACCTCCGCGACCAGCACGCCCAGCGGGACGCGTCCGGCCGCTTGGATGCACCCCTGCGATGAGTCCATCTCCGTCGCCTGGCAGGCGCCCGCGATCGTCACCATCCGCGCCGGCGAATTGCCGCGCCGGGGCATCACCTGGGTCGGTGGCTGGCGGCAGCAGGTCCCCGGGATTCCAACCCAGGAGTTCGAGGGACTTTCGCCCCGAAAGTAAGGGCCTGATCGTGACGGCGTGCGTGATCCGCCTTGGTTCTTTCCGGCGTCGGGCCTTCTCCCGCGTCGGGGTGTGTCTTCGTGGGAGCAAGCGTGACCCGATTTGAGCGCTGGTGCGCGACCGTGTTGTCGTTGACGCTCTGCGTCGCGGCGATGGCGCGCCCACGCCAGGAAAGCTTGGATCTTCTCGCCTCGCTCCCGGCCTCGGTCCATGCCGCCATCGTGATCGATGACGCCGCCGCGCTCCGAAACTCGCCCGCCGGACACACGCTCGAAAAATGGCTCACCACCGCCGGCCTGCTCACCGAAACGTCCGAGGCCTGGAAACAGCTCGCCGCCATCATCGACCTTCCCCCCGCTCAGGCCTTCGACGCCATGGTCGGGCGCCGCGTCGTCATCGCCCTGGAGTTCACGCCCGACCCGTCCGAACCGGGCGGCGTCGACATGCGCTGGGCCGTCATCAGCCGCATCGAGCCCGGATTCGAGAATCGCCTGTACGAGCGACTCAAACCGGCGCCGCGCGGCGTCTCGGGCGGGCGTCCCGTGCTCACCTTGGAAAACGGCCGCTTCGAACTCGCCACCACCGATTCTGCCGACACGCGAAACCTGGCCGACGATCGACGCGCCACCGCCATCCTCGCCCACGCTTCGTCATCCGACCTCTTTGACAAGCTGGTGGCCGGGAGGCATCACGCCGGCCCACGCCTCGCCGACGTCCCGGGCTTCGAGCATGTCAGAAGACTCGGCGCCGAGCCCGCGATCGCGCTCCTCCGAGGGCCCCTCCCCGGCACGTACGCCTCCCCGGAAAGCCTGAAAGAGCCGCCCTCGATCCTCGCCATCGCCATGCGCCCCGCCGGAGACGCGCGCTGGGAAGCCACCATCGCCGGAAATCCCGCGCTCATGACCGCCTCCCGCCCCGTGGGCGGCATGGCTTCGCTCACGCTTCCCCGCGCCGCCATCCGACAGATCGCCGCCGATTCCATGTTCGTCTTTGCCGGTCCCACCGACGACCTGAACTTCTCGAAAATCCCCGGGCCCATGGGCGAGCAGATCGCCAAGCTGACCGGACCGACCCAGGAGCTCGATGCGTTGCTCGGCCCGCGCATGCTCATGTGGATGCACCCCGCCGACGCCACCTCCGCCTTCGCCATGTCCGTCGGCGTTCAGATGTCCGATGTCACCCGCGGGAGCGACCTCGGCGATGCCCTGCTCACCCGCGTGCTCCGCGACCACGCATGTCCCACCGGACCCGACGGCACCCGCCTCTCCAAGGAACTCCGCTTCGAAGGACTGAACCCCGAAGCCCAACGCTTGGTCGAGTTCCGGGCCGCCGATCAAGTCATCCGCGAGGGCCAGGAACGCGCGTTCATGGCCTGGTCCTACGAACAATCCGGCCCCGGCGCCGGGGGATGGTGGATCGCGTCGCTGGCTCGCGGCGGTTCCACCCGCGCCGCCACCGCCGAAATCGAACGATTGCGCGCCGTCGCCGCTGTTCCCGCCGAAGCCGAACGCGATGTCTTCAGCGTCGTCCGTCTCCGTCCCGCCGCGTTCGCCAAACTCGCCGGACCCGCCGCCGCCGCCATCCCCATCCTCCGCTCCATGACCCAGATCGACTCCGTCGGTTGGGAAGTCTTCCTCACCGACGCCGGCGCCGCGCACGGGACGGCCTGGCTCGAGTTTTCCAAGCCGACCGCCTCCAACGAGCCCCCCCAACCGCCGAACACTCCGCCGCCCGCACCCGACGCCGATCCCGACACCGCGCCGCGATAAACTCGCGACATGCTCCTCGGCATCGACATCGGAACGTCCTCCACCAAGAGCCTTCTCATCGACGAGCGCGGCCGCGTGCTCGCCGCCGCCAGCTCCCCCCACCCGATCCATCGCGACAAGCCGCTCTGGTCCGAGCAGGAGCCCGAAGACTGGTGGCGCGCGGTCGTCGCCTCCGTGCGCGAGGTGATCGCCAAGGCCTCGATCGATGCCTCGCACATCCGCGCCGTCGGTCTCTCCGGCCAGATGCACGGCGCGGTCCTGCTCGACAAATCCGCCGCGACCGGCGGAGGGCACTCCGCCCCCGTTCTCCGCCGCGCCATCCTCTGGAACGACCAGCGTTGCGGAGAGCAGTGCGACACCATCGAACGCGCCGCCGGCGGTCGTCGGAAACTCGTCGAGATGGTCGGCAACGCCGCCCTCCCCGGCTTCACGCTCCCCAAGCTCATGTGGGTCCGCGATCACGAGCCCGCCGTGTGGGGCAAGACCCACGTCGTCGTGCTCCCCAAGGACTACATTCGCCTGCGCCTCACCGCCGCGATCGCGACCGACGCGGCGGAGGCAACCGGCATGCTCGCGCAGGACATTGACCGCCGCGCCTGGAACCTCGATCTGCTCTCGCGCGTCGGCATCGACCCCGCCGTTCTCCCGCCCGTGCTGGAGGCGTGCGAGATCAGTGGCACGATTTCGGAGTGGGCCTCCGGGGAGACGGGCCTTCGCGTCGGCACGCCCGTCGTCGGCGGCTCGGGCGACAATCAGACGGGCGCGGTCGGCGCGGGCGCGATCCGCGAAGGACTCGTCCTCGCCACCCTCGGCACCAGCGGCGTGATCTACTCCCACACGTCAAGGCCTCGCAAGGACCTGCCAACCGGCGACGCCCCCGCCGGCCGCCTCCATGCCTTCTGCGCCGGCACTGGCACCGCAACCTCACGCGAGGGTTGGTGCGTGACGGGCGTGATGCTGAGCGCCGCCGGCTCGCTCCAATGGCTCCACGACACGCTCTTCCCAGACAAGAGCTTCGACGATCTCATGTCGATGGCGTCAAGCGTTCCGCCCGGGAGCGAGGGGCTCGTGTTCATGCCGCAACTGACGGGAGAACGCTGCCCGTATCCCGATCCGCGCGCGACCGGCGGGTGGATCGGGCTCTCGGCACGTCACACCGCGCCGCACCTGGTCCGCTCCGTCATCGAGGGCGTGACGTTCACCATGGGCCAGATTCTCGGGATCGTTCGGGGCGCGGGGATCGACGTGCGCGCCATCCGCATCGGAGGCGGGGCGGCCAAGTCGGCGCTGTGGCGGCAGATGCAGGCGGACGTGTACGGCCTTCCGGTCGCGCTGCCGAACACGGAGGAGGGGCCGGCGCTCGGGGCCGCGATCATGGCGGGTGTCGGAGCGGGCGTGTGGACGAGCGTGCAAGAGGCGTGCGACGCGATCATCAAGGACCAGCTCGTGGTCCAGCCGGGCCCCGACGCTTCGCGATATCAAGCATCGCGCGAAGTCCACGCGGGCCTGTACGCGTCGCTGCGCCGCGCGATGTACCAACTCGCCGGCGCGTGATGCGGCACGGCTACACAGTCGTGCCTTCCCCTTCTTGAGCCACGCGGCACCGTGCGAATTGAGGCGTCCTTCCGGTTAGTCCCCGCTTACAACCACTTTCGTGCGCACCAAAGTGTCCGTCTTTTTGGCCGTTTTCCAGATTCCCGAAAAAAATCTTCGCGCGCCTTCCCCCCGCGCGCAACTCTCTCCACGGCCCGCTCTTATGCCTTTCCCTAGTGCCAAGTGCCCAGTGCCTAGTGCCTGCTTACAACCACTTCCGTGCGCACCAAAGTGTCCGTCCGCCCCCTCTTGTGGAGAGCGCGTGCGTGCCCCGCGCCCTCACCTGGGCCAGGCCAAGGACGAGCCCGTCCAAAGCGCAACCCCGGCGTCTTTGACAAGTGAATACGTCGGCCGGGACCGGGCTCCGGGTGGCGTGGTCAACCCCGTTGACCACGCGCCGTGCGCTGCCGCCGCCGCGCTCAACCCTCGACATCGATCTGGTGATGTTCCTCGTCGTGGGGCTTGGCGTGCGGGTCGTAGAGCGGGTGCCGCTGGTGGTCGTCGTGCGCCTCTTCCTTCGAGTTGTCGGCGAGGTTCCTGACGGCCTCCACGCTCTCGGTGTTCACGACCACGTCGTCCTTGAGCTGCTCGCGGAGGGGCTTGGTCGATTCCGTCCGTGGCTTGCGGTCCGTGGCGACCGTCCGCTCGGCCTGGTTGAGGCCCGCGATCGACTGCGCCATGCTCGTTCCCGCGATGTTGCTCACGCCCGCGTTATCGTCGATTCAACGGATTCCGCTTGAATCCAAGCAATCTCGTTCCGGTTCTGGGACGGAGAACGCATCCGCCCGTGCCGAACGGCGGGGTCATTCCGACCGGCCGCTCTCGAAAACCCGATTCACCACGGCGCGACACGGAGGGCACGGCGATGGGCGAACTCGATGGGCTCACGCAAGCCGGCGGCGAGATTCAACTCGAATCACTCGTGAGCGAGTTGTCGGCCAAGAAAAGTCCTTCTCGGTTTTCCTTTTCTGTGCCTCCGTGCCTCTGTGTCAAAACGTCTGGACTCACCTCCGTGCTTCTCCGTGTCCCCCGTGTTGAATCCCCCTCGCGCTACAGCCCATACTCCTTCCAACGCTCGCTGACCTTTGCGCGAATGTCCTCGCTCATGCGGAGCAGAGGCGGGAACTCTCGCACCGGCTGGCCGTTCGCGTCATCGCCGGGGAGCTTCGGCGTGGCGTCAAACGCGACGCGCCGCCCGCACACGCTGAGATTCCGATCCCGATCCGGCGCGTAGTTCGCCATCCAGTGGAACAAGGCGCTGTCGAGACTCGACAGGTCCGCCTCCGCGCCGACGACGATCGTGTACCGCGGCAGGGCGCACTCGTCGGTCAGAGCGCCGATCGCCTTGATGATCCGCACGCCGTCGCCCGCCTCGCGCTTCTCGGCCCGGATCACGAGCCAATGGCCGCCGAGTTCTTCGGGCACGCGTGCATCCAGCACTCCCGCGATGGCGCGCACGCGCGTCTCCGTCGCGCGGGCCGCGGCGTCCGTGACCGCCGGGATGGCCCCGGACCTGCACAACTCCGCGCCGAGCCCGGTCACGCTCCGGTGCGTCTCGGCGGGGATGGTCTTGCGCGTCGCGTCGAGCCCGAGCTTGCCGCTCACGCCAAGGAACGGGGCCGCGTGATCGAGGATGTCGACCGGCCCGCGGACGAGCTCGGAATCTCGCGCGGGATCGCAGTGCTCGCCCACGGCCTTGAGAACCGCGTCGGGGTCGTGAACGTCGACGCTCTCATCAACCACCACGATCGTCTTGGTCCAGCTCATCTGCCCGGCGCCCCAGATCGCGTGCATGACACGGCGCGCGTGGAGCGGGTACTCCTTCCTGATCTTCAGAAACGCCGCGTTGTGGAACGCGCCGAACATGGGCAGGTCGTAGTCGATGATGTCGGGCACGATCGTGCGGAGCAAGGGCAGGAACAGACGCTCCGTCGCCTTGCCCAGGAAGTAATCCTCCTGCGGCGGAAGTCCCACGATCGTCGTCGGATACACCGGGTTCCTGCGGTGCGTGATCGCGGTGATCTCGAGCAGCGGGTATCGATCGGGGAGCGAGTAGAAGCCCGTGTGATCGCCGAAGGGGCCCTCGAAGACCGCGCCCTCACCCAGACCAAATGTGTCTCTGGCTTCCCTGCCCTCTTTGGCGATTTGGCGATTGTGTGATTTGGCGATTTCCTTGGGGTCCCAGCCGATCAGCCCGGCGCGATGATCGACATACCCCTCGATCACGATCTCGGAGTTCGCGGGTACATCGATGGGCACCGTCTTGCAGCGCACCAGCGGGATCGCGCCGCGATTCAAGAAACCCGCGAGCAAGAGCTCGCTGATCCCGGGCGGCATGGGCGCGGTGGCGGCATACGGCAGCACGCTCTCGCCGCCCAGCGCGATCGCGACCGGCATCGGCTTGCCGCGAGCTTTCCACGATCGCCAATGGCGCGCGCCGTCGTGGTGCATGTGCCAGTGCATCGCGGCGTGGCGACGCCCGAGCAACTGCACGCGGTACATGCCGATGTTCCGGCTCGGGGGCGCGGGGTGGCCCTCGTCGTCGGCGTGGATCGTGTGAATCCCGCCCAGCGTGATGTAGCGCCCGCGGAAATCCTGTTCCCACTCGGACCCAGAGCCGAGCCCCGCGATGGCGTCGTTGATCCCCGCGGGATAGCCGAGGCCCGCGTAGTCGCCGTCCATCGGCCAGCAGCGGAGCAGTGGCAAGCGCGTGAGGTCCACGTCCTGGCCCGTGCGAATTACCTCCTGGCACAGGCCGCTCTTGACCTTCTTGGGCGGGATCTTCGCCAGCTCCAGCAGCTCTGGGAGCATCTGCAACTTGGCGAGGAGCGTGGGCGGAGGCTCGGGCTTGATGAGCTTTCCGATTCGCTCGGCGAGCCCTTCCAGCCCGGCAAGACTGGTCGTGCCTTCCTCGCATCCGAGCGCCATCTCGATGCGCCGGTAGCTTCCCCACGCGTTGATCAAGACCGGGATGTCCGAGCCCGCGACGTCCTCAAAGAGCAGGGCCGAACCGCCAAGACGGCACTGGCGCGGGTCGGTGCGTTGCGAGCCCTTAGAGCCGAGGTTCGGGGCCAAGGACTTGCTGACGCGATCGGCGATCTCCGAGATTTCAAGCACGGGAGAGGCCGGGGCCTTGATCCGCCGGAGTTCCCCGGCACGATCCAGGGCGTTGATGAAGTCCTGCGTCGTCTCGTACATTGCACCAGCCTATGCCCGAAGATCACTCCACGCCCGGAACCGGCGGCCCGCCCGCCCAACCCGTTGCAAAGCCGGGCGAAATCGCCCCGCTCAAGGCCCATGAGCACGCGGAGCGGCGCGATTGGCCGGGCTATTTCAGTGCCGTCGCGGGCAAACCCGCCCGCGAGACGCTTCTCAAGGCGTTGGAGCTGTTCGAGCGGGACGGCCCGACGGATGTGCCCCGGTTTGCGATCGACCTTGGGTGCGGTTCGGGGCGCGACACCTTCGAGCTTCTCCGGCGCGGCTGGTGCGTGTTGGCGGTGGATGCCAGCGAGCTCGGATTGTCGCTTCTGAAACAGGAAGCGCCCGCGGAGCACGCGGCGCGGCTGGAGACGCTTCTGAGCACGTACGAGGAGTTCAGGCCGCTGGAAGCGATGTTGCTGAACGCTTCGTACGCGCTCCCGTTCTGCCAGCCTTCGCGGTTCGACGAAGTGTGGGCGCGGATTGTCAATGCGATCCCGGCGGGAGGTCGGTTCGCGGGTCAGTTCTTCGGCGAACGTGACGACTGGGCGGTGCTGGGCGATCGGGTTCACCACACCCGCCCGCAGGTGGAGCGACTGCTCGCGGAGTTCACGATCGATCGCCTGCAAGAGGTCGAGAACCGCGAGGCGGGCGCGACAGGGACTGTAAAGAACTGGCACATCTTTCACGTCGTCGCGAAGAAGCGTGGCTGAGGCGCGCCCGGCGCCTTGGCTGGCTCGTTCTCGCCGGGCTTGTTCTCTTGCGGCCCGCCCCTGAGTGGCCCAGTGGTCCCCGTCGGTTCTTGCTGTTCTCATGCATGACTCGCGGGTCGCTCGTGTCATTGGCCCGAGGCCAGCGCGCGTACCTCGCGGATGATTCTCGATCGGCCCCGCTAGTCTCTCGCCGCGCCGCGTGCCTTCACCAGCGCCATGCGCACATCCTCGAGCGTGCCGACCGCGACGTACATCCGATACATGTACTCGCCGGCGCGAATGCCCGTCGAGTCCGAGACCCTGAACACACAGTTCCACTTTACGACCTTGGCCCAGTCGAACGCCCATCGCCCATAGCCCGCGTGCTCGAAGCCCGCGCTCGGCTGGTCGGGAGAGTAGATCCCCATCGCGAACTTCCCGTCCTCGGTCGAGAAGATCAGCGGCGTGGTCTGTTCGCCCGGACCCGCGTCGATCGGAGCAACTGACCCGTCCGCTTCCAGCGTCCAGAACTTCTGAAACTCCCACGGCATGTAGCCCGTGAGCGCCTCGAACACCGCGCTCGTGTGATGCTCGCCCGTCGGTACGACAAACGTCACGTCGTATCGGATGAGCTGCTCCAGCCCGTGCGCCCCGAGCCGCACGTGCTTACGGAGCACATGATTCGACAACACGGCGGTGTTCTTGGCCGGGTTGCCCTCTGAAGTCTCGCCCGGCGCGAGCCAGAACGCCATCTTGGTCGTGGTGTCGAGCGTGTGCCCGCTCGCCGAGAGTGCAAGCAGGCGCCCGGATGACGTCGGCCCCGCGCCGTCGCGCCGTGAGCCCGCTTCGGTTGGATTGAACGTCTCCGCGGTGATCGGCGTCGCGCAGTCCAGATTGTTCGCCGACTGCAGCTGGCGACCATGGTCCGCGCTGTCGATGAACTCTTTGCCATTCCAGGTCAGCGAGTGGATCGCGCCCGCGAGCCGCGATGTCGTGGTGATCACGATCTCCGAGCCGAGCGCTGGCGCGCGAATGACCGAATCCCCGGAGATCATCTCCGCCGGCTCAAGCGGCGGACGCGGTGCCTCCGATCTGGACCAGAAATCTCGGCCAGCCTGCGTCTCCTGATCCGCCATCAGCCAGAGCATCCGCGCCAAGGACGCCCGCTCGATCAACTCCTTCGGCGGCGACGCCCTCCACCGGGCCAGCGCCGCGTCCGTATTTCGTTTCGCGCGTTCGAGGTACGACGCGTCCGCCGTCGCGCGATGCAACTCGAGGTCCGCTTCGACCAGGAGGTGCGAGAAGCGCCACGCGTTCTTGTACACGCCGGTCTTGGGGTCGGCCAATGCCGAGCACGCGCGCCCGATCCGCGCCGCCTCATCAAGGAACCGTCGATCACCCGTGGCGCGAAACAGGCCGAGATTCGCGCGGATCATCAGCCCGCTGTTGTAGGTCATCTTGAACTTCGCGACGTGGCCGTCGGCGACGCGCACGTTGTCGAAGAACAGTCCGTCGCCGTCCTGCAGGTGCTCACGTGTCCATGCGACGAGCCTTCGGGCCCAGTCGATGTGGTCCTCGCGATCGACAAACCGCGCGAGGCGCAGGCACGCGACCGCCGCGGGCGCGTTGGCGCAGGTGTTCTTGCTCCCGTCCTTGTGCCCCTCGTGCCACCAGATGCCGCCGCCGAGCTGGTGGTCCCATCCACTCAGCGAAAACCGCAGAGCCTGCTCCGCGCGCTCCACGTACTTCACCTCGCCGGTGAGTTCATACGCCTCGGCGAACGTGATGGCCATCCACTCGTTGTCGTCGTAATATTTGTCGTGCCCGTTCCCACGCGTGGGCGACGGCTCATAGCCCGGGATCGGCGCCTTGTCATCCCAGTACCGATCCATCGCGCCAAAGAACCGCTCCATCCGTGCCCGGTACTTCTCCGGCTCGTGCCGCGTCGCCGCGACCAGCGCCGTGAACATCACGCCGTTGCCCCACATGAACTCGGGCTCTCGCGTGTCACGCGCCTGCACGTATCCGCCAGTCGCGGGGTCAAAGAACTCGCGCTCGATCGACTCCATGACCTCCCGGGCGGCGTCGGTGTACCAACTCGGAGCGACCTCGGGAGAGCACGCGTCCGTACCGCGCGAACGGCCGCCCCCGTGCGCACCGCGCGCCGCCACCTCCCCGAAACCTCCGGCAGTGATTGTCAACACCAGCACGAGTACACGCGAGAGAGTCCGCATTCTCACAGAATATCGCCTCACGCGGCCATCGGCGCACGCAGCAGTCACCCGCGTCTGATCGGCAGTTGCACCGCCAGCACAAATCGCTCCATGCCGTGCCCGAACGGAAGGCCCGCCCACGCCTCAAAGCTCGGTTGATCCGCCGGCACGCAGCCGCTCCGCGGCAACCACGATCCATAGAGCCATCGCAGCGCCCGCAGCTCCAGCTCGATCCCGCCATCAATGTCGATCTGCGCCACCGCCATCGCGGGGAACTGATAGCGCCCGATTGCTCCGCTCGGCGTGAACCGATCCGCCTCGACCGCGACGTAATACCCGCACCGCTCCAGCGGCGTGATCTCCGGGTTCTCCCACTGATACCCGAGCCACTGACCGCGCTCCAGCCCGTGCGTCCTCGCCCACGCGGTCAATCGCTCGACCGCTCGCATCACGCCGCCGCCCTTGTAGGGGTTCGCGACGCGCACATACGCCACGCTCCGTGCCGGCAGGTCCCGGATGCGCACCTTGAAGTGGTCGGGATTGCTCCGCGACGGGAGCTTCTCAACGTGTCTCTCCGCGGGCGGCATGACCCGCAGCCCTTCTCGAACCCGCGAGCCGTTCATGGCGAGGCCGTCAAGCTCCGTCCCGCGCTGAGTGCGCCACGCCGCAATGTCGAACGCGCTCGGCGCAGCGCCGAATCGCTGCTTGAACGAGCGTGAAAAGTCCGACGACGACGCAAAGCCGCACGACAGCGCGATGTGGGTGAGTGACGCGCGTCCATTCACCGCCATAAGCAGCAGAGCCCGATCGAGCCGCATGTCCTTGGCAAAGTCGCTCGGCGTCGTGCCGGTGAGCGCCTGAAAAACGCGATGAAAATGGAACGGCGAGAGCGCCGCCGCCTTGGCCAGCTCTCGCAAACGCACCGGGCGATCCAGGTTGGACACCATGTGATCGATCGCGCGGTTCACGCGATCGACGTACGACTCGTGAGTTGATCCGCGCCGCGCAAGCCCCCCCTCTGCACGCGTACTACCTCGGGCCTGCTTGCGCGAAGCCGCCGGGCGAGTCGCACCGATTGCACCGACCGCGCCGTTCGCGCCCGAGCCTTCACGCTTCCTTTTCGCGCTGGTCAAAGTTCGCAAGATATGGCAAGCCCTCCGCGCCCCGACTGGTAGCATGGCGCCACGAATCGACCGTTCCATGAACCGTTCAATACTCGGAGACACCCGTGAACCGACTCATTGTAACCCTCTGCGTCTGCGCCCTGTTCGGCTGTGCGTCCAACCAGTCTTCCTCCAACGCAACCAAGCCTGCGTCGCAGGCCGCGGCCCAACCCGCGGCATCCGCCAAGGAAAGCCCATCCATGCAACTCGGCAACTTCTCCGTCAGCCTCGCCGTCAAGGACCTCGCCGCATCCCGCGCGTTCTATGAAAAGCTCGGCTTCCGCCCCTTCGTCGGCGACAACAAGACCTGGCTCATCATGCAGAACGATACCTGCACGCTCGGCCTGCACCAGGGCGGCCTGCCGCGAAACTCGCTCACCTTCAATCCGGGCTGGGACAGCAAGTGCAACACGCTCCCCGAGTTCACCGACGTCCGTGACATCCAGCGCACGCTCCGCGAACGCGGCCTGTCGCCCAACCCCGCCGCCGACGAAACAACCGAAGCCCCCGCCTTCCTCATCGTGACCGATCCCGACGGCAACCCCGTCATCATCGATCAGCATGTGCCCAAGGCCAAGAAGTAGCGAGAATGCCAGCAATTCGCAGCCGCACCCCTCCCCGTGCGGTGTTCCACGTCCAGCGGGGTTGACACGCCAACGTACAACAAGTAAAGTATATGCTAACAACAAGGCCGGCCCAGAGGAGGCCCGCGTGCGCACACTGACTTCTCCTGATCTCCCCGCTCATTGGTACGCCGTCACTCTGTTTTCGCTGATCGCGATCGTCTTCGCGCCCGCGTGCACCGCGATCATGCCGGGCGATAGCTACCGCGGCGAGCTACCGGTCCTTAGCGATACGCAGCGATCGACGTCGGAGCAGCTTCGCTCCGACGTTCAGTCGCTCGCGGGTCGGATTGGCGAGCGGAACGTGTTCCATCCGGACGCCTACGCAGCCGCGGAGGACTTCCTGGCCGCGTCACTCGCGAAAGCCGGCTATCGCGTCGAGTGGCAGACGTTCGAGACCCGATACGCCGACGCCTCGGTGAACTGCTCGAACCTGATCGCGGAGATTGGGGGCGCTGATTGTCCCGGCGAGATCGTGGTGATCGGCGCGCACTACGACACCTACCGAGGCACTCCCGGGGCGGACGATAATGCCAGCGGCTGCGCCGCGTTACTCGCGCTGGCCCGCCATTTTGCGAAATCGAAGCCGGATCGGACGCTGCGCTTTGTGCTCTTCGCAAACGAGGAGCCGCCGTTCTTCTGGAGCGACCAGATGGGCAGCCTCATCTATGCCCGCGAGTGCAAGCGGCGCTCCGACAATATCGTCGCCATGCTTAGTCTGGAAACGCTTGGCTTCTACACAAGCGACGAGGGGGCGCAGCGGTATCCGCCTTTGATCGGCGAGTTCTACTCAACGACCGGCGATTTCGTCGCGTTCGTCGGACACGAAGCGTCGTCGGCCCTCGTCACTCGCTGCGTCTCCGTGTTCCGCGAGCGTGCGTCGTTCCCGTGCGAGGGCGCCGCCATGCCCAGCCTCGTGCCGCGGATCGGCTCGTCCGATCACTGGTCATTCTGGAAGCAGGGCTGGCCTTCGCTGATGGTCACGGATACCGCGCCGTACCGCAACAGGAACTACCACAAGGCGACCGACACCCCCGACACGCTCGACTATGAGCGGCTCGCCCGAGTGGTCGAGGGCCTGCAGTTCGTGGTGGAGGATCTGGCCGGCATCCGCTGAATCGGAGCGGTCAAGTGACGATTGCAAAACGACCAAGGCGCCGCCGCCATTCGTGTATCCTCCCGCCCATGAAGACCCACCGTGCCGCGTTGGTCCTCGTCCCTTTCTTTGCCGGCTGCGCGTCCCATCCCCTCGTCTGAGCCTGGCAATCGCGCGTCACCGCCACCGAGGGCTACGTCTCCACGCTCAAGGACCTCGAGTTCTCCTACGTCTTCAACCAGGGCGGCACCTTGACCGAGTCATCCAACTACGACGGCGCGCCGCCCGTTCCGCCCGCCTACGGCCTGTGGCGCTCGCTCGGCTCGGGCGTCTTCGAGGCCAAGTACCTCTTCTGCGCCACGCAGCCCTCGGAGAAGCTCGAGCAACTCCCGCAAGGGTGGGGGCCCGCCGGTCACGGCGAGATCATCGAACGCATCCGCCTCTCCCAGGATCGCAAATCGTTCGAGTCCACCATGAGCCTGCAGTTGTTCGATCAATCCGGGCATGTCGTGCCCGGCGGCGGCGCCGCTACCGGCCGCGGCACACGAATCGAGTTCTGAGCACCAAGTCCGGTCGCGAGCGAGCGACCTCCAATCCGTGACTCCGTGACATGCTTTCTTCCGCCGGCTCTTCCGTTCGTTACCTCCAAGTCAACGCCCAAGAAAAAACGCCCGGACGTGCCGAGCGTTCGTTGGTCGATTCTGTTTTTCGCGTTCCGCTTACTTCGTGGCGGCTTCGGCCTTGCCCAGGCCGCGGCGGCGATCGCGGAGGCGACGGCTCTTGCCCACGCGGTCACGGAGGAAGTAGAGCTTGGCGCGCCGGGCGTCGCCCTGACGCACGATCTCGAACTTCGCGATCATCGGCGAGTTGATGGGCCAGCAACGCTCAATGCCCACCTCGTCGACGACGCGGCGAACGCGGATCATCTCGTTGATGCCGCGGCCGCGACGGCTGATCAGAACGCCCTGGAAGACCTGGATGCGTTCCTTGTCGCCCTCGACGATGCGCGAGTGGACGTTGATCGTGTCGCCGACCTGCATGGCCGGGAGATCGCTCTTCAGGTTCGCCTTGTTGATGTTCTCGATGATCGTCTGGAGGCCCATGATCCACCTGTCCGCCGTCGCCGGCATAGAAAACCCGCCCGGGAGCCTTCCCGAGTAGGGTCCAAAGACTAGGCGGGCAGGTTCGCGGTTTCTACGCCCGTCGATCCTGACGAGTACCGATCAAGGGCCGTATCTCAGCTGGCCCCGCTGCCCGGCGGCGCGTCAGAAGCGACGTTCTGGCCGTTCTGGCCGACTGCAGGCGGATTCTCGATCAGCAGTTCCGGGCGGCGTTCCCGCGTCCGCTCGATCATTCGCTCCAGGCGCCACGCCGCCACTTTGCCGTGGTCGCCAGAGAGGAGCACCTCCGGCACCTCCAACCCCATCCACTCGCGGGGCTTGGTGTAGTGGGGGCATTCGAGCAGCCGCCGCTGGGTCGCCACGCCCTTCTTCGTCGCGGGCGGGATCGTCACGCTGGAAAAGCTGTCCGACTTGCTCGAGTCCTCGTCGCCCAGCGCGCCCGGCAGCAGTCGGATCACCGCGTCCATCAGCACCATCGCCGCCAGCTCGCCGCCCGACAGCACATAGTCGCCCACGCTCACTTCCAGCGGCCGCAGCCTTTCAATCACTCGCTCATCGATCCCCTCATAGTGTCCCGCGATCAGCAAGAGCCGCGGGCGCTGCGCGAGCGACTCGACCAGTTCCTGCGTGAGCGGCCTTCCCTGCGGCGTGAGCAGCACGCGCGTCGCTTCCCGCGCGTCCATCGCCTCCACGGCATGAACCGCGTCCCACACCGGCTGGCACATCATCACCATGCCCGGCCCGCCGCCGAACGGGCGGTCGTCGGTCTTCTGATGCTTGTTCGTGGTGTACGCGCGGATGTCGGTCGCGTGCCATTCGACCAGTCCTGCGGCCCTGGCGCGAGCGGGGATGCTCACGCCCAGCGCCGCTGGCGCCGCGACCCCGAACATCTCGGGAAAGGTTGTGAGGATGTCGATGCGGAGGGGCACATAGGAGTATTGGCGGGCAAGGCCCCGCCGCACAGTGCGACGAGGCGACCGTTCAATGCCCCGGCGCAACGCCGTAGGCTGGATCGCCTGTAGACTGAGATCATGCGCCGTCTTTCCTTCGCGTCGCTCACGCTGATTTCCTCCTTCATCGTCAGCCAAGCGGCGGCCCAACCGGAGGGCCAGCACCCGGCTCCAGGCGCGACCGCGCCATCCGAGGCAGCCACGGCGTCGGTCCTCCGCGCCCGCGAGTTGGCGGCCCAGGTAACGATCACCCGCGACGAGTTCGGGATTCCGCACGCGCACGGCGTGACGGACGCCGCGGCGGTCTTCGGAGCGATGTTCGCTCGTGCGGAGGACGAGTACTCGCGCATCGAGCAGGCGCACGCCCTTTCGATCGGTCGCGCGGCACAGATGCTGGGAGCGGAAGCCCTGTCATGGGATCGCATCGTGCTGTCGTATGAGGTGCCTGAGCTCGCTCGGCGACAGAACGACGAGGCTCCGCCCGAGGTGCGGGCGCTCACCCAGGCCGCCGCCGACGCGCTGAATTACTACGTCTCGCTTCATCCCGCGGGGTCGTCCGGCGTGATCGAAACGTGGGAGCCGTGGATGCTGGTGGCGCGCGAGTATGGCTTTGCGCTCTACCAGGCCCAGAGCGAGGCGCAGCGCGTATACGCCGCGGTCGTTTCCAAGCAGCCAAACCTCACGCCCAATCCGCCGGCGGCGCCCGACGGCTCAAATGCGTGGGCGATCGCGGGATCGCGCACCGCGTCAGGGCGCGCGATGCTGTATGCCAATCCCCACATCCCCCTCGACGAGGCCTACGAGCTCCACCTCAGTTCCGATGCAGGCCTCAACATTTCGGGCTCGGTGATGTACGGCGGGGGCATTCTCCCCTCGATCGGTTTCAACGAGCGCCTCGGCTGGTCGCTCACTGTCAACTATCCCGACATCGCCGACACCTACGCGATCAAGCTGGGTGTCGACGGCGACGAACTCGCGTACCGCTTCGGGAATGAGATTCGCCACGCCATCGTGTGGAAGGTGAAGCTCGGCGTGAAGACCGCCGCCGGAATCGAGCCGCAAGAGATATCCCTCGCCAAGGCGCACAACGCGCCGATCCTCTTTCAAGCCAGCGGCGTTTCCTACGCGATCCGTGTGGGCGGAATGGAGAACTCGCGAGCGGTCGAGCAGTGGTATCGCATGGCACGCGCAACCAACCTCGGTGAGTGGAAGGCGGCGGTCTCGCTGTTCGGGCTCGCGTTCCACAATCTGGTCTACGCGGACGCCGACGGCAACATCGGCTACATCTACAACGCCGCGTTCCCGCGCCGCGATCCCGCCCGCGACTACAGCGGCGTGCTTGATGGCTCCGACCCCGCGAACGAGTGGCAAGGGCTGCACACGCTCGGCGAGATTCCGCAGGTGTGGAACCCCGTGTGCGGCTACGTCATGAACTGCAACTCCTCGCCGCTCTCGGCCGCCGCCGAAGGGCAGAACCCCGATCGCGCGTCGTTCCCGGCGTACATGATCGGGCACGATCTCACGGACGGGCGAGTCGCGATGTCGCACGATCTGCTCTCGAACGCGAATGGGTGGACGCTCGCGGACCTGGAGCGGGCTGCGTTCGACACGCGGGTTTATTCGCTCGACAGTCTGCGAAAGCCGCTGCTCGCGGAGTTCGACAAGCTCGTCGCCGCCGACCCCGCGAGAGTCGAGCGCGTCGCGCCCGCGGTCGAGGCGATTCGCGCGTGGGATGGTCGAATCACGCTTGATTCGAGCGCGGCTTCTCTCTTCTTGATCTGGGCCGAGAAGCTCTTCACGCCCGCGTGGTCGTCGCGTCGCGCGCCGGGCGATCTTTCCGCGGCGCTCGCGGAAGTGAT
The DNA here is from genome assembly GCA_020853815.1 of Phycisphaerales bacterium. Classification (GTDB taxonomy): domain Bacteria; phylum Planctomycetota; class Phycisphaerae; order Phycisphaerales; family UBA1924; genus JABWBC01. Next base: position 39,074 of record JADYYE010000128.1, read on the forward strand.
GGGGGAGTACGAGCGCGATTTCGGCGATTGGCGCGTGGCGTGGGGCGAGATCAACCGCCACCAGCGATTCGACACCAGCGCCGGGCTGGGCGTGAGCGACAGCCGCGAGAGCTTTCCCATCGCGGGCGGGCACGGGAGCCTTGGCGTCAGCTTCTGCTACCTCGCGCGATCGAACGGCACGAAGCGTCGCTACGGCTACCACGGGAGTTCATACGTCGCCGCGGTCGAGTTCGCCGATGCGCCCGCGGCCCGCACGATCGTTCCCTTCGGCGCGTCACGCCATCCGGACTCGCCGCACTACGCGGACCAGGCCCCGATCTATGCGTCCGGCCACCTCAAGCCGGCCCACTTCTCCGCGGCTGATGTGGCGCACGCCAAGCGGCGTGCATACCACCCGGGGGAGTAGCGGCCACCACGCGCTGCACAGGATGTCGGTCTGATCCGGCGGCTCATCCGTCCGGCGTGTCGAGGATCGATTGGAGCCGCTGGCCGAGCACGCCCGGATAGCGGGCGGTCCAGCCCTGGTCGATCAGTCCGACCCCGATAAGATCGCGGAGGTGCGTGCGATCCTTGTCGCGGAACGCCGTGAGCTTGATGCGAACGAGCGATTCGAGGTTGAGCACGCGGAACGCGCCGAGATCGGCGCTGTCGTCCACGTCGGGATTGGGAGCCGGCTCGCCGGGTTTCACCAGCTCGCCCGCGTACACCAGGTGAACCGCCTGGCTTGGGCGTGCCTCGTCATGATCGAGAAAGAGATCAAGACTCGCGACCTTGCGGTATACGAACCCGACTGATTCCAGTGCGATTCGCACGCGATCGAGATCGGTGCGTCGAACGAGCACGTCGACATCCTGCGTGTTCCTCACGGCGGTTTCATCAACCGTGGCGACCCACGCCGCCACGGCATTCCCGCCCACGATCGCGTAGCGAACGCCGGCGCCCGAGAGCGCCCCAACCGCCAGTTGCAATCGCCTGCGCACTTGCTCCACGGCGTCGACCATCCTCTGCAAGATCGCCGTCGAATCGGGGAACTTCCGCACCATGGAGGATTCTAGTGAGGCGAGCGCGTTCGCGCCCGCCCGTCCTGCCCAACTCCAAAAACAACAAAGCCCCGTCGCCGGGGCTCTGTGATTCGCTTGCTCGAAGTCGGCTCAGGCCTTCTTCTCTTCCTTCTTCTCGCCGGCGAGAGCGGCGGCGGCCTTCTTGGCCTCCACCATCTTGCGGTCCGCCTCGCGGTCCTTCTCCCACGCAGTCACGTCCACCAGCTTCCGCTTGGCCAGCACGTCGCGGAGGGTCTCGGAGGGCTGAGCGCCGACGGAGATCCAGTACTTCACCCGCTCCTCGTTGAGCTCCAGCTGCTTGGCGGGGTCCTTGGCCATCGGGTCGTACCACCCGAGCTGCTCGATCGCGCTGCCATCGCGGCGCGTCCGCTTGTCCACGGCGTTGATGCGATAGAACGGGCGATTGTGACGGCCGAGACGCTGCAGGCGGATACGAACCACGTGAACTCTCCGAATGATCGGGCCAGAGGCCGGACACGCCGGCCCCATGATCGGGCAAAGGATCAGGCTCAGGAACTCGAACACCCCTCGCCGCGCCACACCGACGCTTCACGAGGGGTGGGAACAATAGCCCCAACCCCCGGCACAGACCAGTTCGGGCCCCGGAAGGCCACATTTCCACCCCGGCTTCCGGTATCATCTGCGTCCCATCGCGTCCTTTCTCACGCGGAGATTCCCATGAAACGTCGCTCATCCCTAGCCTCGCTCGTCTTGGTCGGTCTATGTGCGGTCCTCGGCGTCGCTTTTCCCGCCGGCTGCGAAGAAAAATCCGCCCCGACCGACGCGCCCAAGCCCGCCGCACCGACTTCCAAGCCCGAAGCCGAGCCCAGCGACAAGCCGAATGACAAGCCAAGCGGCAAGCCCCTCCGCGTCGCCCTGGTCCCCAAGGGCACGACCCACGAGTTCTGGAAGTCCATCCACGCCGGCGGCGTGAAGGCCGCCAAGGAATCCGGGAACGTCGAACTCACGTTCCGCGGCCCGGAGCGAGAGGACGACCGCGAGCAGCAGGTGTCGCTGGTTCAGAATCTCGTCAGCAGCAAGTACGACGCGATCGTGCTCGCACCGCTCGACGACAAGGCGCTCGTCGGCCCGGTGAAGGACGCGGCCGCCGCCGGCATCCCCGTCGTCATCATCGATTCCGGGCTCCAGGCCGAGGCGGGCAAGGACTTCGTGAGCTTCGTCGCGACCGACAACTACAAGGGCGGCCAGCTTGCGGCCCAGCGCATGGTAAAGTCGCTCGGTGGTGACGCCGCCAAGGGGCGCGTGCTCATGCTCCGCTATCAGGAGGGCTCCGCGAGCACGGCGCAGCGCGAGCAGGGCTTTGCCGACGAGATCGCCAAGGCCAAGGGCATCACCTTCATCGATCCGAAGCGGTACGCCGGAGCGACCCGCGCCACGGCACAGGAAGCCGCGGAGCACCTGCTCGCGTCTAACGCCGACTTGCAGGGCGTGTACTGCCCGAACGAATCGTCGACGTTTGGCATGCTGCTCGCGCTGCGCTCGCGGAGCCTGGCCGGTAAGGTCAATTTCGTCGGCTTTGACTCGAGCGAAGGGCTCGTGCAGGCGATGACGGCCGGCGAGATCGACGCACTCGTCGTTCAGAACCCGATGCGGATGGGATACCTCGGCGTGAAGACCGCGATCGATCACCTGCACGGCGTGAAGGCCGAAAAATCGATCGACACCGGTTGCGCCCTGGTGACCAAGGAGAACATGGGCACGCCGGAGATGAAGGAACTCCTCGCGCCGGATTTCAAGAAGTACCTCGGAGAGTGACGGGAAAGCGCGGAGCGCAAGCGAGGGTCGTTGGTCAGTGAAGCTCGAAGCACGAGCAAGGGGCCAAGCGTGCCGCCGACTGCGCCACGCGGCGGAGGCGAGAACTGGTGGCAGGGCGCTTCCCGACGGGCTCTTTCATCGGCACTGAAGGTGTGCGGGTTTCGTGCATGAGGTGGAGCAGGTTTCGGGCATGAGAACTCCCGCCGATGCACACACGCTCGCCACACCCCGCAGCGCCGCGGCCCGCAAGCTCCTCCGCGCCCTTGGCCCGCTGCTGGGCCTTGCCGCGGTGGTCGTCTTCTTCTGGATCGTCGGGCATCTCACCGGCAAGCCCGACCAGGGCCTTGTTTCCTTCGCCGACATCCGCCTGATCTCGCTCCAGACCGCGATCGTTGCCATTGTCGCGATGGGCATGACGCTCGTCATCGCCAGCGGCGGGATTGATCTCTCCGTCGGCTCGGGTGTCGCGCTCGCCAGCGTCGTCTGCGCGTTGGTTCTGAAGAACGGTCAGCCGACCATTGTCGCGGTGCTCGCCGCCGTCGGCACCGGCCTCTTCTGCGGCGTCTACAACGCCTTCCTCATCACGCTGCTCCGTCTCCCGCCCTTCATCGCCACGCTCGGCACGCTCGGCGTCTTCCGCGGCGTCGCGATCTGGCTCGCGAGCGGCTCGGTCGTCTCGGCGCCATCAGGAACCGGCGGCCCGCTCTACTCGATCGTCTCAACATCGCCCACGCCCGCGTGGCTTGTCTTCGCGCCCGCGGTCTGGGGCATGATCGGCGTCGTGGCGATCACCGGCCTGGTCATGCACCGCACCGTCTTCGGGCGGCGCGCCGTCGCCATCGGTTCCAACCCCGTCGCCGCGGCGTACGCGGGCATCCCGATGAATCGCGTGAAGCTCGGCGTGTACGGCGTGCTTGGCCTGTTGGTCGGCGTCGCGGGCGTGCTGCAGTTCGCTCGCCTCACGGTCGGCGACCCGACGGTGCGTGTGGGGCTCGAGCTCGACGTGATCGCCGCGGTCGTGATCGGGGGCGCCTCGCTCAACGGCGGGCACGCGTCGATCATCGGCACTCTGGTGGGCGCGGTGATGATGGCCTATCTGCAGAGCCGGTGCGCCGCGCTGGGCTGGCCGAACTATGTGCAGCAGATCATCGTGGGGCACATCATCATCGCCGCTGTCGCGATCGATCAGTGGCGCTCGCGCCGGGCGGTGTAGATCGTGAGCGAGCGGGCGGACATCGCGGTCATTGGCGCGGGCGCCGCGGGGCTCATGGCCGCGATCGCCGCCGGTCGCGCCGCCATGGAGGCGGGCGCGCGGCTCCGCATCATCGCCCTCGACGGCGCGAAGACGCTCGGCGCCAAGATCCTGGTCGCGGGCGGCGGGCGTTGCAACGTCACGCATCACCACGTCGACGAGCGCGCCTACGCGGGCTCGTCCCGCAACTCGATCCGGAACGTGCTCGGGAGGTTCGACGTGCCGCGGACCATCGCGTTCTTCCGCGAGATCGGCGTGGAACTGAAACAAGAGGACACGGGCAAGCTGTTTCCCACCAGCGACCGCGCCCGAACCGTGCTCGACGCGCTCCTGGGCGAAGCGCGACGCGTCGGCATCGAGCTTTGGCATCCCTGGCGAGTGGTCAGTGTGCGAGCGATCGAAGGCGGCTTTGAGGTCGGGCGTGAAGACGTGCAGGCCTGCAGCGAAGTGCGCACGCTGCTGGCTCGTCGCGTCATACTCGCGACGGGCGGGAAGGCGCTGCCGAAATCCGGCTCCGACGGGCATGGCTATTCCATCGCGAAATCGCTCGGGCACACCATGACGCCGCGGGTTTTCCCGGCCCTCGTGCCGCTCACCACGTCCGACGGGCATTTCCTCCGCGAACTCTCCGGCGTGTCGGCCCCCGCCGAGGTCATCGTTGCGGGCGCGGGCGCCAAGCCGATCGTGTCGTTCACGAATTCCGTGCTCTTCACCCACTTGGGCCTCTCCGGGCCGGCGATTCTCGACGCGTCGCGGTACCTCGCCGACGCTCGCCACGCCGATCCGCAAGCGGCTCTTGTACTCAACTTCGCGCCGGGGTTGTCACCCGCCGACCTCGATCGTGCGATCGTGAGTGCCAAGGGGCAAAGCATCGCGCGCTGGCTGGCCGAGTCACTCGAGTTTCGCGCTCGGGTGCCCGGCCACTCCGATCGCGGCCTGCCCGAGCGACTCTCGCGCGCACTGTGCGATCATGTGAACCTCGATCCGTCGACGCAGGTTCAATCGCTGACGCGGGCGCAGCGCACCGCGATCGTCTCGGCCGTCACCTCGCTTGCGGTGCCGATCACGGGCGATCGCGGCTTCACGCACGCGGAAGTCACCGCGGGCGGCGTGCCCCTGGGCGAGGTGCGGTTGGACTCGATGGAAAGCCGGACCACGCCCGGCGTGCATCTGTGCGGCGAGGTCTGCGACGTCGACGGGCGGATCGGCGGCTTCAATTTTCAATGGGCCTGGTCGAGCGGGCAGGTCGCGGGAAGCGCGGCGGCAAAGGCGATCATCGCACGTACATGAAATAGATCAGCGTCGTCATGCCCGCGAGCGCCGCGAGAACGGCGATCAGGACGAGCCACGCGCGCCGGTGTCCGAGCGCGGAGACCGACACGAGGTCGGTCCACCAGATGTCGAGGAGTTCCAGGAGCACGTCGAGCATTGCACCTTTGTACCGGATTCCGCTCGGCCGGTTTCATGCAGCACTCACTCCTCCGAGCGCATGCCGTACACTCAATTCATGGCGACACTGGTCTGCGTTCCCATCATGGTGACCGACGAGGCAAGTGCCTTGCGCGCCGCCGCCGCCGCACGAGACGCGGGCGCCGACATCGCCGAGTTTCGCGTTGACGATTACTTTGCGGGGACCGGTGAGGCGGAGGACGCGGCCCGAGTGGCGCGACTTGTCTCGCGCTCGCCGCTCCCGTGCATCCTGACCTGCCGCCCGACGTGGGAAGGCGGGCACTACGACGGCGACGACGATGTCCGCGTCGCGATGTTCGAGCGCGCGTGCGTGGGTCTCCAGGGCGGCGAGCACGCTCCGCGCTACATCGATGTCGAGCTCGCGGCGTACGACCGCTCGGACAATCTTCGCCTCAAGGTGAACCTGTGCGTTGATCCGCGCGAACGCGAGCAGAGCGCCGGGCTCATCCTCTCGTCGCACGACTTTGATTCGCGCCCCGCCGACCTGACGCGGCGCGTGCTTTCCATGCGCTGTCACGAAGCGTCGCGCGTTCACAAGGTCGCGTTCCGCGCGCGATCGCTGCGCGACAACATCGAGCTGTTCGAGCTGCTGCGTCACGCGGATCGCCCGATGATCGCGCTCGGGATGGGCGAGTTCGGGCTGATGAGCCGCGTGCTGGCGCCGAAGTTCGGGGCGTTCCTCACGTTCGCGAGCCTGCGCGATTCATCCGCGACCGCGCCCGGTCAGCCGACGGTCGCGCAGCTTCTGGAGACGTATCGATTCCGCTCGATCCGCGCGTCGACAAGGGTGTATGGCGTTGTCGGCTGGCCCGTTTCGCACTCGCTCTCGCCGCGGATTCACAACGCGGGCTTCGGCGAGCTCGGCATCGACGCGGTCTATCTGCCCATGCCGATCGCGGGCGGCGCGACTCCAAAGGACAACGACGCGAGCCTGAAGGCGACGCTGACGGACCTGATCGGGTATGGGCCGCTGGATTTCGGCGGGTGCAGCGTGACGATCCCGCACAAGGAGAGCCTGGTGCGGATCTCGCGCGAGCTTGGCTGGGAGGTTGACGCGAGCGCCGCGATGATCGGCGCGGCGAACACGCTGATGGTTTCGCGCGAGGGAGGGCGGGCGATCGTGCGCGTCTTCAACAGCGACGCGCCGGCGGCGATCGAAAGCATCAAGAACGCAACGAAGAGCGGCTCGATCGCGGGGCTGACGATCGGCGTGGTCGGCGCGGGAGGGGCGGGGCGAGCGATTGCATTCGGCGCGGCGATGGCGGGCGCGACGCCGATCATCTTCAACCGAGATCACGCTCGCGCGCGGGAGCTGGCCGGGGCGGTGGCGAGTGCTACCGGAGTTCCGGCGCGGAGTGAGGCGTGGGAAGGGATGGCGGGCGCGTCGTGCGACGTGTGGCTGAATTGCACGCCGCTCGGCATGAAGAGCGGCCCGGCGCCTGAGGCGCTGGCGATCCCCGAGGCGGCGCTTTCGCGGGGCGCGATTGTGATGGACACGGTCTATACGCCGCGCGAGACGCCGCTCTTGAGGAAGGCAAGAGAGCACGGCTGCACGGTGGTCGAGGGGCTGGAGATGTTCGTGCGCCAGGCGGCGCTGCAGTTTGAGGCGTGGACGGGAATGCCCGCGCCGATGGAGACGTTTCGGCGAGCGGTGTGTGAGTCGCTTGGGGGTTGAGCGTCAGGGGCGTGGAAGCTGGGTGGAGGCCGCACATGCGTGGTCGGCACCGATGTCGCAGGCGCCAACGGAGGAAGACGCGTGCGAAGTGATCGGACCTGATACGGATTCCAGCTGAAACCCGTGCGATTTCGTTGGCCCGCCGGTCACTGGCGGTCTTCACATTCTGCCGTTTACGCACCATCTTCGCTCGGGTTTCAACCGGAATCCGCATGAAGCGCATTTGAGGCACGAGAGCGGCATCCACTCCAGGCGCATGGTTGGGGTGCGGAGGATCGTCATCTCGAGCTTCGGGCTGGTATACACGGCGCGGCCGGCTATTGCTTGCCTCCGAAGAGATCGCCCGCGTCGTTGCCGCCGATCCATTCGGCGCACCAGATCTGGCTGGAGGGACGCTCTTCGCCGTCAATCTTGGGGGCGCGCTGCGAGGTCCACATCATGAGCTTGCCGTCGTTGCTGAAGATCGGGAGGACGTCGGCACCGGTGGCGCTGGTAATTCGGCGGGTGCGCAGCTCGGACATGGGCTTGTTCATGTCGGCCTCGATGGCGACGACCTCGTAGTTCTGGTGTCCGAATTGGCTGCTGGCGAAGATGAGGAACGTGCCCGAGGGGTCCCAGTAGGGGGCCCAGTTGACGTTGGCGTCGGTGAGCTGGTGCTCGCTCTTGGTGGCGGTGGGAACGCCGTCGGAATCGAATTCAAGATCGGCGATGAAGAGCTGCAATTCGTTGTTGCCCTTGCGGTCGGAGCGGTAGCAGATCTTGGTGCCGTCGGGGCTGATGAACGGGCCGCCGTCGTAGCCCGGGGCCTGGACGATGCGCCGGTGTTCGCCGGTGGCCATCTTGTAGACCCAGAGGTCGGCGTCGGGGCGGGCGGGGGCGCCGTTCTCGCCGGGGATCTCCTCGACGTGGGTGTAGATCATCCACTTGGCGTCGCGAGAGAACGAGCATTCGGCGTCGTAGCCGTCGAGGGTGAAGATCGGGCGCGGCAGGAACGTGTTGCCGCAGAGGGCCTCGTCGACCTTTTCGCCGCGCTTGGCCATGACCTCGCGCCAGAGGGGGAGCGGCACCTGGGAGACGATCTCCATCTCGCGGGGGAAGGACCACATGTATCGTCCCGTGGGCCCCTGGTAGCCGGGCTTGTTGGTGGGCTCGGGCGGGTTGATGGTTGAGCCGTAGATGACGCGGGTGGGCTCGACGGGGTCGAACCAGCCGCAGGTGTTGGCGCTGCCGTCGGCGGAGAGCTTGGTGATCTGCGAGAGGCCGGTGACCCGGCCGCCTTGATCGCGGTCGACCTTGGCGACGTACATGAGATAGGCGCTCTCGGGCGGCTGGCCCGGGGGGGGGACGGGGACGGCCTGGAAGATGATCCAGCTCGCGTCGGCGTTGAAGTACTGCTCGCCGGCCTTTACGAACTGGTCGCGCTTGGTGAGCTGGACATAGTTTTTGAGCAGGCCCGACTCTTCCTTCGCCCAGTCGAGCGGGGGCTGGGCGGCGGGTTGAGCGCCGGGCTGGGCTGGATGCGTGCCCGCGCCGGCGGGTTGAGCGGTGGCGACGCCGGAGAGGGAGAGGAGGGCGAGGGCAACACCGACGCTGGTTCCAGGCCGCGGCATCAAGCTACGCATCGTGGATGACTCCTTCCGCGGGCGGGAGGTGCCGCGGTACAGTTCCGAGGTGGAACGATAGCGCCGTGTATTGATCCGGGAAGCGGGCGCGCCGTGCCCGAATTGGAGATCATCGTCCCCAGGATCACCGTTCGGGGCGCTTCAGAGGAATCGGAGTTCGATCGAGCGGGTTTCTTGCTTTGGCCCGAAGACCCGCCTCGGAGAGGCGGGCCACCGGAGACACAGGGGCTTCCATCGTGATTCCGCCGCCGCGACATGCCGAGCCCGACCCCGTGCTGGAGGTCATCCATCGCGGTCGGGGGTATGTGGCGATCAACAAGCCGAGCGGCGTGCTGTCGGTGCCGGGCAAGAATCCGGCGGTGCCGAATTGCGTCGAGATCGGGCGGCGGATGTTCCCCGAGGCGACTGGGCCGATGGTGGTCCATCGCCTGGACATGGAGACGTCGGGGATTCTGCTCGTTGCGCTGGATGAAGACTCGCAGCGCGAGCTCTCGATGCAGTTCGAGGCGCGGATGGTTGACAAGAAGTACGTCGCGCTGCTGCACGGGCTGGTGGACGCCGATGCGGGGCGGGTGGACCTTCCGATCCGCCCGGACGTTGACCGGCGTCCGATCCAGATCGTGGATCATGTTCACGGCAAGTCGTCGACGACGCTGTTCCGGGTGCTGTCGCGCGAGGTGGATCGGACGCGGGTGGAGTTTGAGCCGATCACGGGGCGCACGCACCAGTTGCGGGTTCACGCGGCCACGCCCCGCGCGGAGGGCGGGATGGGCCACCCGATCGTGGGCGACGTGCTGTATTCGCCGCCGCCGCACGCGACGAGGTTGATGCTGCACGCGAGTTTTCTCGCGTTCATGGACCCATCGACGGGACGGCGTGTGGAGTTGGAGAGCCGGCCGGAGTTTTAGGGAGAATGGCGGGGCGCGAGCGGCGAAGGCGGAGTGTTCACGCGCTGGCGTCGTGGACCATCGAGGTGGTGAGGGCCGGCAGGCGATGGAGTGTGCCGGCGTCGTCACGCACGATGAGGTGGCTGAGCGGATCGACCGAAACCACCGTGGCGACGATGCGATTTCCGGCGTGCTCGAAGACGCGCCGGGTTCCGACAAGCGTGTCGCGGGCGGACCAGCCGCGTGCGATCTGGTCGGGTGGCGTCGTGAGCACCCGATCGATCGAGCGGAGCAACTCGATCGCAATGCCGGCGCGAAGCGTGGTTCGATCGAGTTGCGGTGCGAGTTCCACGAGCGACACGGCGCGCCCGTGAAGAACATCGGGCCAGTCGCTCGCGCCCTGCAGGCAGTTGATTCCGACACCCACGACGAAGAGGTCGGCGGAGCGCTCGATGAGAACCCCCGCGAGCTTTCGGCCATGGGTTCGCTCGACAACATCGTTCGGCCAGCGCAGGCCGAGGGCGGTTGTTGCTGGTGTTGTGATGGCGGAGTTCTGTGGATCGATCAATACCTGCTCGCATGCAATACAGGCCGCCAGCCCAACGCCGATCGAGAGGACGCCCGGATCGGTGATCGTGCGTGCGTCGAGCGTGAGGGACATCGCGAGGCCTGCGTCGGCGGTGTCGGCCCAGGCGCGTCCGAGCCTGCCGCGGCCCGCGGTTTGGTGTCGAGCGAGGACGATCGCGCCCGGGCCCGACTCCCTTGCGATGTCCTGGGTCGAAGCGCATTGGTTGACGATGGTGGCGCGTCGGCCTGATTGTTCGGTGGCTTTCAGGAAGCACGCGAATTCGTCGACGACGGCGTTCACGGCACGGCATCCAGGCCAAAGTCGACCCACGTGGCGCCGTGCGTGAGCGTGCCCGCGGAGATTCGATCGACGCCGGAGAGCGCGATGGCGCGGATCGTGTCCTCGCGCACGCCCCCCGAGGCTTCGAGTTCGATCGCGAGGCCGGACTTGTCGCGCAGGGCGACGGCCTGCGCGAGCAGGCGGGGGCCCATGTTGTCGAGGAGGACGATGTCGATCTTGGCCGACGCGGGCGCGCCGCGCTGGGCCGCGAGGATGGACTCGAACTGGTCAATGCGATCGACCTCGACCTCGAAGAATGAGATGGAGCAACTCGCGCGGGCGCGGGCGGCGGCGTCGGCGACGAAGCGCCCGAGGTCGGCGCTGGAAACGCCCGCGAGGTGGTTGTCTTTGAGAAGAACGGCGTCGTGCAGGCCCATGCGATGGCACATCCCGCCGCCGCAGCGGACGGCGTATTTCTCCAGCACGCGAAGGCCGGGCGTGGTTTTGCGGGTATCGAAGAGCTTGGCGCGAACGCCGGGGCCCATGGCGGCGACGAAGTGGGCGGTGCGTGTGGCGACGCCGCTGAGCCGCCCGAGGAGATTGAGGATTGGGCGCTCGGCGGCGAGGATCGCGCGTGAATCGCCGTCGAGGCGTCCGAGCGATTGGCGGGGCTGAACGCGATCGCCGTCGCGTGCCGCGGCGCGGAATGTCCCGCCGCCCATGAGCGAAAGCACCTCGGGGATGATCTCGAGGCCCGCGACGACGGCGTGGTTTCGCGCGACGATTTCGCACGAGGATTGTGAGCCGGGCCCGGCGAAGACGCGGGTGGTCACGTCGCCCTGATCGCCGAGGTCTTCGTCGCGTGCGAGCTCGAGCAGGCGGCGGACGAGCGACGGGCCGCCGGCGACGCGGCGCGAGGCAAGTTCGCGATAGAGGTCGGGGAGCGGGAGCGAGTTCAGGTCCTGCGTGGGCACGAACAAAGATAGCACGGGCCCATTGCCAAGCATGTGCGGGTATACTTGGCGATTCGCGCCCGGGCGATTCGCGCCGAGGGGCGCGTCACTCTTGGGAGGCCGCATGGCTCTGCTCACCGGCAAGACGGGATTGATCGTCGGGATCGCCAACGAACGTTCGTACGCGTGGCACATCGCCAAGTCGATGATGGAGCACGGGGCTCGCTGCGCGTTCACGCACCTCCCGGGCGAGAAGAACGAGCGGCGCACGCGCCGCGCGGTGGAGGCGCTGGGCGTCTCCGATCCGTGGCTGGTGGCGCTCGACGCGTCGAGCGACGCGGACCTTGACAAGGCCTTCGCGGCCTATGCGGAGAAGTTTGACGCGATGCACTTCCTGGTCCACTCGATCGCGTTCGCGGAGCGTGAGTGGCTTGCGGTCGGCAAGTTCACCGAGACGCCGCGGGCGGCGTTCGTGCAGGCGCTGGATATCTCGGCGTACACGCTCGTGGCGATGGCGAACCGGGCCAAGGACCTGATGGCCCGCTCGGGCGGCGGGTCGATCATGGGCATGTCGTACTACGGCGGGGAAAAGGTCGTGCCGGGGTACAACGTGATGGGCGTCGCCAAGGCCGCGCTCGAGTGCACGGCGCGGTATCTTGCCAGCGAGCTTGGGCAGCACGGCATCCGCGTGAACATCATCTCGGGCGGATACCTGCGGACGCTCGCGAGTTCGGCGGTGGGCGGGACGGACACGATGGAAGAGGCCGTCGCGCAGCGAGCGCCGCTGCGCCGCGCCACGCTGGGGAGCGACGTGGGTGACACGGGCGTGTACCTGGCGTCGCACCTCTCGGCGGGCGTGACCGGCGAGACGATCTACGTCGATAGCGGCGTGAACATCCTGGGCGCGTGAGCGACCGGGGACCGCGAGAGAGCCGGCGGGATGCGCGATCCGGTCGCGGAAGATGCGACGCAACCGGCGGGGGCGCCATCGGTACACTCTGGTGAGCGGCGCGGCGGCAATTTGCTTCACGCGGCTGCCGTGGGAGATTCGCATGGAAAGCCTGCTGACACTCGTTCTGAGCATCGCCTTCTTTCCGATCACGCTGCTGGCGTCGTGGCTGGTGGTCCATCCGCAGGAAGAGGCGGTGGTGCTTGAGTGGGGCAAGTTTTCGAAGCTGGTGAAGAGCCCCGGCCTGTCGTGGGTGAACATGTGGGGGCGGAAGGTCATCAAGATCTCCACCAAGAACCAGGCGATCGACGTGAGCCGCACCGTGGTCGCCGACGGCAACGGCAACCCGATCGTGGTCGCGGGCGTGGTGACGTTCCGGTTCGTGGACAGCGTCAAGGCGGCGCTCGAGGTGCAGGACGCGGCGGGGTTCGTGCGCACGCAGGCGATGGCGGTGCTGAAGCAGGTCGCGTCGCGCTATCCCTATGAATCGACGACGCACCAGGTGAGCCTGAAGAGCGAGACGGGCGCGGTGGCCAAGGAGATGCGCGACATTCTCCAGCAGAAAGTGGCGAGCGCGGGAGCCGAGGTGAGCGCGTTCGAGCTCTCCGACCTCAGCTACGCGCCGGAGATCGCCCAGTCGATGTTGGTGCGCCAGCAGGCGCAGGCGCTGGTCGATGCGAGGAAGGTGATCGTCGACGGCGCGGTGCAGATCGTGCACCACGCGGTCGAGTTGCTGGGTCAGCAGGGGCACAAGCTCCCCGCGGGCGACGAGTCGCGCCTGGTCGCCAACCTGCTTACGGTGATCTGCGGCGAATCGCATGTGCAGCCGACGTACTCGATCCAGGGCGGCGAATCGCGCGACCCCAACCTCGACAAGCACATGATCTCGGTGCTGGAGTCGATCGCGAAGAACACGACACCGAAGACGGCGTAGGTCGGCGGACCCCTCGGCCTGCGGCGCTACTTCAGCTTCGCCTGCACGACCTCGATCGCTCGTTCCAGCACTTCATCGCGTCCGGCCGCGAGGCCTTCCTTCGTCGGCGCGACGGGCACGGTCGGGAGGATTCCCACGCCGTGGTGGCGCGAGCCGTCGTGCTTGAGAACCTGCATGCCGGTCCACGAGACGTTGTATCCGGCGGGGAGCTTCACGCTGGTGACGTTGCCGTTGGAACCCGCGGTGGCGGCGCCGACGATCTCGCCGAGTTTGTAGGCCTCGACGATCCCCATGCAGCTCTCGGCGTAGCTGATGGCGCGCCCGTCGGTGAGGAAGGCGATGTTGCTGGTGAGACGGGGCTTCCGGGGCGGGAGATTCCAGTTGCTGACGCTGAATCGCACGCGCTGGTAGTTCGGTCGCGCGATGACGGGCACGCGCCATTGCGCGCTCTTGAGATTCGTGTCGCAGAGGTAGGGCAGGACCGCCGAGCCCGCGTCGGCGGGATAGCCGCGAAGGTCAAAGACGATGCCCTTGGCGGCCGAGAGTTCCGCGAGGTTGGTGCTGAGCGCGGCGAGGCTGGTGCCGTCGAGGTTGAAGTAGACGATGCCGGGGGAAAGCTCGCTCCCGTTCTCGGGGCGGGCCATTTGGGGCGTGGCGTGCCCGTCGCGCGGGAGCGCGACCGCAAGGCGCGATGTGCCGCGCCTGATCGAGAGCGTGACCTCGTTCTTTCCCGGTCCCCAGCCGATCTGCGACAACGCGCGATACCGCTTCCACTGTTCCGTCGCGCTGCAGATGGTGGGCTCGACGGCGGCATAAAGATCGCGCACGCTCGTGGCGTCGATCGACTCGATGACATCGCCGGGCGAGAGGCGATCGGCGACGTTGTCGGCGACGCGGCGGATCACAATCTCATCGCCGACCCATTCGGTGCTGTAGGGCTGGGGCATGACCATGGGCGCGCCCGGGCCGCCGATCCAGCCGTGCCCGTCCTTGATCTTGGCGTGCATCATGGCAAGCGTTCGCCAGAAGTCTTCGGGGGTTGCGTCGGTGGCGGCCTTGTCGAGCGCGGGAGGCAGGGCCGCGACCCAGTCGGTCTCCGTCACGTCGAAGTATGGATAGTGATGGTTGAGCGTGTTCCACGCCTCGATGAGCACGGCGAAGCGCACGGCGCGTTCGGCTGGCGTGGCCCGCCAGCTTCGGGCGCGCTCCTTGGCGGGCTTGGGAAGCTCGGCGGCGGCCTCGGGGAGCGTGCGATCCGCGTCGGCGTACGGTGCGATCGGGATGCGTGCAAAGACGCCGCCGCCCAGCGAGATCGTGACCGTTTCGCCCGGCGCGGGGCGGGAGTCGGCCGCTTCGGCGTTGAGGTCGAGGCGGACCTGCTCGCTCGAATAGATGTTCAAGCGACGCTGCGAGGCGTCGACGCTCGGATCGACGTAGCCCTTGTGAACCATCGCAACGGCGCCGGTGGCGTTTTCCGGGCGCGGCGATTCGGGCGGTCCCTGGTCGCGCTGGCCGCGCCAGAATTGAACCCCCGGCGCGATGGAGAGCGTCCAGGCTTTGAGCGTCGCGATGAGTTCGTCGGCGTCCTTGCAGGGCTCGAAGGCGTTGACGGCGTCGATGGTGTAGGTATCCCAATCCACGCCACGGGATTCGGTGGTGGGAGAGAAGCCGCGCAGCACGCCGACGAGGCGAGTAAGCGCGACGATGTTGTCGCGACCGCGTTCGCTGAGCGGCGCGACATCGGGAGCACGCAATTCGGCCTTGCCGTAGTCGGTGATGGTGAGCGCGTCGAGCCACGCCGGACCCGGCCCGAAGACGAGCAGGCCGAAGACCACGCCCGAGGCGTCGGGCGCGATGTCGCCGGTGATGTCATATTCGTCCCAGGCCGAGGACTTGATGGGGCGGTCGGCCATGTTGTCGAAAAAGCCCGGCTGCTGGCTCTCGCGATCTACGCGGAGCCAGAGCGCGGCCTCGGTTCCTTCGCTGGAGCGGACTCGGGCCTTCAGCGTCACAAGCCGCCCGCGCAGATCGTCGGGCTTGAGAAAGCCCAGGACCACGCCCGTGTCGCCTTCGCCGGTGCGTTCGACCTTGAGCACACGCCCGGCGTCGTCGTCGACGGCCTTGGCCTCGTAGCCGGGCGTGGTTACGCGAAGCCCCGGCGGGATCGACCCGATCGGCGTCTGGTCAAAGTCGTGTGACACCAGTGGCGTGGGCGCCCCACCGTCCGGGGGTTCCTGCGCGGGCTGGACCTGGAGCGCGGAGGCAAGCCCCGCCAGAACGAGCAGCGAAACCACACCCGCGACGCGACGGCACCGGCCAAGAGAAACCATGCGGCCTCCGATCTGGGGTTGTCACACCCGGCTTGATAGCGACGAAACCGGCACGGGTTGCACGCGGTTTCTGGGAAATTGGCGCCAATCGATTCGAGCGATGTCCATCCCGAAGCCCGGGCCTCCAGGAATCCACAACTCCCGAAGGTCTGGGCGAGGCCGCTCAACCACCATCGCTCGCGATCGCGGATTTTCGAGTGGTCGTTTGGTTGATGGTGTCGCTCAGCCGCCGACGCGGGAGCGGTCGTCGTCCTGGCGGGAGAGCCACTGGTCGAGAACCTGGATGATGTCCTCGTGCAGGTCCTTGGCCTCGCCGCCGAACTGCCCGGGCACCTGGTTCATGATGATGGAATAGGCGACGCGGTGCCCGGAGTCCTTGGCGGTGAGATAGCCGGAGAGACTGCGCACGCCGTTGATGAACCCGCTCTTGCCGCGGACTTCAGAGCCGGGCTTTTTGCCGCGGAATCGCCTTTCGAGGGTGCCTTCGCCCGGGGTGGGGAGGGTGGCGACGAAGGCGTCGCCGGCGCGGGAGTCTTTGGCGAGGGCGGCGAGCCACGAGCCCATGGAGCGGGTCGACACGGTGTTGAGTCGTGAGAGCCCCGAGCCGTCGATGATCGACGCGCCGGTGACCGCCTGCGGGCCGATCTTCTGGCTGAGCATCATGCGCACGACCGAGGCGCCGCTGTCCCAGGTGCCCGCCTCGCCGGTCACCTTCTGGCCCGCGAGCTTGAAGAGGCAGTCGGCGTAGAGATTCTGCGAGTCGACGTTGCAGCGGTTCATCACGTCCATCAGCGGCGTGGTGACCTGTGCGATCACGCGTCCTTGCGTCGCGGGGGCCTGTGGGTCGATCATCACCACGTCGGGCGAGGGGTCCTGGTACTGGCGCGGGTCGCCCGCGGCCCGCGAGCCCACCGCGACGCCCGCCTTGAGCAGGCGATCGGCGAGCACCCGTCCGAAGAAAAGGCCCGGCTGGTCGACCGTGATCTCGATGGGCGCCTGGGTGGCCGCCTTCACCTCGCCGCGGAGAACGAACCGGTTCTGGTTGGGCGGGCGCGTGAGCGAGACGATGTTTTTGCCATCGGAGACGGTGCGGATGTTCCGCTTGTCGATGTCGATCCATCCCGCGGCGGGCTCGGTGGTGTGGAGCGGGAGGGCGCCGGCGCCCGCGCCGGGGCGGACGAAGATGGCCAGGGTGTTGGCGCGGAAGTTCAGGCCGCTGACCTGGGCGCAGTAGGTCCGCTCGTATTGATCGGAGGGCCAGCTGGAGTGGATGAGCTGGCGATCGAAGACCCGATCGTCGATGACGACCCGGTCGACCTTGGTGATCCCGGCCTTGGCGACCGCGCCGGCAAGGAAATCGAGCACTTCGTCGACGGCCAGCGGCTTGTCGCGTTTGGCGAGGAGTTCGGGATCTCCCAGGGCCGGGTCGCCCGCGCCGCGCACGACGAGCGTCGTGCCGTCGAGGATCAGCTCGGTCTTGAAGACGAAGTCGGAGCCGAGCACGAGCATCGCGGCGCCGGTGGTGAGGAGCTTCTGATTGCTGGCGGGAATGAGCGCTTCGTCGGCGCGGACCGAGGCGAGGGTCGTGCCGCTCGCCAGGTCGACGGCGTAGACGGAGGTGACCGACGCGCCGACCTTGGCGCGCGAGATGGTCTTTTCGATCGCGAGGTTGAGGGGCTGGGCGAGACAGGTTCCCGCCGCGAGCGTGAGAGCGCCGACCCCGAGCACGTTCCGCCGCCAACTGGTCAAGACATGCCGCATCGATCCCTCTCCACACGGTGTTTCCCGAGGGTATTCGAATCGACCAAGCGCGGGCGTGGTCTGCACAAGCGGATTCACACGTCGGAGAGATTGATCACACGGCGACGGTGTCGTCGGCCAAGCACGCCGCCGCGATCAGCATCAACTCATCGAGTTGTGCCTTGGACTGCAACTCCCATTGGGCCCAGTAGAGTCCGTTGACGAGACTGGCGGCGCCGAGCGAATCGCGCACGGGCTTCGACAGCTTTCGGAGCGGCAGACGGTTCACCGCGTCGCTCGCGATCGGGATCGCGACGTAGGCCTTCACCGGCTGCGGCACCAGATACGCGACGGGACGGGCGTCGTTCCGATAGACCAGAGTCCACCGGAAAGGAATGCCTTGCCACGCGAGCTCTTCGCGTACGCCCGGCGACTCGCGCATGCGCTCGCGCCACGAGTCGGCCAGCGACGACAGTTGTTTATTGAGCCCCTCGAAGAGCTCATCCACCGTCGGCCTGCGGAATCGATCTTCCCACGCCGCGCGTGGTTTGCTGACCGAAGCCATCCGAATTCCTTCCCGAGCCCCACAGCCCGACCCCACCAGCCCCGTTCCTCAGGGCAACCACCCGCGCGCCAATCCATACCGAGCCCACCTCGGCGGGCGCAAACTCAGCCCACTATGATCTTTAGTACCATACCCCGCGCCGGTCCAATCCCGGACGTGCGGCGGACGAACGCCGTCAGCCCGGGTCGGGACGCGTCCGAAAGGATTTTGTTCGTATGACTTCGCCAAGCACGCCGAGCCCGAGCGCCGCCGATCTGTCCGCCGAGGACCTCTCTTCGGCCTTGCTCCTTCTGGTCGACGACAACGAGCAGAACCTCGAACTCCTGGAGGACTACGTCGCCGAGCTTGGCTGTCGGGTCAAGACGGCCAAGGACGGCACGGAGGCGCTGGCGGCGGTGGCGGCGGAGCACCCGAGCCTTATCCTGCTCGACGTGATGATGCCGCGGGTCAGCGGGTTCCAGGTTTGTTCCAAGCTCAAGGGCGACGCCGCGACGCGCGAGATCCCGATCGTGATGGTGACGGCGTTGTCGGAAGTGAGCGACGTGGAGCGCGCGGTCGAGTGCGGCGCGGATGACTTTCTTACCAAGCCGGTGCTGAAGGTCGAACTGCTCACACGCGTGAAGTCGCTCCTGCGCCTCAGCATCCTGCAGAAGCAGCTGAACAAGACGCTGGCGGAACTGCGGGCGGCCAGCGGCGCGGGGCTCCCGCCGCGGTAGTGGCACTGGGTCACATTTTCACTTGAGCACATGTGGACATGAGCACATCAGCGCATGTGAACATGTGGGCATCGCGAATGTGGATAGAACGACGCGCAGGCGGGCGCGGCCATTCCTCGCTCAGGAATCGCGAGACGAGAAACCCCGTCGCTGGCGCTCGGGGCTCGCAGGGATTCGGCTCAGTCCGAATGCCTCGGGCTTCTTCCTAGTGCCTAATGCCAAGTGCCAAGTGCCTACTTTCAGCACCCCGCCTCGAAGTGGGACGCGAAGGCGTCGAAGTCATCGCCGTTGACGAAGGTGTCGTTGTTGAAGTCCGCGCCAAGGTCGCCGCTCTCGAAGTAGGACGCGAAAAGGTCGTAGTCATCGCCGTTGACGAAGCCGTCGGCGTTGAGATCGGCGGGGAAGCTGGTCTTGAAGCCGAAGGAAGTCGGCGAGGAAGCGCGAGTGCCGGCGGTGTTGACGGCGGTGACGCCCCAGTAGTACTGGCCGCATTCGGCGAGCACGCCGCCGCCGATCACGTAGCTGGTGCCGGTGAGGCCGCTGGCGTTGACGATCGGGCTGGAGAGATCGGGTGACTGGGAGACCTTGACGGTGTAGCTGGTGGCGTTGGAGGAGGGGCTCCAGGTGAGCGAGGTGGTGAGGCTGGTGTTGACCGTGTTGTCGGCGGGCGTGAGCAGGTTGAAGGGCCCGGGCTGGGTGACGGCGGCGGGCAGGATGAAGTCCGCGATCACGGGGCGATGGTCCGACGCAAAGCTGGTGCAGAGCGTGAAGCCGCCGACGTAACCGACGAGCTCGGGCGGCGTGGTGGTGCTGTTGCAATTGACGGAGTTGAAGATGAAGGAGCGGCGGAGCGTGGCGATCGAGTCCTGCCAGCAGATGTAGTCGAGCTTGCTGGAGGACTGGGTGCTCCGGTTGTTGGTGAAGAAATCGCGGGCGTCGTCGAAGGTAGCGTCGGTGCGGTCGCGATCGGTGCCGTCGGTCCCGCCGTTGACGGCGGCCTTGGACATCCACCAAACCGGGCCGTCGCGTCCGTTGGAGTTTTCGTCCTCGTTAAAGTCGCCGCCCCAGATGACGGGGGTGGTCGCGGTGGGGACGAGGGTGGCGGCGGGAGAGTCGAGGATCATGCCGCGAGGATCGGGGGTGGACGTGCCGCCGCCGTTGAGCATGTAGTCGATGTAATACGCGATGTTCTGCGAGGCGACGAGGCGTTCCTGCTTGTCGCTGGTGGTGCCGCCGGCCTTCAGGTGGGCGGTGCCGATGACGAGGTTTCCGGCATAGTCGGCGTCGGGAAGGTTGATCTCGGCGAAGATGAAGCCGCGGATGCCGGGCGTGCCGCCGGGGGCGTAGAGGTCCGGGAGCGAGCTCCATGTGCTGACGGCGTTGAACGTGTCGCCGGTGAGATCGGCGAAGGGGAAGCGGCTGAGGACGATGTTGCGGTTGAAGCCGTCGCTGGTGAAGCTGACGTAGACGTAGGGCATGTCAAAGGTGGGGGCGTATTTCTTGACCCACGACGTGATGGGGGCGTTGCTCTTGAAGGAGTCGTTGCCGCCGTTGAAGAAATAGCCGAGGGTTGTGTTGAGCTGGGAGGTGGAGTCGACGCCCGATCCCGTGCCGTTGCCGGAGTTGTCGCCGGTCTCCTGAAGGAGGAGGATGTCGGGCTTCATGGCGGCGACGATGCGGGCCAGGGCCGCCCAGTTGTTGAGATCCTCGACCTTGTTGTTGGTGCGGCAGATGCCGTCCAGCACGTTCCAGGTCATGACCCGAACGTCGCGCGGGTCGGACTTGCCCCACTGACCGGCGTTGGGATTCCACTGGGCGGAAGCGCCCGCGGCCAGGGCCAGGGCCAGCGACGCGGAGACCAGGCGCGAGCGACGATTCATGCGAACTCTCCCTCTTCGGCCCCGAACCGGGGCCGGTGTCATGCTATCCGAGCGCCCGGCCCGCTCCAAGGGCCGAGAAGCCGGTTCCGACTGCAAAAAAGACCGGGCCCCCGCGTTTGCGGGAGCCCGGTGAGGTGGTGCGGGAGGATCAGCAGCCCTGGTCGAAGTAGCTGGCGAAGTAGTCGTAGTCGTCGCCGTTGACGAAGCCGTCGAAGTTCACGTCGGCGGCGCCGTCGGCGATGTCAAAGGCGCTGGCGAAGGCGTCGTAGTCGTCGCCGTTGACGAAGCCGTCGCCGTTGAAGTCGGCGTTGCATCGCTTGTCGATGTTGCCGATGTAGAGCATGACGTTGTAGGCCTCATCCTTGCTGGTGGGGTCGCCGTTGGAGGCGGTCGGATCGCTGAAGTCGGCGTCGTTGTCGGCGTCGTAGACGATCTTCGCGCCAAGGACAAGGCCGCCGAGATTCTGCGACGCGCTGTTGGGGATGTTGCCGAAACCGGTATTGTTCCAGCGCGAAGGCAGCACGTTGTTGGAGAAGAAGGTGCCGGAGGCGACGGAGTTGAGGTCGGCGACTTCCATGAACTGGACCTGCCACTTGGTCTGGGAGTTGCGGCCCGTGAAGGTGTCGCCGAGCTCGAGGGCCAGCTCGAGGTCCCAGCACATGGCGGTCTCGTTGTAGATGGCGCGGATCAGCGCGGTGTCGAAGTCGATGAAGGGCACGCCCTGGGCATCGGCCTTGTTGAGGGCAACGGTGGCGAGGAACCACACGTTCCCCGCGGCGTCGAACGCGGGCGGAGAGATCGAGGGACCGGCCAGGCCGATCTGGAGCTCGGGCATCGAGGCGATGCGGCCGATGGGGGCGTCGAGGGCATCGCACACGCCGTCGAACTCGCCGGCATCGCCGGTGAACGCGATGCCGTCCATGCCGTAGTCACCGCGGATGGGCTTGCCCGTGGAATTGGGTGTGTCGTTCCAGGCCACCAGGCGCCACTGGGGCTGGCTGGTATCGCCGGGGTTGAAACGGGCGGCGACGATGGCGTTCCAGGGGTTCACGGCGTTGGCGGTGGTAGCGATCATCGCCGCCGCCATGCCACGACCCTGAGCGTCGCGGGTGACGCTGACCTGGCTGACGCCGCCTCGGAACGCGACCTGAGAGCGATAGCTCTCGAAGAAGCTGGTGGCGTCGTTGTCAAAGGTGTACGCGGGGCACACGTCGGTGGGGTTGGCGGGGAGGGTGAGGGTGCGGGTGTTGGCGGGGTTGACCGAGCCGTCGGCGTTGACGCCGAAGACGGAGATGCAGTTGGTGCCGCTGGCGACGCTGAGCACGGCGCTGGTCCCGACCGTGCCGCCCCAAAGGATGCGGGGGGTGAAGGCGACGCTGCCGCGGTGATCGGTGGTGCCGGGGCGGTGCGCCGTGGTGGTGCCGAGCGGGAAGCCCGGGCGCTCCCACTCGTACTGGGTGTTGAAGTTGGCGCCGATGTAGCGTCCGCCGGCCGTGATTTCAGCGGGCAGGTTCTGGGGCGGGTTGTGGTTGAAGGCGGCGTCGTTGACAACCAGCCAGTCGGTCGCGCCGGCGTCCGCGCCGCCCGCGTTGCTGACTTCGTTGTTCACCGCCGGATTGCGGTTCTGCATGCGGACGCGGAAGATGTTGGCGGCCGTGAGGGGGTTGGCGCCGGTGACCGTTCCGCCGCCGTTATCGCCGCGGAGGTAGAGATTGCCGGTCGAGTCGACGGTGCCCATGCCGAACTGGGCGTTGTCGCCGATGCCAACGCCGGTCTGGTTGGTGGCGGCCATGTACTTGGTGACATACA